>NZ_JBWKUZ010000003.1:0-341420 GCF_059421435.1 Janthinobacterium sp. GW821-FHT03A03 | reverse complement strand
TGTGAAAGTAGGTTATCGTCAGGCTTGTTATTCGAAAAAACCCCCATCGGTGATCCGGTGGGGGTTTTTTTACGTCCGCTGCTTTTAACGTTAGCCCCAAGCGAAGGCTGGGGTCAGACCCCCATGGGCGACAGCGCCAGCCTCTGAGTTTGCGGCATGGCGGGTCTGACCGGCTGTTCAGCAGACGAAAAAAAGGCAGCGCTGCGCGCTGCCTTTGTCATTGAACGTCGCTTAACTCCCGCGATAAGTCGAATACGACCACGGCGATACCACCAGCGGCACGTGGTAGTTCTCATCCGTATGCGCAATGCCGAAGGACAGCGTCACCAGATCGATGAAGCGGGGCGAGGGCAGTTCCACGCCTTGGGCGGCAAAATAGTCGCCTGCATTGAACACCAACTCATACTGGCCCGCTTTCATGCTGTCGCCTTCCAGCAAGGGAGAGCTGCAGCGCCCATCACTATTGGTCATATCCATCTTCAACAACACTTTTCCTTCCGGCGCGACCGAAAACAGGGCCACCTTGACGCCGGCTCCCGGCCGGCCGTGGGCGATATCGAGTACATGCGTGCTGAGTTTTCCCATTTGCTATCCTGTATATAGGGTGAGTGAATGTGCTTATCGTGCAAATCATATACCTGCGTCAGCGGCTGGCTATATGATTGGGCGTATAACCAACATTGTCTCCTATAGGCGAGCCACCGCATGAGCACTTATGAAAATTATCCGCGCGACTTGATCGGTTACGGCCGCACGCCACCGCATCCGCAATGGCCGGGCCAGGCCCGCATCGCCCTGCAATTCGTCCTCAATTACGAGGAAGGGGCGGAAAACAGCGTGCTGCATGGCGATGCCGCCTCGGAAACGTTTTTGTCGGAAATGATCGGTGCGGCCGCTTTTCCCGCGCGCCACCTGAGCATGGAGTCGATCTACGAATACGGCTCGCGTGCCGGATTATGGCGTTTGCTGCGCATGTTCGAGGAGCGGCGTTTGCCGCTGACCGTATTCGGCGTCTCGATGGCCCTGAAGCGCAATCCGGAAGCGGTGGCCGCGTTCCAGGAACTGGGGCATGAAATCGCCTGCCATGGCTTGCGCTGGATTTCCTATCAAAACATGGACGAAGCGACGGAGCGCGAACACATGCGCGTAGCCGTGCAGATCATCCGCGAATTGACGGGTTCCGCCCCGCAAGGCTGGTACACGGGGCGCGATTCGCCGAATACGCGCAGACTGGTGGTCGAGCATGGCGGCTTCCGCTACGACGCCGATTATTACGGAGATGACCTGCCATTCTGGGAAAAGGTGGCGTACACGGACGCGGCCGGCATGCCGGCCATGCAGCCGCAGCTGATCGTGCCTTACACCCTGGATACGAATGACATGCGCTTTGCCGCCATGCAGGGCTTTAATTCGGGCACGCAGTTTTTCGATTACTTGAAGGATGCCTTCGACGTGCTGTACGCGGAAGGCGATCCGAACGGCTTGAACCAGCCGAAGATGCTGTCCATCGGCCTGCATTGCCGCCTGGTGGGGCGCCCGGGCAGGGCGGCGGCACTGGCGCGCTTCCTCGACTATGTGCAGGGCCATGAGCAAGTGTGGATCACGCGCCGCATCGATATTGCCGAACACTGGCATGCGACGCATCCCTGCATTGCCTGAGAGTGCCTGAGAGATATTGATATTGGATGATAAGTAAAATCAGTCTTTGCATATAGTTGTCCCATATGCCGGTGTTAATCTCCTATACTGGGACTATACCGAGGCCAGCATGTCAGAACCGATCCGCTTTTACTACCGTGGTGCCGTACAGGAAGTACGCAATGCCGCCCCTACGCAGACTGTGTTGCAGCACCTGCGCGAGGATTTGCATTGCACGGGCACCAAAGAAGGTTGCGCCGAGGGCGACTGCGGCGCCTGCACGGTGGTCATCGGCAGCCTGATGGACGGCCAAGTCGAGATGAAGGCCGTCAACGCCTGCATCCAGCTCACGCCCACGCTCGATGGCAAGGCCCTGTTTTCCGTGGAAGACTTGCAGCAGCCCGATGGCGCCCTGCATCCGGTGCAGCAGGCGATGGTCGAATGCCACGGTTCCCAGTGCGGTTTTTGCACGCCCGGCTTCGTCATGTCGCTGTGGGGCATGTATCTGGAGAAAAACGGCGCCACGCCCACGCGCTGCGAAATCGACGATACGCTGTCGGGCAATCTGTGCCGCTGCACCGGTTACCGGCCCATCATCGACGCGGCCAGGCGCATGGGCGAATTGCCGCATGTCACGTTTGACCGCGATGCCCTGGCGCAGCAATTGCAGGCGCTGCAGCGCGGCAGCGCCACCACGTATGAACATGGCGGCCAGCATTTCCACGCGCCGCGCAACATCGAGGAACTGGTGGCGCTGCGCTCAGCAAAGCCACAGGCCTGCCTGCTGGCCGGCTCCACCGATATTGGCCTGTGGGTCACCAAGCAGCTGCGCGACCTGGGCGATATCATTTATCTGGGCAACGTGGCCGCGCTGAAAACCATCGGCATCGTTGACGGCAAGCTGCACATTGGCGCCGGCGCCAGCCTCAACGATGCCTACGCGGCGCTGTGCCGGCATTATCCGGACGAATTGTCGGAACTGTGGCAGCGCTTCGCTTCCTTGCCGATCCGCAACGCGGGTACCCTGGGCGGCAATGTCGCCAACGGTTCGCCCATCGGCGACTCGATGCCGTGGCTGATTGCGCTGGGCAGCGATATCGTGCTGCGCGGCCCTGCCGGCCAGCGAATCATGCCGCTGGAAAATTTTTATCTTGGCTATCAAAAGAAAGACTTGCAGCCCGGCGAATTCGTCGAAGCCGTGCGCGTGCCCTTGCCGCGTGCCGAGGTGCATTTCCGTACGTATAAACTGGCGAAACGCTTTGACCAGGATATCTCGGCCGTGTGCGCCGCGTTTGCCTTTGAACTCGATGGCGAGCGCATTGTTGACGCACGCATCGCCTTCGGCGGCATGGCGGCCACGCCGCAGCGGGCCGCGCAGACGGAAGCGTTTCTGCGTGGACAGGCGTGGACGGAAGACAATCTGCTCATCGCCATGCGCTTGCTGGCCGACGATTACGCGCCCCTGTCCGACATGCGCGCGTCGAACACCTACCGCATGACGACGGCGCAAAACCTGTTGCGCCGCTTCTGGCTGGAAACCCGTCCCGGTGCGCCATTGCCCCCTGCGGCCCTTAACGCCTACGCTTGCCGCGCCTGAAAGGAGCCGCATGAACCATCCTGCCACGCCCGAACTGCAAGCGGCCGCCTGGAGCGCCGTGGGCAAGCCCAGCCCCCATGAATCGGCGCAACTGCATGTGCTGGGGCAGGCCACCTACACGGACGATATCGCCGAATTGCTAGGCACCTTGCATGCGGCGCTGGGCTTGTCGCAAAAGCCGCACGCACGCATCACGGCCATGGATTTATCGGCCGTGCGCGCCGCTGCCGGTGTCGTCGCCGTCTACACGGCGCAAGACATTCCCGGCACCAATGATTGCGGTCCCATTATCCACGACGACCCCATCCTGGCTTTTGATCTGGTGCAATATGTAGGTCAGCCCATCTTTATTGTTGTGGCCGATACGCACGACCATGCGCGCCGCGCCGCCCGCCTGGCGCAAGTGTCGTATGACGAGTTGCCCGCGATCATGACGCCGCAGGCGGCCAAGGCGGCGCAATCGTATGTGCTGCCGCCCATGCAGCTGACGCGCGGCAACTACCAGGCCGCATTCGAGAAGGCGCCGCATGTGGTCAAGGGCCAGCTGTATGTGGGCGGTCAGGAACAGTTTTATCTGGAAGGACAGATTTCCTACGCCATCCCGAAGGAAGCGCAAGGCATGCTGGTGCTGTGTTCCACCCAGCATCCGAGCGAGATGCAGCACGTGGTGGCGCATGCGCTGGGCGTGCATTCGCACAACATTACCGTCGAATGCCGGCGCATGGGCGGCGGTTTCGGCGGCAAGGAATCGCAGTCGGCCCTGTGGGCGGCGGCGGCATCGATTGCGGCGGCTAAACTCAAGCGTCCCGTCAAACTGCGCGCCGACCGCGACGACGATATGCTGGTGACGGGCAAGCGCCACTGTTTTTACTATGAATACGAAGTGGGCTACGACGACGACGGTAAAATCCTTGCCGCCAGGGTTGACATGACCACGCGCGCAGGGTATTCGGCCGACTTGTCCGGTCCCGTCGCCACGCGCGCCGTCTGCCACTTCGACAACACCTACTATTTGTCCGACGTGGATATCCGCGCCGCCTGCGGCAAGACGAATACGCAGTCGAACACGGCTTTCCGGGGCTTCGGCGGGCCGCAGGGCGCCATCGCCATCGAGTACGTCATCGATGAGATCGCCCGCCATTTGCAACGCGACGCGCTCGATATCCGCCTGCTCAATTTCTATGGCCGCAACGATGCCGAGGGGCGCAATGTCACGCCGTATGGCCAGACCATCGTCGACAACGTGATCCATGAACTCGTTGCCGAACTGGAAGACAGCAGCGATTACCGGGCGCGGCGCCGCGCCATCGATGTCTTTAACGAGGCCAGTCCTGTCTTGAAGAAGGGCCTGGCGTTCACGCCCTTGAAATTTGGCATCGCCTTCAACGTCACGCATCTGAACCAGGCCGGCGCTCTCGTGCACGTGTACGTGGATGGCTCCGTGCTGGTCAACCATGGCGGCACGGAAATGGGGCAGGGCATCAATACCAAGGTCATGCAGGTGGTGGCGCACGAGCTGGGCCTGGACCTGGACAAGGTACGCGCCACGGCCACCGACACCGGCAAGGTGGCGAACACGTCGGCCACGGCAGCGTCTACCGGCGCCGACCTGAACGGCAAGGCGGCGCAGGATGCGGCGCGGCAGATCCGTGAACGCCTGGCCGATTACGCGGTCAAACTGTACAGCGGCGACGCTGTCAGTGTGCGCTTCGTCGACAACCATATCCACGTCAATGGCCATATGGTGCCGTTTGCCGAACTGGTGCAAAAGGCGTATCTGGCCAGGGTGCAACTGTGGTCGGACGGCTTCTATGCCACGCCCGGCCTGTCGTGGGATGCGAAGACGATGACGGGCCATCCGTTCTCCTACTACGCGTATGGCGCGGCCGTGGCCGAAGTGGTGGTCGACACCCTGACGGGCGAGTGGAAGTTGCTGCGCGCGGATGCCTTGTACGACGCAGGCCAGTCATTGAATCCCGCCATTGATCTGGGTCAAGTGGAAGGGGCGTTTATCCAGGGCATGGGCTGGCTGACGACGGAACAGCTGTGGTGGAATGCGGCGGGCAAGCTGATGACGCATGCGCCATCGACGTACAAGATTCCCGGCATCTCTGATTGCCCGGAAGATTTCCGTGTGAAACTGTTCCAGAACCGCAATGTGGAAGACAGCATCCACCGATCCAAGGCCGTCGGCGAGCCGCCGCTGTTGTTGCCGTTTTCCGTGTTCTTTGCCATCCGCGACGCCATTTCCAGCGTGGGAAATCATGCCGTGCAGCCGCCACTGAATGCGCCGGCTACCAGCGAGGAAATCCTCAAGGCGGTCATGGCCGTGCAAGCGGTTTGCGCCGGTGCCTAGGAGCAGATGATGAGCGACTGGCTAACGGCAAATGACACGCAAGCATCCGTGCTGGTGACGGTCGCCCTGGTCGAAGGTTCCGGGCCGCGCGAGGCGGGCGCGAAGATGCGCGTCAGCCTCGATGGCCAGGCCGACACCATCGGCGGCGGCCACCTGGAATTGCGCGCCGTGGAAATCGCCAAGACCATGCTGGCGACGGGAGACACGCATGCGCGGCTGGAGCGCTTTGCGCTCGGTCCCAGCCTGGGACAATGCTGCGGCGGCGTCGTCTATCTTGCCTTTGAACCCGTCGACGCCCGGCTGGCGGCAGTGCTGCACACCTTGCGCGAACGGCGCCAGCAAGACAGCTGGCGGGTGACGGCGCTCGACGGCGAACCCGTCTCGGTGCTGTTCGATGCGGCTGGCAGCCTGATTGCCGGGACGGCGGCGCAGGCGGCCGACACGTTTTCGCGCGAACGCGGTACGCATGTGGCGCAAGACGGTAGCGGCCGGCGCTGGATGGTCGACCCCTGCCTGGCGCCGCGCGCCCATCTGACCCTGTTCGGCGCCGGCCACGTGGGTGCCGCCATCGTGCGCGCGCTGGCCCACTTGCCCTGCAATATCACCTGGGTCGATGAACGCGAAGACATGTTTTCCGCAGCGTTGCCCGCGGGGTTGCCAGATAATGTGCGCATCGCCGCCACCGACATGCCCGAAGAATTTGTCGCCATGGCGCCGCCGGGCGGCAGTTTTCTCGTCATGACGCATAGCCATGCGCTGGATCAACGCTTGACGCAAGCCATCATGGAGCGCGACGATGCGGGCTGGTTCGGCTTGATCGGTTCGCAAACGAAACGCAAGCAGTTCGAGCACCGCCTGCAGGCGCGCGGCGTGCCGGACGAGCGCATTGCCGCCATGGTGTGCCCGATCGGCATGCCCGGCATCCGCAGCAAGGTGCCGGCCGTGATCGCCGCCTCCGTTGCCTGCCAATTGTTGATGGTGTGGGAGCAAGCCGCCAGCGCGGCCCTGGCCGCACCGCTGCGGCTGGTCTCGGCCAGCGCGCCACCGCGACGCAAGCAGCGCGCGGTCATTCATCCTTTATAGAAAGAAGTCATGCCGATTGTCCCTGCCACATTGCAAGCTTACCGTGCCAGCTTGCTGCACTTCCACGCCGATCCCGCCTTCACCGAAGAGGCGCACGCCTGGCATGCCGATGGCTTGCTGATCGTGGCCGACGGCAAGGTCGTGGCGGCAGGCGACTACGCGCAGCTGCTGGCGACTTTGCCGCCCGGCAGCGACATCGTCGATTACCGGGGCAAGCTGATCGTGCCCGGTTTTATCGACACGCATTTGCACTTTCCGCAGACGGAAATGATCGCCTCGCCCGCGCCCGGTTTGCTGCCGTGGCTGGAGACGTACACGTTTCCCACCGAACGCGCGTTTGAGAATCCCGGGCATGCGCGCGATGTCGCCGAGTTTTTCCTCGATGAACTGCTGCGTTGCGGCACCACGACGGCCATGGTGTATGGCAGCGTGCATCCGCAATCGGTCGATGCCTTCTTCGGCGCCAGCGAGGCGCGCGGTCTGCGCATGGTGGCGGGCAAGGTCATGATGGACCGCAATTGTCCCGCATTCCTGCGCGACACGGCCGAGTCGGGCGCGCGCGAAAGCGAAGAGCTGATACGCCGCTGGCACAAGCATGGCCGCTCGCTGTATGCGATCACGCCCCGTTTCGTGCCCACGTCGACGAACGAGCAGATGCACCTGGCGGGCGAGCTGGCGCGCGCTTATCCGGATACCTATTTGCAGACGCACGTGTCGGAAAACGAGGATGAGTGCCGCTGGGTGCGCGAACTGCACCCGCAGGCGCGCAGCTACCTCGACGTGTATGACCAGTACGGCATGCTGCGTCCGCGCGCCATGTTCGGCCATTGCGTCTGGCTCGATGAGCGCGACCGCGCGCGCATGGCCGAGACGGCGTCGGCGGCCGCCGTTTGTCCTACATCAAACCTGTTCCTGGGCAGCGGCCTGTTCGATTTCGAGCGGGCCGACGCGGCGCGCGTGCTGCTGTCGCTGGCGACGGACGTGGGCGGCGGCACCTCGTTCTCGATGTTGCAAACCATGAACGAAGCCTATAAAGTAGCACGCTTGAAAGGCAGCTACCTGCCCGCCTTGCGCATGTTTTACCTGGCGACCCTGGGCGCCGCGCGCGCCATGCAGCTGGACGGCATTCTGGGCAATTTCACGGCGGGCACGGAAGCGGACTTCATCGTGCTCGATAAAAAATCGACGCCGCTGCTGGCGCGCCGTACGGCCGCCTGCCAGAGCCTGGAGGAATTGCTGTTCGCCTTTGCGCTGCTCGGTGACGACCGCGCCGTGGCCGCCACCTATTCGGGCGGACAATGCGTGCATGTGCGGCAGGGCTGACCTACCCGTTGTTCAACACGAATTTTCCTGAGCGAGAATGCGAATGCAAATAAAACTCACTGGCCTGGCGCTTGCCGCCGCGCTGACACTGACCGGAACTGCGCATGCCGCCAAGGCCGCCAGCCCGTCTTCCAACGAAGCGGCCACCGCGCGCCATTTTGCCGCGTTGGTGTCGGGCGCGCAGCCCAAGACAGCCGAGTTGAGCCTGTTCTTTTCCATGATGCCCAAGGGCGGCGACCTGCATCACCATTATTCGGGCGCCATTTACGCCGAGCAATTCCTCGACTGGGTCGACAAGGAAAACTATTGCGTCAACAAGACAAGCTACCGCATCGAAAGCAGCAAGGACGTCGTGGCAGCCGAACGGGCCAAACCGGCCGGCCAGCGCAGCTGCCTGTCGTCCACGGAAGTGTTTGCCGACGCGGGCCTGTACGCGGAATTGCTGCAGCGCTGGTCGACCAAGGATTTCTACAACCACGGCGCCATCCAGACGCCACCCGATCGTACTTTCTTTGATACGTTTGGCTACTTCGGCCCCGTCGCCTCGACGAATACGGCTGATGGCCTGAAAACCCTGAAGCAGCGCGCCATCGCGGAAAACCTCAGCTACATCGAAACCATCTTCGAGTTGTCGCCGTTCGTGCAGAACGCGCAGTTCGACCAGCAGGTGCTGGCACCAGGCTTGCCGCCGGCCGCCTTGCAAGCCGTGCTGGCCAAGTGGACAGCCAGCCTGGAGCAGGACGCCAGCTTCCAGAAAAGCATCACCGCCTACAACGATAACGTGAACGCCAGCAGCGCCGGCATCGACGATGCGCACTTCACCATGCGCTACCAGGCCTATGTGCTGCGCTTCCTGTCGCCGTCGCAAGTGTTTTCGTCCATGGTGGCGGCGTTCAAGGCCGCCAGCCTGAATCCGCTGCTGGTGGGCGTGAATATCGTGGGCCAGGAAAGCGTGAATGTGTCGATGCGCGACTACAGCCTGCACATGGAAATGTTCAAGTTTCTCAAGACGAAATATCCGAACGTCAAGATCGCCCTGCACGCCGGTGAGCTGGCGCTGGGCATGGTGCCGCCCGAAGGCATGGCTTTCCATATCGCCGAAGCCGTCGACGTGGCTGGCGCCAACCGGATTGGCCATGGCATGGATATCGCGTACGAAAACAATGCGCTGGCGACCATGCAAAAGATGCGCGAACGTAATATTCCCGTGGAAGTAAATCTGACCAGCAATGATTACATCCTCGGTATCAAGGGCCAGGCCCATCCGATTACCCTGTACCGCAAGTATGGCGTGCCGTTCGTGATCTCCACCGACGATGCTGGCGTGTCGCGCAATACCTTGTCGAACGAATACGTGCTGTTTGCCAGCCAGTACAAGACCGATTATGCGGAAATCAAGAAATTGTCGTACAACAGCCTGCGTTATTCGTTTTTGGCCGAAGCGGATAAGCAACGTTTGCTGAAAGCACTCGATGCCCGTTTCGCCCGTTTTGAAGCGCAGATTGCCGCCGCCGAGCAGGGGAACAAGCGCATCAAACCGTAAGTTGCGCGACGTTCGCGACTGATACTCTCAAAACGGCCGGATCTTCCGGCCGTTTTCCATTCCCTCTCCCCAATCCCCATGCTGTTATTTTGTTAATTTTGTGGCGGCCATGCGACACAATTAACGGCAGATGCACGACTTTGTCCAATTTCATGGATGAATCAATTTCAAGTACATATTGCTCATTTATAATCTCGCGCCATAAGCCCGGACGCTGTCAGCACGATATCAATCCAGCTAGTTACTCCATGCTATTTATACTTAAAACATATAAATATGTAAAAAAAAACGTATTTGTCATCCATTTTTTGATGATGCATAGTGGGATGAATGTGATATTAAAAAGTCACAATTCATATGGCTGATAGCGTATGAAGATGGGTATTTGCAGTAAATAAAGGTGAGATGCAGAGTGAAACAAGCAGTCGCGCAACTAAATGACGACATTCCTCTGCATTTTGCCGCCGTGTCACAGTCTTGAAATATTTAACAATTACACTCGCGGCTTGCCATGTTAGCCGGGGCAGCATGTCGGGTGAATGACACAGGAGCTAGCGCCCTGGGTCGTACGGATCGGTCGCAGTTTTTTCCGCCGTTATTGTCTGAATAGAAAAAGCTGTGATGTGTGGAGCGGCGTTTTGTGATGGTCTTGTCAGGACCGCAGCCAGTCCCGCCGGCGTAACAGTTGCAGCATCGTAAAGAGGAAATGTTGTGTTTGTGTTGCTGTGCGGCGTAGCCGGACGGCAGGGCAATCCAGGATTTTCAAAAATAATAGTCTTTTCTGGGGTTAAAGATGATCAATCACAAGCGACTTCGGCTAACGCAAATCGCGTTAAGCCTGTCTATTGCACTGGCGGCGGCACCATCGTTCGCACAGAACACTACGTCTTCCATCGGCGGCCGTATCTCGGCCAATGACGGCAAGCCGGCAGCTGGTGCCACCGTTACCATCGTGCATACCGAATCGGGTTCCGTCAGCAATGTGACGACCGATGCGGAAGGCCGTTACGTCGCGCGCGGCTTGCGCGCCGGCGGTCCATACACCATTACCATTACCAAGAATGGTGAAGTGGAAAAACGCGAAGGCGTGTACGTACAGCTGGCGGAAACGGCCAACGTGGACGCCACCCTGGGCGCCCAGATGCAAACCGTGAACGTCACCGGCACGGGCGCACGCGCACAGATCTTTAACCGCAGCAATATGGGTGCGGGCACCAACATCGGTGCCAGCGAGTTGGCCATGCAGGCGTCGATCCAGCGCAATCTGCAAGATTACGCCCGTTCCGACCCGCGTGTTTCGCAAACCGACAAAGAGCGCGGCGAATTGTCCGTTGCCGGTCAGAACTCGCGCTACAACTCGATGACCATCGACGGCGTAGCCGTCAACGATACCTTCGGCCTGGAATCGAACGGCAGCCCGACTGCCAAGCAGCCGATCTCGATCGAAGCGATCCAGTCCGTGCAAGTGAACGTCGCCAACTATGACGTGACGCAAAAAGGTTACACGGGCGCCAACATCAATGCCGTGACCAAATCGGGTACCAACGAATTCAAAGGCAGCGCCTATTTCGTTTTCCGTAACGACAAGATGGCAGGTGACCGTTATGACAATACCACGGATACCTATAGCGCCCCGGAGCCATTCCGTGAAACGACCAAGGGTGTTACCGTAGGCGGCCCGCTGATCAAGGACAAGCTGTTCTTCTTCGCTAATAAAGAGCGTCTGGAAAGCACGCGCACTGCGCCATCGTTTGGCCCATTGGGCAGTGGAAAGACCAATGTCGGTATCAGCGATGCCGCGATTGCCGCTGCTCAGGCGATCGCCAAGAATAACTACGGTCTCGATATCGGCACCAACGCGATACCAGCGGGTACCCAGCTGCTGGTGAACGATACCCTGTTGAAACTGGACTGGAATATCAACGATAACCATCGTGCCATGGTCCGCTATTCGAAAACAGACCAATCCGAGCCGATGTTCCCGGGCGTGTCGTCGAATGGCCTGTCGCTCAATTCCTACTGGTATACCCAGAATAAAAAGATTGAAACAGTGGTTGGCCAATGGTTTGCAGACTGGACGCCGACTTTCTCGACCGAGTTCAAGGTTTCGTCGCGCGACTATGACAGCACGCCATCGAACAACTCGCGCCTGCCTGCAATCGGTCTGCAATTTAGCGGTGCCAATCCTGCCGGTAGCCCGGCTGGCGTACCGACCGATAACCGTTTCCTGAACTTTGGTACGGAAATGAGCCGTCAGCTGAATGTGCTGAAGACCAAGACCAAGGATGCCTATCTGGGCGCGAACTGGGCTTTGGGCGACCATGAAGTCAAATTCGGCGGCGATTACAGCAAGAACGACGTGTATAACCTGTTTGCGCAAAACATCAATGGTAACTACACCTTCAATTGCACGAACAGCTCGGCAACCTACAAGTATTCGTTCGGCAGTGTGACCTGCGGTGGCGCGACGGCTTCCTCCCCGGAAATCATCCAGCAAGCCATCCTGGAAAACTTCCGTATCGGCCGTCCCAGCTCTTATCAGGTACAGATTCCAGTAGCGGGCGCTAGCATTGATGGCGCTGCTGCCGATTTCAGCCTGAAAAATTATGGCTTGTTCCTGCAAGATGTCTGGACTGTCAACAAGCGCCTGACTCTCCAGTATGGCGTGCGCATGGACAAAGCCGCCATTGGCGAGCGTCCTACCCTTAATGCCGCCGCATCGGCGCCGATGGTGGCAGGCATTGCCACGGGTGGCCGCACTGGCTTGGGCGGTACAGCACAAACCGGCGGTTTTGGCCTGGACAATACCCAGACCATCGATGGCCAGACATTGGTACAGCCGCGCGTCGGCTTCAACTACACGTTTGACAGTGCTCGCCCGACGCAAATTCGTGGCGGTGCCGGCCTGTTCCAAGGTGCGGCGGCGACCGTGTGGATGTCGAATCCATTTGCAAACTCGGGCATGGCTACCCGTGTCGTCGGTTGCGGCGGCAGCTTCAAGCCTTGCTCAGTCAATGGTGGCCTGTTCACTCCCGATCCTGACAAGCAGCCAACCAATCTGGGCGATGCTGCCGCCAACGTCGATTTCCTGGCACCAAACTTGCGCCAACCATCGATCTGGAAAGCCAACCTGGCATTCGAGCACGAATTGCCATGGATGGGTCTGGTTTTCGGCGCCGAGTACCTGCGCACCAAGAACAAAGATGCGATTTACTACGAGCACCTGAACCTGGGTACGCCGACGGCAAAGGGCGCGGATGGACGTAATCTGTACTATTCGGCTAACGCTTACAATACGGCTTGCTGGACTGCCACCGGCTCGCTGAGCTCGTCGGCCAGTCCTGTTTGCTCGGGCGCCGTGTCCCGTGCCTTGAAAAATACGTCCTACAACAACGTGCTCGTTGCCAAGAAAACGGACAAGGGCGAGGGTAATCTGGTTACTCTCTCGCTGAGCCAGCCAATGACCAAAGGCCTCGGCTGGTCGGTTGCCTACACCTACACGGACGCAACGGAAGTGTCGCCACTGACGTCGTCGGTCTCGAACTCGAACTTCAATGCCCGCGGTATCTTCAATCCGAATGAAGAAGTGGCATCGAACTCGAGCTATCTGGTGAAAGACCGTTTCAATGCCATGATCAACTGGCAAAAACGTTTCTTCGGCACCTATAAAACAACTTTCGGTCTGTTCTATGAAGGTCGCAAGGGCAAGCCGTACAGCTGGACCGTCAACAATGACTTGAACGGTGATGGCGTGCAGGGTAACGACTTGATGTACATCCCGTCGAAACCAGGTTCGGGTGAAGTGGTCTTCCGTAACGACACTGCCACCAATCATGCGAACGAAGACCGTTTCTGGGCTTTCGTCAACAGCAATCCGGATTTGAAAAAATCCGCTGGTGGCGTGGTTTCCCGTAATGGCAGCTTCGCACCATGGACCAACAGCTTCGACATGCGCATCAGCCAGGAAGTGCCTGGTTTCTTCAAAGGCAACAAAGGCGTGTTCACGATGGACTTCTTCAACGTGGGTAACATGATCAACCGCAAGTGGGGCCGCATCAATGAAATCGGCTTCCAATCCGGTGGCGGTCAGGCACGCAGCTTTGTTGACTTCGCAGGTCTCGATGCTCAAGGCCGTTACATCTACCAAGTCCGCGACAAAGTGGAAAACTATGAAGTGCGTCAAAACAAAGGCGAGTCCCAATGGGCGATCCAGGCCACGGTCAAGTACGAGTTCTAATCTCGTAGCGGCCTCGTAGCTTGGCAAGTAAAAAACGGCTGGTGGCGACACCAGCCGTTTTTTTTATAGGCAAGATCGTTTAACCTTTCTCTTTTTACATATTGATCCCATGGCTCACTTCCTACGCACTCCGGTCGCCACTGCGGCCCTGATACTGACCCTGTCCGGCTGCAGCCATTTCGCTGCCGCACCACAGGCTGCACGCAGCGGCCCGATTGAAGTGAACCTGGTCGCCCTGAACGACTTCCACGGCAATCTCGACCGCAGCAAATTTACCTACACGAGCGTTGCCGATGCCGAGCGCAAGACGGTGCAGGCGGGCGGCATCGATACCTTGTCGGGCGCATTAAAGGCGTGGCGGCGCGAAGATGCGCAGCTGATTTTTGTCGGCAATGGCGACCTGGTCGGCGCCAGTCCCGCCATGTCGGCGCTGTGGGCGGACGAACCGAGCATCGTGGCCATGAACATGCTGGGCATGAAGGCCAGTTCCGTCGGCAACCACGAATTTGACCAGGGCAAGGCGGAATTGCTGCGCCAGCAGCGCGGCGGCTGCGCGTCGTCGCGCGCCGACAAGGCGTGCAAGTTCACGCCCGACTTCAAGGGCGCCAGCTATACGTATATGGCGGCCAATGTGATCGACACGCAGACGGGCAAGTCCTTGTTGCCCGCTTACCGCATCGAAGAGGCGCATGGCGTCAAGGTGGGCCTGATCGGCGCCGTGCTGAAAGATACCCCGTCCGTGGTGACGGCCGCCGGCATTGCCGGCCTGCAATTCGGCGATGAAGCGGACGCCATCAACGCCACCTTGCCGCAGCTGCGCGCGCAAGGCGTGGGCGTGTTCGTCGTGCTGCTGCACCAGGGCGGCGAGACAAAGGAGGCCGTCGACCAGCCCGATTGCAGCCACCTGAAAGGCGAAGTGGTCGACGTGGTCAAGCGCCTCGACCCGGCGATTCAACTGGTCATCAGCGGCCATTCGCACCAGGGCTATCTGTGCCGCGTCGATGGCCGGCTCGTGACGCAAGCACAGATGGGCGGACATATGTTGACGCGCATCAAGCTCAAGGTCGATCCCGTCAAGAATGCGCTGATCGATGCCAGCGCGCAAAATGTCGTCATGCTGCCAGGCATGTATGAGCCGGACCCGGCCGTGGCTTCTTACCTGGAATCGGTCAAGCAGCGCAGTGCGGCCGAATTGTCGCGTCCCGTGGCCGCCATCGCCGTGCCGAACGTGGGCCGCAGCACCAAGGGCAGCGGCGCTTCCGCGCTGGGCGACCTGGTGGCCGACAGCACCCTGTTCGGCGCGCGCGCCGCCGGCGCGCAAATCGGCCTGATGAATAATGGCGGCATCCGCAAGGACCTGGAAGCGGGCGCCGACCTGATGACGAACGTGGGCCAGAACCAGGCAGTTGTCCCGTTCGGCAATACGCTGATCGTCGTCAGCCTGTCCGGCGCGCAAATCCGCACCTTGCTCGAGCAGCAATGGCCGGGCGCCGAAGCGGAAGACAATAATCTGCTGCAAGTGTCCGAAGGTTTTACTTATCGCTGGGACAGCACGCGGCCCCAGGGCCAGCGCGTGCTGCCAGGCAGCATCATGCTCAATGGCAGCCCTATTGACGATAATCAACAATACAGAGTCGCCGCCAACAGTTTCCTCGCTGGCGGCGGCGATCGCTTTACCGTGCTGGCGGCCGGCACGCGTCGCCTGGACACGGGCGTGCGCGACATCGATGCCTTCAGCGACTACCTGATCGCCCGCGCGCGTGCCGGCAAGCCCGCTGGCAGCGCCACGGCGGCCGGCCGCATCGTGCGCGTCAAATAATCTACAAGGAATAACCATGCGTCGCTTATCTGTTTCCCTGCTCGTCACTACCCTGTTCGCGGGCACGGCCCACGCCGATTTCACGATACCCGGCTTTGAGCTGGTGCACACCTCGCCCGTGGAAACGAGCTTGACCAATCCCGATCTGCGCGAGCCTGTCGCTGTGTGGCGCGAGCTGTTCGATGGTGCAAAAAAAGAGATCGTCATCGCCCAGTTCTATGCCGTCAGCAAGCCGGGCACGGCCTTTGAAAAGGTGCTGGAGAGCCTGACGGCCGCCGGCCAGCGCGGCGTGAAAATCCGCTTCCTGCTGGACCAGAAGGGCGTGGGCCTGTCGGAAGCGGCGACCATCGCCCGCATCAAGGCGATTCCGAACCTGGACTTGCGCCTCATCGACTTCAATAAAATCACGGGCAACGGCATCGTGCACGCGAAGTACCTGGCCGTCGATGGCCAGGTTGCCTACATCGGCAGCCAGAATTTCGACTGGCGCTCGTTCGAGCACATCCATGAAACGGGTTTGAGAATCACCGAGCCTGTCATGGTCAGCCAGGTGCAGGCGATTTTCGAGCAGGATTGGCAAGCCCAGGCGCTGACGTCGCAAGGCAGCCGCGCCACAGTGCTCAACAGCAAGGTCGTGCCCGCCAATTACGCGCAAAACGCTTTCCTGCTGGCCAGCCCGAATGCGTACAACCCGGCCGGCGTGGGCGACTCGGAAACGGGCTTGCCCGCCTTGCTGGCGCAAGCGAAAAGCGAAGTGCGCATCCAGTTGCTCGACTACGCGCCCCTGTCGTATGGCCCGAACCGCACGCGGCCGTACTACGCCGTGATCGACAATGCCGTGCGCGCGGCCGCCCAGCGCGGCGTGAAGATCAAGCTGATGGTATCGAGCTGGAATACGGAAGCGCCCGCCATTGCTTACCTGAAAAGCCTGGCGCTCGTGCCAAACGTGGAAATCCGCATCGTGACGATTCCTGCCGCCTCGACGGGCTTCATTCCATTTGCGCGCGTGATCCACAGCAAGACCATGAGCATCGACGGCAAGCTGGCCTGGGTCGGCACGAGCAACTGGGCGGGCGGTTATTTCGACTTGTCGCGCAACCTGGAAGTGGTGCTGCGCAACGATGCGATGGCGCAACGCATCGCCGCGCTGCATGAGCAGACGTGGAGCTCGGCGTATGCGCAGCCGATCGACATCAACAAGCAATATCCGAAGCCGGCCAAGGCCGCGCCACAAGGCAAGGAGTGAGCGTGAAAAAATTACTCTGCGTGCTGGCGCTGGGCGCCGCTTTCGTTTCCGGCAACGTGCTGGCCTGGGGCAGTGACGGCCACCGCGCCGTGGGCGCCATCGCCGATCAATTGCTCAAGGGCAGCGCGGCCCAGGCGCATCTCGCCAAGTTGCTGCTGCCCGGCGAAAGCCTGGAAAAGATCGCCAACTGGCCCGATTGCGTGAAGGGCACGTATTGCGGCCCGCAATCGCCGGAAATGTTGACCTATGTCGCGGCGAACCCCAAGCATGGCGAATACCATTACACGAACGTGCCTTTTCAACATGCGCATTACCACGACCATGGCGTCGGCACGGCCGATGACGATATCGTGCAGACGCTCAAGCGGGCGATTTTGGTGCTGCAAGGCAAGGCTGATGCGGCCAGCAATCCGCACGGCTTCAGCCAGCGCGAAGCGCTGATCCTGATCACGCACCTGGTGGGCGATATCCATCAGCCTTTGCATGTGGGTAATGCGTTTCTCGGCAAGGATGGCCAGTTCTTCGTGCCTGCCACACAGGCGCAGATCGACGACGTCGCCGTTTTCAATGCACGCGGCGGCAACGACTTGCTGCTCGACGATGCGAAGATGACGGCGCTGTCGGACGCCGTGATCCCCGCGCCGCTGCCCACAGAAGACGGCACGGCCAAACCGGCCAGCAGCTATCCGAAGTCGCCCACCAGGCCCCTGCATTCGTACTGGGACACGACCGTGGTCGATTACGCCATGCGCCGCCTGAGCACGCGCACGCCGCAGCAGTTCGCCCGTACCGTGATCGCCAGTGCGCCTGCGGTGAGCGGCAATACTGGCGATCCCGCCACCTGGCCGTATCAGTGGGCTGACGCCGCGCTGGCGGCGTCCAAGATTGCTTTCGCGGACGTGGTCGCTGGCCCGGCCACGCAGCAGACCAGCCGCAAGGGCGATGTCTACAACGTCTGGAGCTTGACGGTGCCCGATAATTATCCCGTGCCCAGCTCGGCGCTGGCAAAGCAGCAGCTGACCGAGGCCGGCTATCGCCTCGCTGCCGTGCTGCAGGCGGTTTGGCCGCAATAGGATGAAGAATGAAAAGCGGCCCACGGGCCGCTTTTTTCATGCCTGGGTGATGGCGATGCCCATCTCGCGGAAGGGCGCGACCAGGGCCTCTTCCATGTCGCGGTACACGACGATATCGTTGACCTGGCTCAAGGGCGCGATTTGAAATGGCGAAGCCGTGTTGAACTTTTCTGGCGAGGCCAGCACGACAGTGCGGCTTGACGCCTCGCTCAGGGCGCGTTTCACGCACGCTTCTTCATAGTCGCCGGTGGTGATGCCCGTTTGCGGATGCAGGCTGGACACGCCCATGAAATACAGGTCGGCGCGGATGCGGCCGATCGCTTCCACGGTCGCCGCGCCGACACCCACGATCGAGTGCTTGTACAGCCGCCCACCCAGCATCAGTACCTCGATCGACGGGTGGTTGACCAGCTCGACGGCAATCGACGGGCTGTGCGTGACGACGGTGGCGCGCAAGTCGCGCGGCAACTGGCGCGCCAGCTGCACGGCGGTCGTGCCGCCATCGAGAAACACCACTTGCCCCGTTTGTATCATCGCGCCCGCCGCGCGGCCGATGGCGGGCTTGGCTTCCGGCGAAAGTTGTTCGCGCCCCGCAAACGGCGCCAGCGCGGGCGAACGGGGCAGCAAGGGCAGGGCGCCGCCGTGCACGCGTTCCAATAACCCTTCTTTTGCCAGCTCGCGCAGGTCGCGCCGTATCGTGTCTTCCGACAAGCCCAGAGTGTCGCTGACGGCCTTGGCGACGATCTGGCCTTCGCGCTGGAGCAAGTCCAGCAGGTATTGTTTGCGTTGATGTGTCAGCATGGTTTTTCTTGAGTGTTCTTGTATTTTCTTGATATTGCACGAGTTTGCATGATAAAGTCGACGAAGGCAAGCACAAGGAGAGGATATGCACGAAGACAATTCGAGACAGGAACGGGTCCGCATCCAGCAGGTGCAAACTCTGTCGCACGACTGGTATCTATTGCAGAAGACCACGTTCGACTATCTGCGCCGCGATGGCCAATGGCAGACGCAGACGCGGGAAACCTATGACCGCGGCGATGGCGCCACCATCCTGCTGTACAACAAGGTCAAGCGCACGGTGGTTTTGATCCGCCAGTTCCGTTTTCCCACCTACCGCGAGGGCCACGACGGTTTCCTCATCGAATCGGCGGCCGGATTGCTGGAAGAGGCCAGCGCCGAGCAGCGCATCCGCGCGGAGGTGGAAGAGGAAACCGGTTACCGGGTGGGGCAGGTGCACAAGATATTCCAGGCCTTCATGAGTCCCGGTTCGGTGACGGAGCGCCTGCATTTCTTTGTCGCCGAATACGACCCGGCCAGCCGCATCGGCGACGGCGGCGGCCTGGCGCACGAGGGGGAAGATATTGAGGTGCTGGAGTTGCCCCTGGCGCAAGCCATGCGGATGGTGGCGGACGGACGCATCTGCGACGGCAAGACCATCATGCTGCTGCAGCATGCGCAGCTGCACTTGATGCCGCGCAAACTTGGCCTGCAAATCCTCATTGCCGGCCCCTATCGCTCGGGCACGGGCGACGATCCGGGCTTGATGGCGCGCAATGTGGCGGCCATGGAAGCCGTCTGCCTGCCCCTGTATGCCAAGGGACACATGCCTGTGCTCGGTGAATGGTTGGCCCTGCCCATGCTGGCGCTGGCCGGTTCAAGCCGGGTGGGCGACGCCGTCTACGAGGAATTGTTCCACGCGCATGCGACGCGTTTATTAAGCCATTGCGATGCCGTGCTGCGCCTCGGTGGCGCTTCGCAGGGGGCCGACCAGATGGTGGAAGTGGCGCGCAGCCTGGGGCTGGCCGTGTTTTTCTCGCTGGACGAGATTGCCCAGGCATAAAAAAAGCGAAGCCAGCGGGCTTCGCTTTTTGTCATTTCAGGGAGCGCCTGAAAAATGCCCAGGGCTAGGCGTCTTGCCGAAGGCAGTACGAATGTACGACGAGGCAAGGCAACGACGCCATGGGTAGTTTCTCAGGTGCTCTTAACGTGATTTTACAAAGGGGATGCCGATAGCCTTCGGCGCGATGGATTTCGCCATCAAGCCCGCCAGCACGATCACGGTGACGACATACGGCACCATCTGGATCAGCGAGCCCGGGATGCGGCCCACGACGGGCAAGTCCACGCCTTCAATCTGGATCTGGATGGCGGCGAAGAAGCCGAACATCAGGCAGCCGAGGAAGGTGTAGACGGGGCGCCAGTTGCCGAACACCATGGCCGTCAGGGCCAGGTAGCCGGCGCCGGCTGACATGTCGCGCAGGAAGAAGCCGCTTTGCACGATGGCCAGATACGCGCCCGAGAACGAGCACAGGATGCCGGCCACCAGCATGGCCAGGTAGCGCGTCGCTTCCACGCTCACGCCGGCAGAGTCGGCCGCGTGCGGGTTTTCGCCGCAGGCGCGCAGGCGCAGGCCGAAGCGCGTGTGGTACAGCAGCCAGTGCACGAGCGGAATCAGCAGGAACGCCACGTAGACGAGGATGGAATGGCCGCCGATCAGATGGGCATACACCCAGCCGATGAAGGGGATGTGTTCCACGTACTGCGTGCCTGGCAAGACGACGTCGAACAGCCGCGCCGAGCCGAGGTCGGGCGTGCGGCCGCCTTGCTGGAAGAAGAATTGCGCCAGAACAAACGTCAGTCCGCTCATGGCGATGTTGATCGCCATGCCGGCCACCAGCTGGTTGCCCTTTTGCGTGATGCTGACGTACGCCTGCAGCAGGGCCAGGGTGACACAGACGAGCATGCCCGCAGCCATGCCGTAGTACGGGTTTTGCGTCGTGTAGGCGACGGCGGCGGAAGCAAACGCGCTGGCCAGGATCTTGCCTTCCAGGCCGATGTCGATCATGCCGCTGCGTTCGGCAAACAGGCCGGCCATGGCGGCAAAGATCAGGACGGGCGCATTGCGCACGGTCGATACCAGGATGCTGGCGAAATGAAAGTCGTCGAGTGTCATGGTGTTAGCCTTTGGTGCGCTTGAGCAGGGCGGAAATGGCCGGTGCGTAGAAGTTTTCCATGGCGCCGCAGAACAGGATGATCAAGCCCTGGATGAAAATGAAAGTTTCCGTCGGGATATTCGGTTTTTCCAGCGACAGGTCGAAGCCGCCCTGGATCAGCGCGCCGAACAGCACGGCGGACAAAAAGATGCCGACCGGATGCTGGCGCCCCATCAGGGCGATGGCGATGCCGATGAAGCCGGCGCCGCCGACGAAGTTGAGCGACAGATAATGCGTCGAGCCCATGATGGAATTGACGGAGCCGAGGCCCGCCAGCGCGCCCGAGATCAGCATGACGACGATGATCATCTTGCTGATCGACACGCCCGCATAGTGGGCCGCATGCTTGTTGAGGCCCGTGGCGCGCAGCTTGAAGCCCCACGACGAACGCCAGACCATCACGCCATAGATGACCAGCGCGGCGATCGCCAGGATAAAGCTGATGTTCAGCGGCGTGTCGCCCAGTGACGGGAACCAGGTGGACAGGCGCGGCATTTCGCCGCTTTCCGCGAACACGCGGCTGGCCGTATTCTGCTCGCCCGGCGGAATCAGGTACTTCACGATAATGAAGTTCATCAGGCTGGCGGCGATGAAATTGAACATGATGGTGGTGACCACGATGTGGCTGCCGCGCTTCGCTTGCAGGTAGCCGGGCAGGAAGCCCCACAGGGCGCCGAACAGGGCCGCGCCGATCATGGCGGCCGGAATCAAGAGCCAGGCGGGCAGGGTCTGGTCGAAGGCCAGCATGGCGGCGGTGAGGCCCAGGCCGCCGATATACATCTGGCCTTCGGAACCGATATTGAACAGGCCGGCCTGCATCGCCACGGAAACCGACAGGCCCGTGAAAATGAAGGTGCTGGCGTAGAACAGCGTGTAGCTCAGGCCTTCGGGATTGAGGACGGCGCTGTTGACGAGAATACCCAGCGATTCGGCCGGGTCTTCGCCCAGCATATAAATTACCAGGGCCGCGACCAGCAAGGCCGACAGCAGGTTTAACATGGGCATGACAAAGGCTGTCGCCCAGCGTGGCAAGTCGTTATTCATGATTTATGCATTCCCCCCATCAGCAGACCGATGCGGGTGGTATCGAATTCTTCAATTTTCAGTTCGCCGGTGATGCGTCCGCCGCACATGACGAGAATGCGGTCGGCCAGCGCCCGCACTTCTTCCAGTTCGACGGACACCAGCAGGATCGCCACGCCCGCGTCGCGCAGGGCCAGCAATTGCGTATGGATGCTTTCGATGGTGCCGATGTCGACGCCGCGCGTGGGCTGGCCCACCAGCATCAGTTTCGGCTTGGCCAGCACTTCGCGCGCGATCACCACCTTTTGCTGGTTACCGCCCGACAATAAGCCGATGCGCAGGTCCGGATTGGCCGGACGCACGTCGAAAGTTTTCAGCAGTTCCGCGCAGCGCGCGCCGATGGCCTTGAAGTTGAACAGGCCCCAGCGGTTTTTCAGGCGGTCCTGGTAGCCGAGGATGGTGTTTTGCATGACGGAAAAATTCTTCACCACGCCATCGCGCAAGCGGTCTTCCGGAATGTGGGCGATGCCCAGTTCGCGGAAGGCCAGCGGCAAGCCGTCCGCATCGTGGCGCTTGGCAAACGGCAAGTCCTTGTTCAGGAAGCGCAGCGTGCCCGAAGTGGGCAAGCGCATGCCCGACAGAATTTCCAGCAGCTCGCTCTGGCCATTGCCGGAAACGCCCGCGATGGCGACGATTTCGCCGGCGCGCAAATTGAAACCTATGTCGGCCAGCAATTTGACCTGCTGCGCGTCGGCCAGTTGCAGATCAGCCACTTCCAGCACCGTGGCGCCCGGATTGTACGGTGCACGGGGCAAGTGGCTCTGGATGGGGCGGCCGACCATCATGTTGGCCAGTTCCTCTTTCGAGGTGCCGGCCGTTGCCACGGCGCCCACCACCGTGCCGCCGCGCATGACGGTGACGTTGTCGGTGATTTCCAGGATCTCTTGCAGCTTGTGCGTGATCAAGATGATGGTCTTGCCCTGTTCCTTGAACAAGCGCAAGATTTCAAACAACGAGGCCGTTTCCTGGGCCGTCAGCACGGCCGTCGGCTCGTCGAGGATCAGGATATTGGCGCTGCGGTAAATCTGCTTGAGGATTTCCACGCGCTGCTGCGCGCCGACGGACAGGTCTTCGATCTTCGCCAGCGGGTCCACGTCGAGGCGGTAGCGCGCGCAAATCTCGCGCAATTTCGCTTCCGCTTCCGTGCGGTGGCTGGCCAGGCGAAAACCGCCTTCCGTGCCCAGCATGATATTGTCGAGGACGGTGAAGTTTTCGACCAGCATGAAGTGCTGGTGCACCATGCCGATGCCGAGCTTGATCGCTTCCTGGCTGTTGCGGATAGGCTGTACTTTACCGTCGAGCAAGATTTCTCCGCCGTCGGCACGGTAATACCCGTACAGGATGCTCATCAAGGTCGATTTGCCGGCGCCATTCTCTCCCACCAGGCCGTGGATACTGCCCTTGGCGATGGAGAAGCTGACGTCGGCGTTCGCCTTCACATGTCCAAACTGCTTGGAAATGCTGCGAAATTCTACTGCTGGCTGCATAGGTTCATAACTGGATAGTTTCATGGAAACGCGCCGCGCGGAGACAGGCCCCGGCGGCGCGCTAAAAGATACGGAGAAAAATTAAACCGGGCAGCTGCTGCCGACGCGGTAATCGATCACTTTGATCTTGCCATCGATAATGTCCTTACGCGCACCCAACACGCGTTTTTCGATTTCCGGCGTAATCAGCTTGCGGTTGTTCGCGTCGAGCGCCCAATCCACGCCGCCTTCTTTCAGGCCTTTATAGCTGACGCCACCTTTCCAGGTGCCGTTCTTGACTTCCATGAAGCTGTCGTAGACCGTGTTGTCGACGCGCTTGACCATCGAGGTCAGGATGCTGCCTGGATACAAATGGTTCTGGTTCGAATCGACGCCGATGGCCAGCTTGCCTTTTTCCTTGGCCATCTGCAATGTGCCCATGCCGCTGCCGCCAGCGACGGCGAAGACGACATCGACGCCGCGCTCGAATTGCGAGCGGGCCAGTTCGCCACCCTTGGCCGGGTCATTCCAGGCGCCGGACGTGGTGCCGACCATGTTTTGCGTGATTTCCGCTTTTGCATTCACGGCCTTGACGCCTTGCGCGTAGCCGCAGGCGAAGTTGCGGATCAGGGGAATATCGATGCCGCCGATGAAGCCGACTTTCTTGCTCTTGCTGGCCATGGCGGCAGCCACGCCCACCAGATAGGAGCCTTCTTCTTCCTTGAAGACGACGGAATTGACGTTGCTGCCGGCGGCCTGGCCGTCGATCAGCACGAATTTCACGTTCGGAAATTCCTTGGCGACCTTTTGCACGGCTTGCGTTTGCGCAAAGCCGATGGCGGCGATCATGTCGAGTTTCTTGCGGGCCAGGCCGCGCATGACTTGCTCGGCTTGCGTATCGCTCGATGCCTGGACTTCGATGAAGGAAATGCCCGTGTCTTTTTTGAAGCGCGATGCGCCTTCGAAAGCGGATTGGTTGAACGACTTGTCGAACTTGCCGCCCGCGTCATACACGACACCCAGTTTTGGGGTAGCCGCGGACGCTTGAGCAGTCAGAAATACGGCTGCGATCGTCAAACTAAATTGTGTAAGTTTCATGAATTGGCTCCTGGAAGATCGATATTGTATATTTTTTATAGGTGAAACATATAATTTGGGGCTGATTTAGCCTGTTTTTGATGCACGAGGTGATAATTCCTTATCAACATTGCACGGTATCGCACAAGATCATTGCTGGCCTTGTATGCTTTTGGGTCCTCAGTGTCATGCTCATGCAACAGCCGCGCCCCGTCTCTTTTATATTTACAACATCGAATGGGGTGCCGGAGCGGGCTGGGATGCGCCGTCAACAGACGGGCAGGGCAAGCGCAGGACCGGCGCCGCGATGGGCGTCCGAATCACTATGCATCATGCCAGATATGTATGACAAATACGTTTTTGTTTAACTATTTATATGAATGCCATATAAATTGACATGCTAACCCAAAACCAAGGGCCGGGGTCGGACCCTCCGGGGGCGACCCCGGTCTTGCGGCTTTTTTTGGGGGGCGTTGCCTGGTGATGCTTGAGGCTTTGCCTCAATTAGCCGGGGGATTGATAATATTCAGGAAGGCCCGCACGACGGGAGCGTCGTCGAGCGTGGTGTAGCTGATGTACAGATTGGCCGATGGCGGATTGGTCTTGATCGGCAGGAACACGACGCCGGGCCAGCCGATGCGGCTGGTCGTTTCCGGCACCAGGGTCACGCCCAGCCCCGCGCCCACCATGGCCAGCAAGGTTTGCGGTTCGCTTGCTTCCTGGAAAATCACCGGTTCGAAACCGGCATTGATGCAGCATTGCACCAAATAGCGGGGAAACGCCGATTTGTCCAGGTTCAGGGTCAGCATCGGTTCATGGGCGATATCGATCAGTTCGATCGTCGTGTTTTTCGCCAGCGGATGGTGCTCATTGACGGCCACGCAGACGTTTTCGCGGAAACACAGTTCCTGGCGTAAATTGTCATGGCGCAAGTCGTCGTCATTGAGTTTCGGTTCGCGCCAGAAGCCCACGTCGATCTGCTTGGCGCGCAGCGCTTCGTATTGCACGGTGGGGCCGTATTCGTGCAGTGTCCAGGTGACGCGAGGGAATTTGGTCTGGAATTCTTCCAGCAGGCTGGGGATGGGGCCCCACATGGCCGAGCCGACGATGCCCACGCGCAAGCGGCCCACTTCGCCCCGGTCGATCTGGCGGATGGTGTCGATGGTCATGCGCATCTTGGCCAGCAGCTCGGCCGCCTCATTCATCAGCGCCTTGCCCGCCACGGTCAGTTCGAAGGTGCGCGTGGTGCGCGCAAACAGACGCACGCCCAGCTCGCTTTCCAGTTTCATGATCTGCTGGCTCAGGGGCGGCTGCGAGATATGCAGGCGCTCGGCGGCGCGGCTGAAGCTTTTCTCCTCGGCAACGGCAAGAAAATACTTTAACTGTTTCAGATCGATGGACATGCTTTCCTTGCATTACCTGATGCTAAACGGGAACGGCGCGCGAGCCTGAAGGCTGCGCGCTTCTTTACGGCAGTCCTATTATCGTGCCACGACTGCCTGCATGGCAATGGCCAGGGCCGTGCCCACCTGGGCATTGTGCTTGACGAGGGCGATGTTCGTCGCCAGGCTGCGGCCGTCCGTCAGTTGCTTGATGCGCGACAACAGGAACGGCGTGACTTGCTTGCCCTTCACGCCGCCCGCGTCCGCTTCCTGCAGCGCTTGCGCGGTGATGGCGTCGATTTCTTCCTTGGGCATGGCTTGCGCGGCAGGCACCGGGTTGCTGACGATGACGCCGCCTTTCAGGCCCAGCTGCCACTTGGTGCCGATGAAGGCAGCCTGCTCCGTGGCCGTGTCGAGGCGGAAATCGGCCTTGAAGCCGCTTTCGCGCGTGAAGAAGGCGGGAAAGCCTTCCTGGCCCACGCTGATGACGGGCACGCCGTGGGTTTCCAGGTATTCCAGGGTCAGGCCGATGTCGAGGATGGATTTGACGCCCGCGCAGACGACGGCCACCGACGTGTGCGCCAGTTCCTGCAAGTCGGCGGAAATGTCGAAGCTCGTTTCCGCGCCGCGGTGCACGCCGCCGATGCCGCCCGTGACGAACACGGCAATGCCGGCCATTTCCGCGCAGATCATGGTGGCGGCCACGGTGGTGGCGCCAAGTTTGCGCTGCGACAAGACGAACGGCAGGTCGCGGCGGCTGACCTTCATGGCGTCGGGCGAGGTGCCCAGCAATTCCAGCTGCTCCGGCGACAAGCCCACGCAGATCTTGCCGTCGATGATGGCGATGGTGGCCGGCACGGCGCCGCCGTCACGGATGATCTGTTCCACTTCGCGCGCCATTTCCACGTTTTGCGGATACGGCATGCCGTGTGAAATGATGGTCGATTCCAGCGCCACGATGGCCTTGCCGGCGGCGCGCGCGTCGAGGACTTCTTGCGAGAATGAGAGGAAATTATTCAGTTGCGTCATGTGTCAATCCTGTTGAAAGAGGGTAGGGGGAGGCGGCGCCAAGTCGGCGTCGTCGATGTCGTCGAGCGCGCCGGCCGAAATCTGGGGCGAGACGGTGGCAGCCGATTCCAGGGTCATGGCGGCCAGCTTCAGGCCGCGCCGGCATGCCAGTTTCAAATCGCTGCTGTCGTGGTAGAGCGACCAGCAGACGGCGGCGGAAAACGCGTCGCCGGCGCCCGTCACGTCGACGGCATCCACTTCGCGCGCGGCCAGGTGCACGATGGGCGCATCCAGGCTGTCGCCATCGGTGAAATACACGCCTTCGCCGCCGCAGGTGACGATCACCTGGCGCGCGCCCTGGCGCTGTACTTCGCGGCAGGCGGCGCGCACCTCGAACGCCGTCGGCAAGGCCCGCGCCACGCGCGTTTCCAGCTCGCCCCGGTTGAGGATCAGCAGATGCAAGCCCGTCAGGTCCTGCGGCAGGTGCGCCATCTTCGGCTGCGAGACGGCGACGATGACGAGCGGCGTCGCGCGGGCCGCGTCCTGGCGCGCGTCGGCCAGCAGTGCCTGCACGCTGTCGTGGCCCAGGTTCAGGTCGCAGACGGTGAGGGCGGCGGCGGCGCGCTGCGGCTGGCGGCTGTGCAAGAAGGCGGGCGTCAGCTGTTCGTACAGTTGCATGTTGGCCATCGCCAGCAGCATTTCGCCATTTTCGTCGAGCACGGCGGTATAAGTGCCGCTGCTGGTGTTGCTCAAATGCAAGCTGCCGCGCATGTCGATGCCCGCGTCTTCCGCGTGCGTCTGCAGCGCGTGGCCGGCCGCATCGTCGCCCAGCGCCGTCAGCAGGGCCACGGGAATCGACAAGCGGGCCAGGTTTTCCGCGATGTTGCGGCCGACGCCGCCAAACACTTCTTCCGAACGCACGGGATTCGAGGTGCCCATCTGCAGGGCCGCCAGGGTGCGCATCTTGCGGTCGAGGTTGGCGGCGCCTATGCACAGCACGGGGCGGCTGTCGGGCAGCACGTAGGCGCGTCCCAGCAGGCGCCGCTCGCGTATCAATCCGGCGATGTGGCCGGCGACGGCCGAGCGCGACAAGCCCAGTTCGCTCGCCAGGTCTTGCTGCGAAATGAAGGGGTTGTTGCGGATCAGCGCATAGAGCTGGTCTTTTTTATTGGTATCGGTCACAAGTTTTCGCTGAAGGTATAAACATTTGTCCGAAACTGTAAACATTTGTTTTGCTGGTGTCAAGCGCGCATGAAAAACCTTCGTATGGAGCTTGTATGCATGCATTTCCAGGGCATGGCAGGCCTGGGCTAGCCTCGACTATAATATCGGCCATTTATATTTGAATTGTATAAATGGGCAAGAAAAATGGTATTTGCCATACATATTCCGTTTGATGCATAGTGGCGGCAAATAGAGGCAATACGCATCTGGATAGTCCAGCAACACCCATACATACCCGATACCTGGGCTGCGGCACGTTGCCGCCGCGCAGGCAGCAACCATCATCATTAGTCATTACGAGGATAACCATGTCGAACAACGCCCCTTTCCACGCCGCCGAAATCATCCGTGCCCGCGCTCCTGAAAATTTCAAGCCGCGCGTGGCGATGATCCTCGGTTCCGGCCTGGGCGTATTGGCCGAGCAGATGACGGACGCCGTCAGCATCAGCTTTGACGAATTGCCGGGTTTCCCGATCAGCACCGTGCACGGCCATGCGGGCGAACTGGTGGTCGGCACCCTGTCGGGCGTCGCCGTCGTCTGCATGAAGGGCCGTGGCCACTTCTATGAAGGCTATGGCATGGGCGTGATGACGAGCGCCATCCGCACCCTGAAGCTGTTGGGCTGCGAAATGCTGTTCGTCACCAACGCCGCCGGTTCCCTGCGCCCTGAAGTGGACGCCGGCAGCCTGGTGGCCATCAGCGACCATATCAACCTGCTGCCAGGCACGCCGATGGTCGGTCCGAACGACGACCGCTTCGGCCCGCGCTTCTTCAGCATGGCCAATGCCTACGATGCGGACCTGCGCAAACTGGTCAAGGACACGGCCGCGTCGAACGGCATCACCCTGCACGAAGGCGTGTTCGTCGCCTACCCGGGCCCGAACTTCGAGACGGCCGCCGAAATCCGCATGATGGCCCGCCTGGGCGCCGACACGGTCGGCATGTCCGTGGTGCCGGAGGTGGTGTCGGCCCGTCATTGCGACCTGAAAGTGGTGGGCGTGTCCGTCATCACCAACCTGGCCGAAGGCATGTCGCCTTTCGCCCTGTCGCACGAACAAACCCTGAAATACGCGGCCATCGGCGCGAAAGACCTGGTCAAGCTGATCCTGGCTTTCCTCTCCAAAGTCGCTGAAAAACCGCAAGCCTAAGCACTTTTTTATGCAGTAGCGGCGCGCCGGCCACCGGCGCTGCCGCGCGGCAGGCCGGGAAAATCCGGCCTGCACTGTTCGCATCATCTTCGCATCACTCCTAAAGCGAGCCTTATCATGTCACGCGCATTTATCCTCCTGCTTGATTCCTTCGGCCTTGGCGCGACGCCAGACGCCGCCAAGTATGGCGACGCAGGTGCCAATACCTTTGGCCACATTGCCAGCAGTGTCGCCAAAAGCGGCAAGACCTTGAAACTCCCGAACATGGAACGCCTGGGCCTGGGCGCCGCCGCGCACCTGGCCAGTGGCGAATGGGCCACGGGCTTCGACCAGCGCGACGGTTTTACCGGCGCCTACGGCGCGGCCCGCGAGCGCTCCACCGGCAAGGACACGCAGAGCGGCCACTGGGAAATCGCCGGCGTGCCCGTCGAATTCGACTGGGGATATTTTCCCCGCACCACGCCATCGTTCCCCGCCGACCTGACCGACAAGCTCAAAGCCCTGTCCGGCGTGCCCGGCTTCCTCGGCGACTGCCATGCCTCGGGCACGGACATCATCAACAAGCATGGCGACGAACACGTCGCCACCGGCAAGCTGATTATCTATACCTCGGGTGACTCGGTGATGCAGATCGCCGCGCACGAAGAATCGTTCGGCCTCGAGCGCCTGTACGCAGTGTGCGAAATGGCCTTCAAGCTGGTCGAGCCGTACAACATCGGCCGCGTCATCGCCCGCCCGTTCACGGGCAGCAACGGCAACTACACGCGCACTTCCAACCGCCACGACTATGCGGTGGCGCCGCCAAGCAAGACCCTGCTCGACCACGTCAAGGATGCGGGCGGCGAAGTCGTCGGCCTGGGCAAGATCAGCGACATTTTCGCCACCCAGGGTATTTCCAGAGTCGTGAAGGGTGTCGACAACATGGCGCTGTTCGAAGCGCTGTTGAAGACGGCCGATGAAGTGCAGGACAAGTCGCTCACTTTCGTGAACTTCGTCGATTTCGACCAGGCGTTCGGCCACCGCCGCAACGTCGAAGGCTATGCCGACGCGCTGCGCGAAATGGATGCGCGCCTGCCGGAATTCATGGCCAAGCTCAAGGAAGGCGACCTGGTCGTGATCACCGCCGACCATGGCTGCGACCCCACCTGGCACGGCTCCGACCACACCCGCGAACATATACCGATGATCTTCTTCGGCCCCGGCGTCGCCCCGCGCGCGCTGGGAATTTCCGAGACGTTCTCCGATATTGGCCAAACCCTCGCCAAGCACCTTGGCGTACCACCACTTGCTAATGGAACCAGCTTGTTATGACACTCATGCACCCCGACTTCAAGCGTAACGAGGCGGTCGGCCTCGACCTGGGCTGGATCAACCAGATCCGCGTCAACCGCGCCGCGACAGACCGCCGCGCCGCCAGCCTGGCGAACCGCCGTACGGTGAAAAAGGAATACCAGGCCGCCTGGCTGGTGAAAGCCATCCAGATGATCGACCTGACCACCCTGGGCGGCGACGACACCCCGGGCCGCGTGGAACGCCTGTGCATGAAGGCCATGCGCCCGCTGCGCGCCGACCTGATGGCCGCACTGGGCCTGACGGAACTGAGCACCGGCGCCGTGTGCGTGTACCACGAGATGATCCAGCCGGCCGTGAAAGTCATCCAGGGCCGCCTGCCCATCGCCGCCGTGTCGACCGCCTTCCCGGCCGGCCTGACAAACATGGAAACGAAGCTGCGCGAGATCGAACTGTCGGTCGCCGCGGGCGCTTCGGAAATCGATATCGTCATCACGCGCCAGCATGTCCTGAACGGCAACTGGCAAGTGCTGTACGACGAAATGCTGGCCTACCGCAAGGCGTGCGGCGAAGCGCACGTGAAGGCGATTCTTGCCACGGGTGATTTGCTGACCATGGAAAACGTGGCCAAGGCGTCGTGGGTCTGCATGATGGCGGGCGCCGATTTCATCAAGACGTCGACCGGCAAGGAAAGCGTCAACGCCACCATCCCCGTGGCCCTGACGATGGTACGCACGGTGCGCGAATATTATGAACAGACGGGTTTCAAGGTGGGCTTCAAACCGGCCGGCGGCGTCAGCTCGGCCAAGAGCGCGCTGCAGTTCCTGACCCTGATGAAGGAAGAACTGGGCAACGAATGGCTGCAGCCGCATTTGTTCCGCATCGGTGCTTCCAGCCTGCTGACCGACATCGAGCGCCAGCTCGAGCACTACGTCACCGGCAGCTATTCGGCCAATCATCGTCACGCACAACCTTAAAGAACATTCGTCATGCCTACAATTAACGAGATTCTCACTACTATGGACTACGGCCCTGCTCCCGAAAGTCAAAAAGAAGCGCAAGCGTGGCTCGACGGCCATCAGCGCAAGTTCGGCCTCTTCATCGACAACGCCTGGAGCGAGCCGGCCGAACTGTTCGCCTCGACCAATCCTGCAGACGGCACGCAGCTGGCCGAGCTGACGCAAGCGAGCGACGCGGACGTGGAACGCGCCGTGGAAGCGGCGCGCCGCGCGCTGCCCGTGTGGCAAGGCATGGGCGGCCACGGCCGCGCCAAGGTCATGTATGCGCTGGCCCGTCTGCTGCAAAGGCATTCGCGCCTGTTCGCCGTGCTGGAAACCCTGGACAATGGCAAGACCATCCGCGAAACGCGCGATATCGACCTGCCGCTGGCCGCGCGCCATTTCTACCATCACGCCGGCTGGGCGCAGCTGCAGTCGGAAGAATTCACCGACTACCGCGCCGTGGGTGTGGTGGGCCAGATCGTGCCGTGGAATTTCCCCCTGCTGATGCTGTCCTGGAAAATCGCTCCGGCCCTGGCGGCCGGTAACACGGTCGTCTTCAAGCCGGCCGAATTCACGTCGCTGACCGCCATGCTGTTCGCCGAATTGTGCGTGCAGGCGGGCGTGCCGGCCGGCGTGGTCAACATCGTCACCGGCGACGGCAGAGTGGGCTCGGCCATCGTCAACCACCCTGGCGTCGACAAGATCGCATTTACGGGCTCCACGGAAGTGGGCCGTCTGATCCGCGAGGCGACGGCCGGCAGCGGCAAGAAGCTGTCCCTCGAGTTGGGCGGCAAGTCGCCGTTCATCGTCTTCGAAGACGCGGACCTGGACGGCGCCGTGGAAGGCCTGGTCGATTCGATCTGGTTCAACCAGGGACAAGTGTGCTGCGCCGGCTCGCGCCTGCTGGTGCAGGAATCGGTCCAGGAGCGCTTCCTGAACAAGGTGCGCGCCCGGATGGAAAACCTGCGCCTCGGTTCGCCTCTGGACAAATCGATGGACGTGGGCGCGCTGGTCGACCCCGTGCAGCGCCAGCGCATCGCCGCGCTCGTCGATTCGGCCCGTGCCGAAGGCTGCGACGTGTGGCAACCGGCGTGCGAATTGCCGGCTGACGGCTCGTGGTTCCCTCCGACCCTGATCACGGGCGCGTCGACGTCGGCCGCCGTGGCACAGGCTGAAATCTTCGGCCCCGTGCTGGTGGCCATGAGCTTCCGCACGCCGCCTGAAGCGGTGCAGCTGGCGAACAACACGGTGTACGGCCTGGCCGCCAGCGTGTGGACCGAGTCGATCAGCCTGGCCCTCGATATTGCGCCCGCCATCAAGGCTGGCGTGGTGTGGATTAACAGCGCCAACCAGTTCGATGCGGCCTGCGGCTTCGGCGGCTACCGCGAATCGGGCTTCGGCCGCGAAGGCGGCCGCGAAGGCATGCTGGAATACATGACGGCCCTGGCCGAAGATGCACGCCCGGCCTTGCCGGTGGTGGAAGCGAAGGCCAAGGCCAACGTGAAGCCGGCGGCAGCCGATCCGTTCGCCATCGACCGCACGGCCAAGATGTACATCGGCGGCAAGCAGGCGCGTCCCGACAGCGCCTACAGCGCGCCCGTATTTGGCGCGAATGGCGCCCTGCTGGCCGAAGTGGGCGTAGGCAGCCGCAAGGATATCCGCAACGCCGTCGAAGCGGCGCATAAGGCGTCCGGCTGGACCAGCGCCACGGCGCACAACCGCGCGCAAGTGCTGTACTACATCGCCGAAAACCTGGCTGCGCGCGCCGACGAATTCGCCGCCCGCATCGCCGCCATGACCGGCAGTAAAAATCCCGAGAAGGAAGTGCAGGCATCGATCGAACGCCTGTTCTACTACGCCGCCTGGGCCGACAAATACGACGGCCTGGCGCACCAGCCGCCGACGAAGGGCATCACCGTGGCGCTGAACGAAGCGATCGGCGTGATCGGCATCGTCTGCCCGAATGAAGCGCCTTTGCTGGGCTTCATTTCGCTGGTGGCGCCGGCCATCGCGCTGGGCAACCGCGTGGTGGTGGTGCCGTCCGAAGCGCATCCGCTGTCCGCGCTGGACCTGTACCAGGTGTTCGACACGTCCGACCTGCCGGGCGGCGTCGTCAACATCATCAGCGGCAACGCCGATGAACTGGCGCGCACCCTGGCTACACACGCCGACATCGACGCCGTCTGGCGCCATGACGGCTCGCTTGAGGGGTGCGCGGAAGTCGAGCGCCTGTCGGCCGGCACGCTGAAGCGCACCTGGGTCGGCGGCGCCAAGGGCCGCGACTGGTACAGTGCCGCCCAAAGCGGCGGCCGTGCCGTGCTGGCGCATGCGTCGCAAGTGAAAAACGTGTGGATTCCTTACGGCGTTTAACTGCCTGATCATTGGCATCGCAAAGCTGGGGTCAGACCCGTCGGGGGGATACGCCAATGGGCGTATCCCGATCCCGCAGGGACTGACCCCAAACCTATTTTTATTGGAGTTATTCCATGTTTTTGACCCAGGAAATCATCCGCAAGAAGCGCGACAAGGGCGTCCTGAGCGCCGAGGAAATCCAGTTTTTCGTGCGCGGCATCACTGACGGCAGCGTCAGCGAAGGGCAGATCGCGGCGCTCGGCATGGCCGTCTATTTCAACGACATGAACATGGACGAGCGCGTGGCGTTCACCCTGGCCATGCGCGATTCCGGCCAGGTGCTGGACTGGCGCTCGCTGAACCTGCCGGGTCCCGTCGTCGACAAGCATTCGACGGGTGGCGTGGGCGACGTGGTCTCCCTGCTGCTGGGGCCCATGGTCGCCGCGTGCGGCGGCTACGTGCCGATGATCTCGGGCCGCGGCCTGGGCCACACGGGCGGCACGCTGGACAAGTTCGACGCCATTCCCGGCTATTGCACGGTGCCGGACAATGAACTGTTCCGCAAGGTGGTGCAGGAGATCGGCGTGGCCATCATCGGCCAGACGGCCCAGCTGGCGCCGGCCGACAAGCGCTTCTACAGCATCCGCGACGTCACCGCCACGGTGGAATCGGTGGCCATGATCACCGGCTCCATCCTGTCGAAGAAACTGTCGGGGGGCCTGGATGCGCTGGTGATGGACGTCAAAGTGGGCACGGGCGCCTTCATGTCCACCTACGACAAATCGGTGGAACTGGCCGAGAGCATCGTCGCCGTCGGCAACGGCGCGGGCATGCAGACGTCGGCCATGCTGACGGACATGAACGAATCGCTGGCGCCATACGCCGGCAATGCGCTGGAAGTGCGCGGCGCCATGGATTACCTGACGGGCCGTTCGCGTCCCGCGCGCCTGCACGAAGTCACCCTGGCGCTGTGCGCCGAGATGCTGGTGCTGGGCGGCCTGGCCGCCACCGAAGAGGAAGCGCGCGTGAAACTGATCGCCTCCCTCGATTCGGGCGCGGCGGCCGAACGCTTTGCGCGCATGGTAGCGGCCCTGGGCGGTCCGGCGGATCTGATCGAGAACCCGGACAAGCACCTGGAAAAGGCGCCGTTCATCGTGCCGGCGCCGGCGCTGTCCGCCGGTTTTGCCAATGTGCGCGATTGCCGCGGCATCGGCCTGGCCGTGGTCGCCCTGGGCGGTGGACGCCGCCGCCCGAGCGACAGCATCGATTTCGCCGTCGGCCTGACGGACCTCGTGGGCCTGGGCGAGCAAGTGTGCGTAGGCCAGCCGCTGGCCATGGTGCACGCGCGCACGGAAGCGGCGGCGCAGCAAGCCGTCAAGGAAATCCAGGATGCGTATGCCATCGGCACGGTGGCGCTGGCCGGCAATCCGGTGATTTATCGTACCATTCGTCCATAACTTAACCCTGGAAGCAAAATCTGGGGTCAGTCCTTGCAGGATTGGAATGCGTCCCATTGGAACGCATTCCCCCTGAGGGGCTGACCCCGGCCTTTCGCGGGTTTTACAGATAGATAAGCAAATGAACAACCAAGAACTGATCGCCGAAGCCAATGCCGGCCGCGAACTGGCCTACGCGCCATACTCGCGTTTCAAGGTGGGCGCGGCGCTGCTGTGCAAGGATGGCCGCGTCTTCCGTGGCTGTAACGTGGAAAACGCCGCGTATGGCCTGTGTAACTGCGCCGAGCGCACGGCGTTTTTCAGCGCCATCGCGCATGGCTGCAAACCGGGCGACTTCGCCAAACTTGCCGTCACGGGCGACACTGCCGAACCGATTTCCCCATGCGGCGCCTGCCGCCAGGTGATCTTCGAGATGGGCGGCGCCGACCTGCCCGTGATCCTGACGAACCTGAAAAACGATGTGATGGAAGTGACGGCGGGCTGGCTGCTGCCGCATGGCTTCGGCAATTCCGACCTGGACATGAAGTAACAGGATACGCTTGAACAAGACGATCGACATCCAGGCCGCCGTGGCCATCGCTGCGGCCGAAGCGCTGGCCGCCAAGACGCAAGGTACTTTTGGCGTGGGCGGCGTGCTGCTCGATGGCGCCGGCAACGTGCTGCAATCGATGCACAACAACGTCGTGCGCCAGGGGCTGGTGTTTGACCCCACCGCGCATGGCGAGCGCCAACTGGTGGACTGGTATTTTGCCGAGCGGGCCAAGGGCACGCCCTTGCCGCCGCCGGGTGAACTGACCATCGTCACCTCGCTCGACCCGTGCTGCATGTGCACGGGCGCCATTCTGGCCGCCGGTTTCAATGTGGTGGTGGCCGCGCCTGATGCCAATGCGGGCATCAATTACGATGGCGCCGCTACCTATACGGCCTTGCCGGCGCCGTTGCGCGCCCAGGCGGGCCACAGCTTTTGCTATCCGGCCGTGCGCGGCGCCACCGAGTATGCACGCGCGCCGTCCGGCGCCGCACCCAAATCTTTTTTTATCGGCAAGAGCGTCCACGAGGCGACGCAGGCACTGTGCTCGCTCGTGTTCGAAGCGACATCGGCGCAGGTGATGCAGTTGCTGAACGCCGGCGACGACGTGCACTTGCGCGATCCCGCCACCTTGCCGTCCGAGCATGCCGTGGTGCGCGCCCTGCGCCGCCGCTATCCCGACGCCCTGACCTACCGCTGCGCGCCGCATGCGCCCGATGCGGGCCTGGCGCCCTTCCTGCAGGCGGCCATGGAGCAGGACCAGCGCGATGGCGGCCAGGGCGACGCGGCTGCCTTGCTCGATTCCTTCGGCAACCTGCTGCTGTGCATGCCGGGAAAATTGACGCAATCGGCCATCCGCACGCCGTTCATGGAATGCACGCGCCAGTACGCGCAGCTGCGCTATGAACTGATGGCGAATGCGGCGCTGGCGCTGCAGGAGGAAATCAAAAGCTATCTGGGCCACCCCAAGCACGGCACCTTCGTGCTGGCCGTCGGCCCGGACGACGGCGCCGCCAGTTTCATGACCCTGGGCGCCTACGGCTCCACCATGGAAGGGGCGCTGCCGGAGAATAATCCCGCGCAATTCCAGTACGTGCGCCCGGCCATGGCGCAAGACGCGCTGCTGGCGCTGTGCGACGCCATGCCGCCGCTGTACCGCAAGCTGATACGCATCCGGCCGCGCCAGGTGGCGGACCAGGCGCTGCTCAGGGCCTTGTCCTAGACGTCGTCGTCGGGCAGGTTTTTGAGCAGGAAATCGCGCACGTTTTCGCCGGCCACGCGGCGGATCTGCGCTTCCGACAGGCCCGCGTCGAGCAACGCCTGCGTCAGGCGCGGCAGGCCGGCTGCATCGATGGCCGTGGTGACGGCACCGTCGAAGTCCGAACCATAGGCCACGTGTTCGGCGCCGATCAGTTTTACCGTGTACTTGATGGCGCGCGCGATGGATGCCACGTCCTTGCCGCAGACGGCCGTATTCCAGAAACCGATGCCCACCAGGCCGCCCTGGGCGGCGATGCGTTTCAATTGTGCGTCGCTCAGGTTGCGCCCATTGGCGCAGGTGCCGCGCACGCCCGTGTGCGACACCATCACGGGGCGTTTCGCCAGCCTTAGCACGTCGTCGATGGTGGCCGGCGAGGCGTGTGCGAGGTCGACGATCATCTTGCGTCGCTCCATGGCGCGCAGCCATTCTTCGCCCAGCGGCGTCAGGCCGCCCTTTTTCATGCCATGTTGGGAGCCCGACAGTTCCGTGTCGAAGAAATGCGTGGGCGCGGCCATGCGGTAGCCGGCCTTGTACAAGGTGTCGAGGTTGTCCAGCTTGCCCTCAAGCGCATGTGCGCCTTCCAGCGTCAGCCAGCCGGCCAGCAGGCCCGGATCCTTTTCGCGTGCGGCGATGAAGCTGCGCAGCTGGGTGCGGCTGCCAATCACGCGCATCCTGTCTTTGCTGCTGTCGGCCAGGCGGTGCAGTTCGTCGGCCTGGTAGGTCGCGCGCGCCAGCAGGCTGGTCCAGGTGGCCGGCGGCAAGCCCTGCGCTACCACCAGCGTCGTGATGTTGTCCGTGTCGCCGGCGTTGCGGTCGATATTCATCTTGCGCGGCGTCTTGGTGACGACGGAAAACGCCTGCAGCGCCACATTGCCTTGCTGCAGGCGGGGAAAGTCCACGTGGCCATGCTTGCCGGAGCGGTTCAGGTCACGCTGCCACAGCAGGCTGTCCGCATGCAGATCGGCGATCCACAGGCGCTGGTGCAAGGCCAGGGCAGCGGCCGTCGGCGGCTTGGCAGCTTGCGAATAGACTTGATTGAGATGCTGGTCGACCAGTCCGGGAGCGGACAGGAAACCGCCGATCAGCGCAAGGCTGGCGGCGGTGGTGGCGCTAAGTATCATTGTTCTCCGTTTTACCATGGATCGTAGGTGCCCAGGCTCCAGATGTGGCCTTCCGGGTCGCGGCAGGTGAAGCCCCGTCCGCCGTAGTCCTCATCCTTGATGTCGAGGACGATTTCCGCCCCCGCTTCGCGGGCGCTGCGGTAGACGGCATCGGCATCGCTGACGACCAGGTAGCAGTTCTGCGTATTCGCGCCGCCGACGTCACTTGGCAGCTTCATCAGGCGGCCATAGTCGCTGTCGATGGCGGGCGCCACCATGACCATGCCATTGCCAAAGCTGAGCTGGGCGTGCGCGACCCCGCCTTCGCCATCGGGCACGATCAATTGTTTTTCAAAACCCAGCGCCTTGCACAGCCATTCTATGGCGGCCGGCGCGTCGCGGTAGCGCAGGCAGGGGATGGTGGTCGCGGTTGTCGCTTTTGCAGTATTGGTCATCTGAAAACTCCTATGGCAGGTGGGGAGTAGCTTCGATCATCCGGGATGCGCGGCGTTCCGTGTTCACACCATCCATAGGGATGGTATTGACACTCGTCAATGCTGCGCGCATCCATAGTGCCATAAAACAATCATGACACTCCTGCCACAACGCAAATTTTATTGCGGTGGTTGCTGAGCGTTCGCCGTCTTCGTGTCCGCGCTTGCGTCGTCGCTGTTGCTTGCCCATCTCAGCAGCATGACGAGGGCAAACAGCATGATCGCCAGCGGCAAGATGGTGATCACGAACGCCAGGCCCAGACAGCACGCCAGCAGCATGGGCCAGGGCATGGCGCGCAAGGCGGCCAGGCCCTGGCGTGCATATGCGCACAACTCGTTCCAGAAAGCGCTGAAGGAAGTGCTGCCCGGTGCCGGATTGATGTCTTTCATACTGTTCTCCTGTCGTCGTGGGTGCCGCTGCGCATGCATGCTGGCGATGAAGCCACTATAGGCAAAACCTCGCTGGCGGGCGTGGCGTGTGCGACGAATGGCAGGAATGGCGGAGCGAACGGCGACAGGTGCGGACAGACGGCTATTCGAATACCTTGAGTTTTAGCTGGAAGCTGAGGGCGCCATACAGCCGGTCCTTGTAGGAGGGCACGATGGCGATATTCACGCCCACGCGCTGGTATTCATAGCTGATGGTGGGCACCAGGGCGGGAAACCAGCCGCCGTCGCGCATTTTCGGATAACCGCTGAAGCCGCCGACGACGGCGCCGACGCGAAATGGCCCCATCTGGATGGGTTGATAGTACACGCCCAGATAACTCGAGTAGGCGCGGTCGCTATTGTAGAAGCGGCCGGCCGTGGCCGAGGCCACGGTGGAAAAACGGTATTCGGCACCCAGGCCCGGGTTGCTGTCGTTCAGATTCTTATCGCGTTGAAAATGATACGAGTAAAACCCCGCATTCAGCCAGGTTTCGCTCAAGGGTTTGTTTTCGATCATGCCAAATGTCTGTGCCTGCGCTCCCGATGCCAGCGCCAGCAGCGCCGCAGCAACGCCTTTGCCCAGCAGTGACGCCGTGCGCGCCGATAACCATTGTTTCATGCCTGTTCCTTATCCCGTGAAATATTGCAAAAGCTCCAGCGCGCCATGCTATCACTGGAAGATTGTTTGTTGGAAATTTCATCACATGTAGTGCGTGCGGCCAGGCTGCGATGCTGTCTCAGCCAGGTGGCGGCACTGGCAGGGCGATGGCGGCCAGCACCATGTGCACGATCAGCGATTCGGCGTCATCGTAATCCTTGCGCGTGAGCTGCTTGCGTTCCAGCACCAGGGCCATTTGCGCCGAAAAATCCGCATACGACTGCGTCATGGCCCAGATGGCGAACATCAGATGCGTGGCGTTGACGGGTGCGATCTTGCCGGCGGCGATCCACGCTTCGAAGACGGCGATATCCTTGCGCAGCAGGGGCACGACTCTTTCTCGTATCTGGTCGCCGTACAGGGGCGCACCATTGATCACTTCCAGCGCATACACGCGCGAGGCCCACGGCTGTTCGCGCGAAAAGCGCAGCTTGGCGCCGATGTAGGCGCGCAGCACGTCGCGCGGACCGTCGTGTTCATTGGCCAGCGATTCCATGCGCGCCAGCCAGTCGTCGAGTACATCGTCGAGGACGCGCTGGTACAGCAGCTGCTTGGAGGGAAAGTAATACATCAGGTTTTGCTTCGACAGGCCTGCCCGTTCGGCGATGGTGGCGATCGAGGCGCCTTCATAGCCGTTTTCCGCGAAGACGCGCACGGCCTGTTCCAGAATGTCCGCTTCCAGGCGGTCGCGGTTTTGCAGGCGCCGGCCGCCGGCATTTTTCACGGGAAGGGCAAGGGATTTGTCGCTGGCCATGGCGGGTTCTCTAGCGAGGTCGGATCGATTGCAGGAATGCCTGCAGCACGGGGGTGTCGGTGTAGGCCACGTTGAAGCGGAACCACACCGTCTCGGGCGCGCGCAGCATGAAAAATTCGTTTGGCGATAGCAGGATGCCGGCCTTCAAGGCCATGTCGGCGATGAGCTTGCCGTTCCATTCCGGCGTCTGCACATCAGGCCAGCCGGCGCTGACGAACATGCCGCCGCGGGGCCGCGCCACGGGCGCCATGCCGGCCTGCGCCAGGCAGTCGATGCTGCGCTCGCGGGCCGCATCGAGCTGCGCCACCAGCCGTTCCACCATGCGCTTGTACGGCCGCGCGGAAACGGCGTGGTAGACGGCGCGCTCGTTGATTTCCGACGTCGTCAGTCCCGCCAGCATTTTTACGCGCACCAGTTCTGCCACCAGCGAGGGCGAAGCACAAATCGACCCCACGCGCAGCACGGGCGAGAGGGTCTTGGAAAAGCTGCCCACGCGGATCACGCGGCGCAAACCATCCATGGCCGCCAGCGACGCTTCGCCGCGCGCCGCCAGTTCGCGGTAGATATCGTCCTCGACCAGCCAGAAATCGAATTGCTCGGCCAGCGCCAGCAGGCGGTGGGCTTGTGCCTGGCTCAAGGAAGTACCAAGCGGATTTTGCAGCACCGTGTTGACGAACATGAGTTTCGGCTGCGTGCGCGCGGCTTCAACGGCCAGCGCATCGAGGTCGAGGCCCGCCTCGCCGCGGGCGATGCCCACGGGGAGGCAGCCATGATGGCGTATCAGCGACTGCAGGTTGCTGTAGCCGGGGTCTTCCACCAGCACCGTGTCGCCTGGCTTGGTCAGGCTGCGCAGAATCAAGTCAAAAGCATGCGTGGCGCCATGCGTCAGCAAGACCTGGTCCTGCTGCACCTGGAACAGCTCTTCCGACAGGCATGTTGCCAGGTGCTGGCGCAGCGAGGGAAAGCCGAGAGGGTGGCCATAGCCGCGCAGGCGGCTGGCGGGAATGCGCATGGCCTGTCGCACGGCGTCGAGCACGGTCGCTTCGCCATACATCTCGGGCGGCAGCCAGCCTGCCCCCACGGGCAGGGCGTCGGACACGCCCGAGTACAGGTCCGGCGTGAGCGCATCGATGGCGGTGGGACTCGCATGCACGACCGCCTGGGGCGAGGCGGCGATATCGTGGCGCGCGACGAAATAGCCGGAACCGCGCCGCGACGACAGCAGGCCCAGGTTGACCAGGCGATCGTACGATTCGACGACGGTAAACGTCGACACGCCATTGCAGCGGGCAAACTGGCGCACGGACGGCATTTTCGTGCCGATGCGCAGGGCGCGGCTGCCCACCATGACGCTGATGGCGATGACGATCTGCTCGACAAGGCCGCCCTTTTTCTGGCGGTCGATGTCCAGCACGGGCCAGCCGCTAGCTTGCTCGGGGGCTTCGTCTGTGCTGTCGCTGTGCTTCACGGTGGCTCCATATGCTGCCTTGCACAAAACTGTAGTGGTTTTTCGACCTGTACGGTTGGGATACTTTGCCGTTTGTGTATCTGTGCCATTGGGGATGGCCTGTCTATTATTACATCAGCTTTTTGCCAACTGGTAAATTATTTTGCGCTTCGTCAAAAACGATCCTGGCCCAGCGCCAGCCCATCCCAAGGAGAAGGTCATGAACGAAACAAGGCCGGAATCGATGTCGGCATTCTGGATGCCGTTTACGAATAACCGTGATTTCAAGGCCCATCCGCGTTTGCTGGTGTCGGCCGAAGGCATGTATTACAAGGACGTCGACGGCAACGCCATCCTCGATGGCACGGCGGGACTGTGGTGCGTGCCGTGCGGCCATGCGCAGCCGAAGATCGTCGGCGCCATCCGCGAGATGGTGGGCCAGCTCGACTTCGCGCCCACCTTCCAGATGGGCCATCCGGCCGCCTTCGACCTGGCGGAAAAACTGATGGACTACACGGGCCACAAGTTCGGCCACGTTTTCTACACCAACTCCGGTTCCGAAGCCGTCGACACGGCCCTGAAGATCGCGCTGGCCTATCACCGGGCGCGCGGCGAGGGCGCGCGCACGCGCCTGATCGGCCGTGAACGCGGTTACCACGGCGTGGGTTTCGGCGGCATTTCCGTGGGCGGCATCGGCGGCAACCGCAAGACCTTCGGCCCCTTGCTGCCGGGCGTCGACCACCTGCCGCACACGCACAACCTGGACAGGAACGCCTACACGGTGGGCGAGCCCGAATATGGCACTCACCTGGCCGACGAGCTCGAACGCATCGTCGCCCTGCACGACGCCTCGACGATTGCCGCCGTCATCGTCGAACCGGTGGCCGGTTCCACGGGTGTGCTGATCCCGCCGAAAGGCTATCTGAAACGCTTGCGCGAACTGTGCACCAAGCACGGCATCCTCCTGATCTTCGATGAAGTCATCACGGGTTTCGGCCGCATGACGACGCCGTTCGCGGCCGACTATTTCGACGTCGAACCGGACCTGATGACGACGGCCAAGGGCCTGACCAACGGCATGGTGCCGATGGGCGCCGTATTCAGCAAAAAATACATCCACGATGCCTTCATGGATGCGCCACCGGGCATCGAGCTGTTCCACGGCTATACGTATTCCGGCCACCCGCTGGCCTGCGCCGCCTCGCTGGCTACCTTGCAGGTGTTCGAGGAGCAGGACATCCTGGGGCACGCTAAAGCGATGCAGGCGTATTGGAGCGACGCCGTGCATTCGCTGAAAGGCTTGCCGCACGTGATCGACCTGCGCAGCATTGGCCTGATCGCCGGCATCGAACTCGATCCCATCGCCGGCAAACCCGGCGCGCGCGCCTTCAACGCCTTCAAGCAGGCCTTCGCCGACGGCGTGCTGATACGCACGACGGGCGACATCATCGCCCTGTCACCGCCGCTGGTGCTGGAAAAACAGCATGTCGACGAGCTGTTTGGCAAGCTGGCGACGGTACTCAAAAATCTCGATTGAACGGCAAACCCAAAACAAGAGCCGGGGTCGGACCCTGAGGGTCCGACCCCAGTCTTTGCCTCTGGGTTTAAAAATGGAAAACCAATGAACAACCTCGACACCATCACCCACTACATCAACGGCGCCAAAGTCGACACGCAAAGCGGCCGCTACGGCGACGTGTACAACCCGGCCCTGGGCCAGCCTGTGGCGCGCGTGGCGCTGGGCACCTTGGAAGACGTGGACGCGGCCGTGCAGGCTGCCGCCGCCGCCTTCCCCTCGTGGTCGGCCACGCCGCCGCTGACGCGCGCCAGGGTCCTGTTCCGCTACCTGCAGCTGTGCCAGCAGCACACGGACGAATTTGCCGCCATGCTCACGCGCGAGCATGGCAAGACCTTTGCCGATGCCCAGGGCGAAGTGGCGCGCGGTATCGAGATGGTGGAGTTTGCCGTCGGCATACCGCAACTGCTGAAAGGCGAATTCACGGACCAGATTTCGCGCGGCATCGATGCCTGGTCCATGCGCCAGGCGCTGGGCGTGGTGGCCGGCATCACGCCATTTAATTTTCCCGTGATGGTGCCGATGTGGATGTTCCCGGTGGCGATTGCCTGCGGCAATACCTTCGTCTTGAAACCGTCCGAGCGCGATCCGTCGGCCTCGCTGCTGCACGCGAAATTGCTCAAGGATGCAGGTTTACCCGACGGCGTCTTCAACGTGGTGCAGGGAGATAAAGTGACGGTCGATGCCCTGCTTGACCACCCCGTGGTGCAGGCGATCAGCTTTGTCGGCTCGACGCCGATCGCCGAATACATCTATGCACGCGGCAGCGCCAGCGGCAAGCGCGTGCAAGCCTTGGGCGGCGCGAAGAACCACATGGTGGTGATGCCCGACGCGGACATGGAGATGACGGTCGACGCGCTGATCGGCGCGGCCTACGGTTCGGCGGGCGAACGCTGCATGGCGATCTCCGTCGTGGTGGCCGTGGGCGACGCGGGCGACAAACTGATCGATGCACTGGCAACGCGCACGGCCGCACTGAAAGTGCGCGACGGCATGGAAGATGGTGCGGAAATGGGACCGGTCGTGTCGCTGGCGGCCAAGCAGCGCATCGAAAAACTGATCGCCTCCGGCGTGGAGCAGCGCGCGACTTTGGTGGTCGATGGACGCAACCATGTGGTGGCGGGCCGCGAGAATGGCTTCTTTGTCGGCGGTACGTTATTTGACCACGTCACGCGCGACATGCGCATCTACAAGGAAGAGATTTTCGGCCCCGTGCTGTGCGTGCTGCGGTGTCCTGACGTGGTGCAGGCGGTGGAGCTGATCAACGCCAACGAGTATGGCAACGGCGTGGCCATCTACACGCGCGACGGCGGCGTGGCGCGCGAATTCGTGCGCCAGATCCAGGTCGGCATGGTGGGCGTCAACGTCCCCTTGCCCGTGCCGATGGCCTTCAACAGCTTTGGCGGCTGGAAGCGCAGCATGTTCGGCGACCACCACGCGTATGGCCCCGAAGGCGTGCGTTTCTACACGCGCCACAAGGCCGTGATGCAGCGCTGGCCGAACACGGCAAGCGCTGGTGTGGAATTTGCTTTTCCCCAGATGAAGTAAGGGTTTTACATTCAACATCGGCCGCACAAAAAAAGGAAACCGCGATGATCGAGTCCCTGAACTATTTACCGCATTCCGCGCTGCCCAGTGATGAATTGGCGGGCCACTTTACGGACCTGGCGCCTCCCTTGAGCGCACGCCAGGCCGCCATCGAAAGCGCCCGCTGCCTGTATTGCTACGACGCACCGTGCAGCCGCATCTGTCCGTCGGAAATCGACGTGGCCAGCTTCATCCGCAATATCCACGACAAGAACATCAACGGCGCCGCCGCCGGCATCCTGAAACAGAACATCCTGGGCGGCAGCTGCGCGCGCGTCTGCCCGACGGAAATCCTGTGCGAAGACGTCTGCGTGCGCAACCATGACGCCGAAGGCCAGCCCGTCAAGATCGGCCTCTTGCAGCGCTACGCCGTCGACCACATGCACTTTGCCGGCCACCCGTTCAAACGGGCGGCAAGCACGGGCAAGACCGTCGCCATCGTCGGCGCGGGGCCGGCGGGCCTGTCGTGCGCGCACCGCCTGGCCATGCTGGGCCACGACGTGGTGATCTTTGAAAGGGAAGGCAAGGCGGGTGGCTTGAATGAATACGGCATCGCCAAGTACAAGCTGACGGACGATTTCGCGCAGAAGGAAATCGACTTCCTGCTGGGCGTAGGCGGCATCACCATCCGATGTCGCCAGGTGCTGGGCGAGAACCTGCAGCTGCGCGACCTGCATGCGCAGTACGACGCCGTCTTCCTCGGCCTGGGCCTGGGCGCCAGCCGCGAGCTGGGCTTGACGGGCGAGGAGGCGCCGGGATTGCTGGCCGCCGTCGACTATATCGGCGCGCTGCGCCAGGCGGACGATCTGGCCGCGCTGCCCGTGCCGAAACGAGCCATCGTGATTGGCGCCGGCAATACGGCCATCGACATGGCCGTGCAGATCCAGCGCCTGGGCGCCGAGGAAGTCACCCTGGTGTACCGGCGCGGCTTCGACGCCATGACGGCCACCCACCATGAACAGGAGATCGCCAAGGCCAACCAGGTGCGCATGCTGACGTGGGCCCAGCCGCAGCAGGTGCTGCTCGATAGCGAGGGCAAGGTGGCGGGCATGCGTTTCGAGAAAACGCGGATGGAGGGCACGCGCCTGGCGGGCACGGGCGAAACGTTCGACGTGGCGGCCGACGCCATCTTCAAGGCCATCGGCCAGAGCCTCGATACGCAGGTGCTGGATGACCCGATGGCGTCATTGCTGCAGCGCGAAGGCGACAAGATCGCCGTCGACGCAGGCTTTCGCACGGTGCTGCCGGGGATCTATGCGGGCGGCGACTGCGTGGCGCCGGGGCAGGACTTGACGGTGCAGGCCGTCCAGCATGGCAAGCTGGCCGCACTGGCCATTCATTCCGATTTGTTGAATAAAGTGGAGGCTGCATAATGGCTGATCTCAGCATCGAATTTTGCGGCATCAAGGCGCCGAATCCCTTCTGGTTGGCGTCCGCGCCACCGACCGACAAGGCGTATAACGTGGTGCGCGCCTTCGAGGCGGGGTGGGGCGGCGTCGTGTGGAAAACGCTCGGTGAAGACCCTGCCGCCGTCAACGTCTCGTCGCGCTATTCCGCCCTGTACGGCAAGAACCGCGAAGTGGTCGGCTTCAATAACATCGAGCTGATCACCGACCGTTCGCTGGAGATCAACCTGCGCGAAATCACGCAAGTGAAAAAGGATTGGCCCGACCGCGCCATGATCGTCTCCCTGATGCTGCCCTGCGAAGAGCACTACTGGGCCGATATTTTGCCGAAGGTCGAGGCGACGGGGGCGGACGGCATCGAGCTCAATTTCGGCTGCCCGCACGGCATGCCGGAACGGGGCATGGGAGCGGCCGTGGGCCAGGTGCCCGAGTACGTGCAGATGGTCACCGCCTGGTGCAAGAAACACAGCAAGTTACCCGTCATCGTCAAGCTCACACCCAACATCACGGACGTGCGCATGCCGGCGCGCGCGGCCAAGGCGGGCGGCGCGGACGCCGTCTCGCTGATCAACACCATCAATTCCATCACCTCGCTGGACCTGGACCGCATGGTGGCCTTGCCCATCGTGGGCGGCGCCAGCACGCACGGCGGCTATTGCGGCGCGGCCGTGAAACCCATCGCCCTGAACATGGTGGCGGAAATCGCCCGCGATCCGCAGACGCGGGGCTTGCCCATTTCCGGCATCGGCGGCATCGGCAACTGGCGTGATGCGGCCGAATTCATCGCCCTGGGCGCCGGCTGCGTGCAGGTGTGCACGGCCGCCATGCTGCATGGTTTCCGCATCGTCGAAGAGATGAAGGATGGGCTGTCGCGCTGGATGGACGAGAAGGGCTATGCACGCATCAGCGATTTTTCCGGCAAGGCTGTGGCCAACACGACGGACTGGAAATACCTGGACATGAATTACCAGGTGATCGCACAGATCAACCAGGACGACTGCATCAAATGCGGCAAGTGTTATGTGGCTTGCGAAGACACGTCGCACCAGTCGATTGCGCAACTGATCGACGCCGCCGGCATGCGCACATATGAAGTGATCAAGGAGGAATGCGTAGGCTGCAACCTGTGCGAAATCACCTGTCCGGTGCAGGGGTGCATCACGATGGTGCCGCAGACGACAGGCAAGCCGTACATGAACTGGACTCAGGATCCACGCAACCCAAGAGCGTTGGCGGAGACGGCATAGGGCACGCTTCTTGCGTACGCATATTTTATAAACAGTTGCCTAACTTTGCAGTAAGCTAGGCCGCAGCCGTTTCTAAAACGCCCAACCTCCCAACCGATGGAGCATCCCTGTGAACCACGACTATTCAGGCAACACGCAACTCTGGAATGAAGACCTGGCGCCCACCACGGCGGCGCAGCGCACCTGGCGCTGGTATCACTTTGCCGCGCTGTGGGTGGGCATGGTGATGTGCATTCCCGCCTACACCCTGTCGGCCAGCCTGATCGACAGCGGCATGTCCGGTTACCAGGCCGTGCTCACGGTATTTCTCGCCAACGCCATTGTGCTCTTGCCGATGCTGCTGATCGGTCATGCGGGCACCAAGTACGGCATTCCGTATGCGGTGCTGGCGCGCGCCTCGTTCGGCACCATGGGCGCGCGCCTGCCCGCGCTGATGCGCGCCATTGTCGCCTGCGGCTGGTATGGCATCCAGACCTGGTTCGGCGGGCAGATGATCTACACCCTGATGGGCGTGCTGATGGGGCATGAACTGGGCGGCGAGAAGATAGCGGGCCTGGGCATCAACGGCAGCCAGTTGCTGTGCTTCCTGGCCTTTTGGGCCATCCAGTTTTATTACATCCTGCACGGCATGGAATCGATTCGTAAACTCGAAACCTATACGGCGCCGCTGAAAATCCTCATCTGCTTCGTGCTGCTGTACTGGGTGCACAGCAAGGCCGGCGGCGTCGCCAGCCTGCTGGACCAGCCATCGCAATTCATCCCCGGCGGCAAGAAGGCGGGCCAGTTCTGGAGCGTCTTCTGGCCGTCGCTCACCGCCATGGTGGGGTTCTGGGCCACCTTGGCCTTGAACATTCCCGACTTCACGCGTTTCGCCAAGACGCAGCGCGACCAGATCGTGGGCCAGTCGGTCGGCCTGCCCGTGCCCATGGGATTGCTGGCCATGCTGGCCGTGATCGTTACCGCCGGTTCGGTCGTCATGTACGGCAAGGCCATCTGGGACCCCGTCGACCTGGCCAGCCGCATGACGGGCGCCGCCGTGCTGATCGCGCTGATCATCCTCCTGATCGACACCGTCAGCGTCAACCTGGCGGCCAACCTGGTGGGGCCGGCCTACGACTTTTCCTCGCTGGCGCCGAAGCAGATTTCGTACAAGATGGGGGGCTACATCACGGCCTTCATCGCCATCGTCATGATGCCGTGGAAGGTGCTTGAATCGACGCAGGGCTATATCTTTACCTGGCTGATCGGCTACTCGGCCCTGCTGGGCCCCATCGCCGGCATCCTCATCGTCGACTATTACTTTGTGCGCAAGACGCAGCTCGACGTCAGGCAGTTGTACCGCGACGATGGCGTCTACTCGTACGGCAGTGGCTGGAACATGGCGGCGTTGATCGCCTTTGTCATCGCCGTGCTGCCGAATATCCCGGGCTTTTTGAACGCAGCCTTTCCCACGGCGTTTCCCGGCGTGGGCGAAGGCTTCAAAGCCGTCTACACCTATGCCTGGTTCGTGGGCGTGGCCATCGCCGCGGTCGTTTACGGCGTCATGATGAAGGGCAAAGTGGTGGCGCACGCGCAGCAGGCGCCGCAGTCCTGATCTTTTCGAGAAGGAGACAAGATGACCATACTGATACGTGGAGGGACCGTCGTCAACGCCGACCGCGCGTTTCGCGCCGATGTGCTGATCGAGGGCGACACCATCGCCGCCGTCGGCGAGAATCTGGCGCTGCCGGCCGGCGCCACCGTGATCGACGCGGGCGGCCTGTACGTGATGCCGGGCGGGATAGACACGCATACGCACATGAACCTCCCTTTCATGGGTACCGTGACGGCCGACGATTTTTTCACGGGCACGGCGGCGGGACTGGCGGGCGGCACCACCACCATCATGGACTTCGTTATCCCCGCGCCGAAGCAATCGCTGATCGAGGCGTATCACCAGTGGCGCGCGTGGTCGGCCAAGGCGGCCGGCGACTACACCTTCCACGTGGCGATCACCTGGTGGAGCGAACAGGTACATGAAGAGATGGGCATCCTCGTGCGTGAGCATGGCGTGAACAGCTTCAAGCACTTCATGGCCTATAAAAACGCCATCATGGCCGATGATGAAACCCTGGTGAAGAGCTTTACCCGCTCGCTGGAACTGGGAGCGCTGCCCACTGTGCATGCGGAGAATGGCGAGCTGGTTTTTCAATTGCAGCAAGCCTTGCTGAAGAAGGGGATTACCGGGCCGCAGGCGCATCCGCTGTCGCGCCCACCGGCCGTGGAAGCCGAGGCGGCCAACCGCGCCATCGCCATCGCCAATGTCTTGAATACCCCCGTGTACATCGTGCACGTTTCGTGCGCCGAGTCGCTCGACGCCATCACGCGCGCGCGCGCCAACGGCCAGCGCGTGTATGGCGAAGCGTTGGCGGGCCACCTGGTGATCGACGACAGCGTCTATCAGAGCGACGATTTCGATTATGTGGCGGGCCACGTCATGAGCCCGCCGTTCCGCGGCAAGCACCATCAGGCGGCCTTGTGGCACGGCCTGCAAAGCGGCAACTTGCACACGACGGCCACCGACCACTGCACCTTTTGCGCCGAGCAGAAGGGGGCCGGCAAGAACGACTTTACGCGCATCCCGAACGGCTGCGGCGGCGTCGAGGAACGCATGGCCGTGGTGTGGGATGCGGGCGTCAATTCCGGCATGCTCACGCCGTCCGACTTCGTCAAGGTGTCATCGACCAATGCGGCGCAAATCTTCAATATGTATCCACGCAAGGGCGTCATCGCCGCAGGCAGCGATGCCGACATCGTGCTGTGGGACCCGCAAGGCACGCGCACCATTTCCGCCGCCACGCAGTTCGCCAAAGGGGGCTTCAACGTCTTCGAAGGGCGCACCGTGCGCGGCATTCCCCGCACCACGATTGCCGCCGGCAAGGTGGTGTTCCACCAGGGCGAACTGACGGCCGTCGAGGGTGCAGGGCGCTATATCGAACGCCCGGCGTTTACCGCCACCACCGCATGAATTCAGGAGACAATAATGGATGATCTACGCATTAATGGCGAACGGTTGTGGGCGGCCCTGATGGAACTGGCGCGTATCGGCGCGACGGCGAAGGGCGGCGTCAAGCGCCTGGCCCTGACGGACCTCGACAAGGAAGGCCGCGACCTGGTGGTGCGCTGGGGCAGGGAGGCGGGCATGAGCATCACGATCGACCAGATCGGCAATGTCTTTATGCGCCGCGACGGCACCGACAATACCTTGCCGCCCGTGATGACGGGCAGCCACATCGATACGCAGCCCACGGGCGGCAAGTTCGACGGCAATTACGGCGTGCTGGCGGGCCTGGAAGTGGTACGCACCCTGAACGATCTGAAGATCAAGACGCGATCGCCGATCGAGGTGGCCTTCTGGACCAACGAGGAAGGTTCGCGCTTCGTGCCGGTGATGATGGGCTCGGGCGTATTTTGCGGCGCCTTCTCGCTCGAGACGGCGTATGCAGCCAAGGACACGGAAGGCAAGACCGTGGGCGAGGAGCTGGCGCGCATCGGATACAAGGGTGAGCAGGTGCCGGGCGACCATCCCATCGGCGCCTATTTTGAAACGCATATCGAGCAGGGACCCGTGCTGGAAGACGCCGATAAAATCATCGGCGTGGTGCCGGCCGTGATGGGCCTGTCGTGGTACGACTGCGTGGTGACGGGCATGGAAGCGCATGCCGGTCCCACGCCCATGGGCTTGCGCAAGGATGCGCTGCAGGTGGCCACCACCATCATGCAGGAAGTCGTCGCCATTGCCAACCGCTACCCGCCGTACGGGCGCGGCACGGTGGGTATGGTGCAGGTCTTCCCGAACAGCCGCAACGTGATCCCCGGCGAGGTCAAGTTCAGCATCGACCTGCGCAACGTGAACGACGAACTGCTCAATACCATGCATGGCGAGATCACGGCTTTCATCGACGCCACGCGCGAAAAAACAGGCTTGGGAATTTCACTGGAAAGGGTGTCCTATTACCCGCCATGCCCGTTCCACCCCGACTGCGTGGGCGCCGTGCGCAATGCGACTGAAAAACTCGGCTACTCCGTGATGGACGTGGTGTCCGGCGCCGGCCACGACGCCATCTACGCTGCCAGGCTGGCGCCAGCCGGCATGATCTTCGTGCCGTGCAAGGACGGCATCAGCCACAATGAAATCGAAGATGCCAGGCCCGAGCACCTGGAAGCGGGCTGCAATGTGCTGCTGCATGCGATGCTGGAGCGGGCCGTGGTCGTTTAAGCGTTACATTGCGCGTAGCAGCGCGATCAGCTGCGAGCTGCCAAACAGCAGCAGGCCGATGGCGCCGCCCACGATAGTGCCATTGATGCGGATGTATTGCAGATCCTTGCCGATCTGTAGTTCGATTTGGCGCGACATATCCTGTGGGTCCCAGTTCTTGACGGTGTCGCCGATGTGGCGCGTGAGGAACTGCGCAAAATCGGGGGCCATGGAGCGAGCCGCATCCTGCATCCGTTCATTGAGCGAGGCGCGCAACTGCGCGTTGTGCGCCAGCTCCCTGCCGATCCAGGCGCCCATGCCGGCGACTCGCCCATGCAGCACGGAGTCGCTGGATTCGAGATCGCGTTTCAGCCAGGAGCGCAATTGCTCCCACAGGCCGTACAGATACTGCGTCAGCAGCGTGTCATTCTGCAGCTGCGCGCGGATCGCTTCGCCCCGCGCGAGAAAGGCGGGATCGGTTTTCAGGCGCAAGACCAGCTGTTGCATGGCCTCGTCGACCTTGTGTCTGAGCTGGTGAGCGGGATCCTGGGCAATGCGGCGCAAGGTGGCGTCGAGGGCGCCGGCGATCAGTTCCGCGCCATGCTCCCCCAGCCATGATGTCGGCAGGACCTTTTCCTTGCGTGGATGTTCCGTTTTGAGCCAGCTGATGATGCTGTCGGCAATCAGCTCGCGACTGTGCGGTTCGCGCATCACCGTCACCAGCTTGTCGATGATATCGTCGAGCAGGGCCTGGTGGCGTCCGTCGGCCGTCAGCGCTTCCAGCAACGCTGCTGCCGATTGCGACAGGTCTACCTTGTCGAGCGCCGCGTCGAACGCCTTTTTCATGAAGGGCCGTATGCGCTCGTCGTCCGTCATGTCCAGAGCTGTACCCAGCAGCTTTGTCAGGTAGCTGCCCAGCAGGCTGGTATTGGCCGGTGCCGTCAGCCATTCGCCTATCATTCTGGCCGGATCGTGCTTCTCGATCAGGGCCAGCAGCGATGCCGTATCGAGGAACTTGTCCCGGACGAAGGTGGCCAGATTGACGGCAATCCTGTCTTTTTCCCTGGGGATGATGTTCGTATGGCGTGAAATGAAGGGGATGGGAATTTTGCGGAACAGGGCGGTGACGGCGAACCAGTCGGCCAGCGCGCCGACCATGGCCGCCTCCGACACCGCTTTCAATGCATCGACCAACAGGCTGCGCGGCAGGCAGGCCGTGACGACAAACAGGACGCTGGCGGCCAGCAGGAAGGACAGTGCCAGGCGCTTGCTGCGCCGTAGTTCGACGGCCTTGTCCATGGCGCTCAAGCCAGCGCGGGCTTGGCTTGGAAGTTGCGCAGGAACGCCAGCAGCGCCTGCGCCGCGATATCGGCGTCGTCGGCCGTCATGGTTTCCAGCGGGTTGTGGCTGATACCTCCATTGCCGCAGCGGGTAAACAGCATCGCCACGTCGGTGATGGCGGCCATGGCCATGGCGTCGTGGCCGGCGCCCGACAGCAGCGCATACGGTGCGATGCCGACGGATTCCACGGCTTGCGCCAGCTGCGCCATCAACCATGGCGCGCATGGCGCCGCGCGCGCCGACAGCAGCAGTTCCAGCTGGTAGTCGATCTGGCGCCGCGCGCAGACGGCGGCGATGCCATCGAGAATATCGTCGACGGCAGCCTGGCGTACCGCATCGCTGGCCGCGCGGATGTCGAGCGACAGCGTGCAGGCACCGGCGATCACGTTGACGGAGCCGTTGGGCACGTTCAGTTGGCCCACTGTGCCTACCAGTGCCTCGCCCTGGCTGCAACGCTGCTCCACCAGAAGGATGATTTCGGCCGCCGCGCTGGCCGCATCCTTGCGCATGCTCATGGGCGTGGTGCCCGCATGGCTGGCCACGCCACCAAGATTGACCAGGTAGCGCGAGCTGCCGGCGATCGCCGTGACGATGCCCAGCGGCAGGTCGCGCTCCAGCAGCACCGGGCCCTGTTCGATATGCACCTCCACATAGCCAAGCAAGTCGCTGGCATCGCGCGCGATGGCGCTGATGGCCGCCGCTTCGTGGCCGGCAGCGGCCAGCGCCTCGCGCATGCTCACGCCGTCCGCATCACGCTGTTCCAGCAGCGACAGGTCGAACTTGCCCGTGACGGCCGTGCTGCCGAGGAAGGTGCTCTTGAAGCGCACGCCTTCCTCCTCGGCGAAGCCGACGACCTCGAAATGAAACGGCAGCTTTTCGCCCCGTTCGTGCAGGTGGCGCACGACGGCGATCGGCAGCACGATGCCCAGGCGGCCATCGTACTTGCCGCCGTTGCGCACGGTGTCGTAGTGCGATCCCGTCATCAGGGTTTTGGCGCCGGAATTGTCGGACAGATAGCGGCCGACGACATTGCCGACGGCGTCGATCTCCACCTGCATGCCTGCGTCCCGCATCCAGTCGGCCAGCTGCGCCGCCGTTTTGCGGTGCGCCGGCGTCAGGTAGGCGCAGGTCAGGTTGTAATCGCTGTCGCTCCAGCCGGCCAGGGTTTCCGCCTGCTGCATGATGGCTGGGCCAAACTCCAGGCGTACGTCGAACAGCTCGTTCAGGCGCAGTTCGGCGATGCGCTTGATTTGCCGCAGCGACTCGGCCAGTTCGTCGGCGCGCCGGTTCTTCAGGCGCCGCGCAAACGTGGCGATGATGTCCTGCCGCGTCAAGCCTTCACCGGTCGGCCCTTTGACGGCCAGGATGAAGGGAAAGCCGAACTTGGCGTTGTATTCGCTGTTGAGGTGTTGCAGGGTGGCAAATTCCTCGGGGCTGCACAGGTTCAGGCCGGACTTGGCCTGTTCGCGCGTCGATTCCGCCGTCAGCTGGCCTGCGATGGCGGCCTTGCCGGCCAGTTCAGGGTGGGCGCGGATCAGGCCCAGCTGCTCTTCGGGCGAGGCTTGCGCCAGCACGCGCTGCAGCGCCGTCTTGAGGGCCGTCAGGCTGGCAAACGGCCGGGCGGCAGCCGCGCGCAGGGGTATCCAGGGCGAGTGTTCGTAGATGCCATGCAAGTGCGCGATAAAATCGGCCTGGCTGCCGGCGTTCAGGTCTGAAAGGGTGGTCATGGTTTTCCGATCATGCAAGCGGTGATGATAGCGCCCTGTTCCGGCATCCATTATATGCGCGCGCTGATAGCGGCTATCGCTGCACCAGCGCCTTGGCGGCCGCGCTGACCTGGTCGCGCAGCCATTTGTGTTCGGGCGCCTGGTGCACGCGCTGGTGCCACAGCTGGTAAAAACGCATTGGCGGGAATTTCAGGGGGACGGTGTACGTTTTCAGCGGCAGGGTCTTTTCATAGAAGCGCATGAATTGCCGCCCCGTCGTCAGTACCAGGTCCGTCTGCGTCAGCATGTAGGGAATCAGGCCGAAATACGCCGATTCCACCACCACGTTGCGCTGCAGGTTCTGCCGCTCGAGGAAGGAGTCGATCACGCCGTGGTAGCCGGGCATCATCTGCGACGGCGCCACATGGGGCAGGCTCAGATAATCGTCGAGGGTCATGGCATCGCTGGCCGTGCGGCGGGCATAGGCGTTTTCCGCATGCATGGCGCAGATGATGGGGTCTTCGAACAGCTTCGAGATGTGCAGATGGGCGGGCGGCTCGTCCCAGTTGGCGATCACCAGGTCCAGGCCGCCGTCGGAGAGCTGGCGGATATGATCGATGCCCGGCCCCAGGCTATGCAGCACGACGCGGCTTTTCGGCGAACCGCGGCGCAGCAAGGCCACGACGTTGGGCAGGAACTGGCTGTCCAGGTAATCGGGCGCGGCGATATGGAAGGTGCGCGCTTCTTCCTGCGCCACGAACGGCGTCTTCTTGACGAACAGGCTTTCCGTCTGGTCGAGGATGCGCTTGGCCGGATTGAGCAGGCTTTCGCCGTGCTGGGTCGGCACCATGCCGCGCGCGCCGCGCACCAGCAGCGGGTCGCCCGTCAATTCGCGCAGCTTGCGCAGGGAGGCGGAAATCGACGGCTGCGGCTGATTGAGTTTGAGCGCCACGCGCGAGACATTCTTTTCCACCAGCAGCAGGTAAAGGATGCGGATCAGGTGCAGGTCGAGGTGTTGCGGCAGGCTGGACATGTGGCGGCGGCTTTGTTGTATATCAATTTGAATATGTCAAATATACGATAGTTTTCATGTGGCGGGCGGCAAATCCGTTTATCTTGTGTAGATTGGCATGAATATTGGTTCAGTCTGACTCAAGGAAATGTATGGAAGTCTTCGCTTACCTGATCCCGTATGGCCTTGAATGGCTGAACCTGATCGTCCGCTGGTTGCACGTCATCACGGGCATCGCCTGGATCGGCGCTTCCTTTTATTTCGTCTGGCTCGACAATTCCATACGTCCGCCCGCACCCGGCTCCGAGCTGGCGAAGAAAGGCGTCTCGGGCGAACTGTGGGCCGTGCATGGCGGCGGCTTCTACAATCCGCAGAAATACCTGGTGGCGCCTGCCGAACTGCCGAAAGAGTTGCACTGGTTCAAGTGGGAAGCGTATTCCACCTGGCTGTCCGGTTTTGCGCTGCTGACCATCGCCTACTATTTCAATGCGCAGGCCATGATGATCGACAAGGCCGTGGCCGATATCAGCAGCGGCCAGGCCGTCGGCATCGGCATCGCCACCCTCGTCATCGGCTGGACCGTGTACGACCTGCTGTGCCGCTCGAAGCTGGCGCAATATGAATTGTGGTTCGGCGTGACGGTGTTTGCGCTGATCGTCGGCGCCGCGTACGTGCTCACGCATTTGCTCAGCGGGCGCGCCGCCTACATCCACGTGGGCGCCATGATAGGCACCATCATGGTGGCCAATGTGCTGATGCTGATCATTCCCGGCCAGCGCAAGATGGTCGAAGCCATGGCCGCCGGCAAGCTGCCCGATCCCGAACATGGCCTGAAAGCCAAGCAGCGCAGCGTGCATAACAATTATTTTACGTTGCCCGTGCTGTTCATCATGATCAGCAACCACTACGCGATGACCTACCGCAACGACCATGCCTGGCTGGTGCTGGCGCTGATCATGGCAGCCGGCGTCTTCATCCGCCACTTCTTCAACCTGCGTCACAAGGGCCGTGTCGAGTGGCGCTATCCGGCCCTCGGCGTGGCCCTGCTGGTGGGCGTGGCCGTGGCCATCGCGCCCAAGGCACCCGTGGTCGCGGCGACCGCGCCGGCGGTGGACCCGGCAGCGCAATTCGTGGCCGTGCATGCCATCATCGCCCAGCGCTGCGCCACCTGCCATTCGGCACAGCCAACGCAAGCGGGTTTCGCCACGGCGCCGGCCGGCATGATGCTGGATAATGAAACGGAGATTCGCCAGCACGCGGCGCAAATCTACAAGCAGGCCATCGAATTGAAGGCCATGCCGATCGGGAACCTGACGAATATGACGGAGGCCGAGCGCAGCAAACTGGGCGCCTGGCTGCAACAGACCATGCAAGGAGAGAAATGACTACGCAAGCGGAAAAAATCACGGCCTGGATCGATGACCACTTCGACGAGGAGGTCGCCTTTTTACAGCAGGTGGTGCAGCAGCCGACGGATACGCCGCCCGGCAACAACGCGCCCCATGCGGAGCTGGTCGCGCAACTGCTGCAGGCGTATGGCTGGAACGCCGAACAGCATGCCGTGCCAGCGGACCAGGTCGAAGCGTACGGCATGCAGAGCATCACCAACCTGATCGTGCGCCGGCCGTATGCGGCAGGCGGACCGACGGTGGCCCTGAATGCGCATGGCGACGTGGTGCCGCCCGGCGACAACTGGACGTATCCGCCATACGGCGGCCAGATCGACGGCGGCTATATCTACGGCCGCGCGACGGCCGTGTCGAAAGGCGATTTCGCCACCTATGTGTTTGCCGCGCGCGCCCTCGAAGCGCTGGGCATACCCCTGAAGGGGCAGCTGGAACTGCATTTTACCTACGACGAGGAATTCGGCGGCTTGCTGGGGCCGGGCTGGCTGCTGGAACAGCAGCTGACGAAGCCCGATTTCGTCATCGCCGCCGGTTTCAGCTACGGCATCGTCACGGCGCACAACGCCTGCCTGCAGCTGGAGATCACCGTGCACGGCAAGGCGGGACATGGCTCCATGCCGGAAACGGGCCACGATGCGCTGCAGGCGGCCAACAAGATCCTCAACGCCATTTACGGCCAGTTGCCGGAACTGAAGAAGATCAAATCGAAAGTTGCCGGCATCGACTCGCCCACCATGCTGGTGGGCCGCATCGACGGCGGCACGAATACGAATGTGGTGCCGGGCAAGGTCGTCATGAAGATGGATCGCCGCATGATCCCGGAGGAAGATCCGGTGGCGGTGGAAGCGCAGGTACGCGCGCTGATCGAAGACGCCGTGCGGGGCGAGCCCGGCATCCGCATCGAGATCCGCCGCCTGCTGCTGTCGCATGCGCTGCGGCCCTTGCCCGGTTCCGAGCAGCTGGTCGGCAGCCTGCAAAAGAATGCGCAAGCCATCCTCGGCGAGACGATACCCGCCGTCGGCACGCCCCTGTATGCCGATGCGCGCCTGTATGGCGAGCGGGGCATCCCCGCCGTGCTGTATGGCGCCGGCCCGCGCACGGTGCCCGAGTCGAACGCGAAGAAGGCCGACGAGCGCCTGGCGCTCGATGATTTGCGCAAGGCCAGCAAGATCGTCGCCCTGACCCTGCTCGACTTCCTGGCCGGCTGACAGGGCGGCGACCATGCCGCTGGCATCCGGTAAGATGCATGCCTGGGAAATCGGGGGAGGCAGCATGGATGTGACTGGCAAGAAGACGATAAGGGAACTGGCGGCCGACCTGGCCGCCAACCGCATCACCAGCGTGGCATTGACGCAGCAGATGCTGGCGCGCGCCGAGGCGCACCGGGCGCAGGGCGGTTTTGCCTATGTCAGCCTCGATGGCGAACAGGCGTTGATGGAAGCGCGGGCCAGCGATGCGGCGCGCGCCGCCGGCATCGTTGCCTCGCCCTTGGCCGGCATCCCCATTTCGATCAAGGACCTGTTCGACGTCAGGGGGCAAACCAGCAGCGCCGCCTCGCTGGCGCTGGCCGATGCGCCGTCCGCCGATGCCGATGCGCTTGCCGTGGCGCGCCTGCGCGCGGCCGGCGCCGTCCTGCTGGGCCGCACCAACATGAGCGAATTCGCATTCTCCGGCCTGGGCTTGAATCCCCATTACGGCACGCCGCGCAATCCGCACGACGGCGCGCGCGTGGCGGGCGGCTCCACCTCGGGCGGGGCCGTCACGGTGGCGTTGGACATGGCGGCCGGCGCGCTGGGCACGGATACGGGCGGCTCGATCCGCATTCCATCGGCCTTTTGCGGCCTGACCGGGTTCAAGCCGACGGCGGCCAGTGTCTCGCTCGACGGTACTGTGCCCTTGTCGCGCTCCCTCGATTCGGTCGGCCCCATCGTGCACAGCGTCGATTGCTGCGCCATTTTGTACGCAGCGCTGTCGGGCCATGAAATCGGCGCGCAGGCGCCGGCACTGAAAGGCTTGCGCTTCGGCTTTACCCTGGACTACGTCGGCACGCACGTGGAGCCGCAGGTGCAGCAGGCTTTCGACGCCGCGCTGGACAAGCTGCGGCAAGCCGGCGCCCTGGTGGAACGGTTTGACTTTCCCGAATTGCTGGAGCTGCCGACGATCAATGGCGGCGGCGGCCTGGTGGCGGCGGAAGCCTGGCACTGGCACAGGGCGTTACTGGAAGAGAAGGGCGCACAGTACGACCAGCGCGTGGCGGCGCGTATCCGCCGCGGCCAGCAGCAGGGCGCGGCGGACTACATCGACGTGCTCGATGCGCGCGCACGCCTGATCGCCATCGCGAAACAGCGCCTGGCGCCGTTCGACGCCTGGCTGATGCCCAGCGTGGCCATTCTGGCGCCGCAGCTCGCGCCGCTGGAAGCGGACGACGCCACCTTCTTTGCCACGAACGGCCTGGTGCTGCGCAACGCCAGCGTGATCAACTTCCTCGACGGCTGCGCGCTGTCGCTGCCTTGCCATGCCGACGGCGAGCTGCCCGTGGGCCTGGGCATCTGCGGCCTGGCCGGCGCCGACGATACAGTGTTGCAGATCGGCCGCGCCGTGGAGGCGTTGTTGCGGGCGAGTGGAAAAGAATAGTGCCGTAGTGCAGGAAAATGCCAATTCTGTCATGATGGCTGGCATTGACATGGGATAGTCGCGCTGCGGGCGCCGGCAAACTTCACACTGTGCACCGATACGACCTGATTAGCTGTCATGACTGCGGCGTGCTGTACCGCAAACGTGCGCTGCGTCCGCGCGAAAAGGCGCGCTGCTTCCGTTGCCGCTCGGTGCTGTATCGCGGCGCCCACGCGCGCGGCGCATCGGCCGAATTGAGCAAGGTGGTGGCGCTGACCCTCGGCGCCGCGTTCGTCTTCCTGATTGCCCAGTTTTTCTCCATCGTCGAACTCGACGTCAATGGCCTGACCTCCAGTGCTACCTTGCTCGGTTCCATCCGCGTGCTGTGGTCCGAGCAGATGCACATCGTGGCGACGATGGTCTTCCTGTTTACCATCCTCTTTCCCGCCATCGAACTCGGCTCGCTGCTGTATGTGGCGCTGGGCTTGCGCGGCGGCGTGAAGGTACCCGGCTTTCACCGCGTGCTGCGCGCCGTGCAGACGGCGCGCGAGTGGGGCATGACGGAGGTGCTGATGATCGGCATCCTGATCACGGTTGTCAAGATGACCAGCCTGGCCACGGTGGTGCCGCAACCAGGCCTGTTTGCGTTTGGTGCGCTGACCCTGTTGCTGGCCATCGTCGTCTCCTTCGACCCCAAGGCCCTGTGGAACCTGGGCGACGAGCTGACGCGCCAGGCGCTGCCCGGCATCCGCTACAAGGCTTTCTCGCCCGGTGAGAAGGTGGTGCCCTGCCATGCCTGCGGTCTGGTAGCGCCGCCGCAGGGCGCGGGAAAGCATTTGCAGTGTGCCCGCTGCGGTTCGGCCCTTCACGTGCGTAAACCAGACAGCATCAACCGCACCTGGGCCTTGCTGATCGCCGCCATGATCCTCTACATTCCCGCCAACCTGCTGCCCGTGATGGTCACGCAATCGCTGTTCGGCGCGCAGGACGACACCATCATGAGCGGCGTCGTGCTGTTCTGGACCAGCGGCTCGAAAGGTCTCGCCATCATCATTTTCATCGCCAGCGTGGTCGTGCCGATGCTCAAGCTGGGCGTGCTGGCGCTGCTGGCGTTCACGGCGCAGCGGCGTTCGCGCTGGCGGCCCCGCCAGCGCACCATTTTGTACCGCATGGTCGAATTCATCGGCCGCTGGTCCATGCTCGACATCTTTGTGGTCACCCTGACGGTGGCGCTGGTGCGCTTCAAGTCGCTGGCCGTGATCACGGCCGGCCCCGGCGCGCTGGCCTTTGGCGCCGTGGTGGTGCTGACCATGCTGGCGGCGATGCAGTTCGACCCGCGCCTGATCTGGGACCCCGTCGACGGACAGGTGCCTGGCGAGGAAGAACCCGTGGTGGTGGCAAATACCGGAAACAATACAGTGATTGGAGAACAGCATGTCTGACAAAGAAGCGGGCGACCTTGCCGCAACCGGCGCGCCAGCAGCAGCGCTGCTGCCCGAACCTGATGTGGACCCTGCCAGCCGCTGGCTGCCGTCGCTGGTGTGGCTCATCCCGCTGCTGGCCGCGCTGATCGGCGCCGGCCTGGCCGCCAAGTCCATCCTCGACCAGGGGCCCACGGTGACGGTCAGCTTCAAGAGCGCTGAAGGCCTGGAGCCGGGCAAGACCAAGGTCAAGTACAAGGATGTCGATATCGGCCAGGTGCGCGCCATCACCCTGGGCGACGACTTGAGCAAGGTGCTCGTGACGATCGACATGAGCAAGGAAGCGCGGCGCTTCGCCACCGCCGATTCGCGCTTCTGGGTGGTGCGCCCGCAGATCGGCGCCAGCGGCGTGACGGGCCTGGGCACTTTGCTGTCGGGCGCCTACATCGGCGTCGACACGGGCAAGTCGGAGCAGAAGAAGGAAAACTTCGTCGGCATGGAGAGTCCGCCCGCCGTGGCCGGCGACCAGAAGGGCAAGCTGTACACCCTGCATGCCGATAGCCTGGGCTCCGTCGACGTGGGTTCGCCCCTGTTCTTCCACCGCCTGCGGGTGGGCAAGGTGGTCAGCTTCGCGCTGGACAAGGACGGCAACGGCATCACCATGTCGGTCTTCGTCAATGCGCCGTACGACCAGTTCGTCGGCAAGGATGCGCGCTGGTGGCATGCCAGCGGCGTTGACGTGCGCCTCGATTCCAACGGCTTCAAATTGAATACGCAATCGCTGGCGGCCATGCTGGTGGGCGGCATCGCCTTCGAGGCGGAAAACGGCCGCAAGCCCGTCGAACCGGCGCCGGCCGGCACCAGTTACCGCCTGGCGGCCGACGAGGCCAGCGCCATGCGCGAGCCCGACGGCGAGGCGATCACCACCGTGTTCTATTTCGACCAATCGCTGCGCGGCTTGCAGCCCGGCGCCACGGTCGATTTCCGCGGCATCGTGCTGGGCGAGGTGCGCTCGGTCGGCATTGAGTTCGACCCCATGAAGAAGAACTTCCGCATGCCCGTCACCGTCAACCTGTATCCGGCCCGCCTGGGCATGCGCTTCAAGGCGGCCGTCGACGATGCGGAAGGCTCGGCCGGCCACCAGCTGCTCGAACGCATGGTCAGCCGCGGCTTGCGCGCGCAGCTACGCACGGGCAACCTGCTGACCAGCCAGCTGTACATTGCGCTGGACTTCTTCCCGAAGGCGCCGAAGGTGGCGCTCGATCCGCACAGGTATCCGCTGGAGGTGCCGACCGTGCCCAATACCCTCGATGAATTGCAGACGCAGATCGCCAGCATCGCCCGCAAGCTCGATCAGGTGCCGTATGCGGAGATCGGCAACAACCTGAACGTCACGATCAAGCAGGCAAATACCCTGTTCAAGCAGCTCGATGGCCAGGTGGTGCCGGAAATGCGCGATACCCTGACGGCGGCGAAGCAGACCTTCGGCACGGCCGAACAGGTGCTGCAAAAGGATTCGCCGCTGCAGTCGGACGTGCGCCAGGCCTTGCAGCAGCTGACGCAGACCCTGCAATCGCTCAATGCCCTGTCGGATTACCTGGAGCGCCACCCCGAGGCCCTGATTCGTGGCAAAAAAGGAGATGAAAAATGATGAAGCCGATGTTTGCCGCGCTGCTGGCGGCCATCCTGCTGGGCGCCTGCTCCACGCCCCAGCCCGAGCATTTCTACACGCTCAGCGGCGGCGCCGACGCGCAGCCGGCCAAGCCCGTCAAATACTATGTCGAGGTGCTGGCCGTCAGCGTGCCGCAGCAGGTGAGCCGCAACCAGTTCGTGGTGACGGCGCCATCGGGCCGCATCGAACTGCTGGAGCAGCGGCGCTGGGCGGGGCCGCTGGCCGGCGAGATCGGCCAGGCCCTGTCGACGGCCGTGACGAACGACCTGGGCGCCATCGATGTGTTCCGCACGCCATACCCGGACAAGCTGCCCGTGTATCGCATCAGCACCAATGTGCAGCGTTTCGAGTCCGTGATGGGCCAGTATGCGCTAATCGATGCCGTGTGGAGCGTGCGCCAGCTGGCCAGCAACAAGGTGGTCACTTGCCGCACGATCGCCAATGAAAAGGTGGGCGCCGGCTACGATGAACTGGTGCTCGGTCACCGCCGCGCCGTGAACCGCATCGCCGCCGATGCGGCCAGCGTCGTGCGTGCTTTTGACAACGGCAACGCCGCCTGTCCGGCCGCCTGAACCGCTTTCCGCTACCCACTCCCGGCAGCCGCTGGTAAAATGCGGCCATGGGAATGACCTTGTTCACGCGCCGCTTTGCCGCCTGGATCGCCTGTTTCGCGATCCTGCTGGCGGCGCTCGCGCCGTCGATTTCCCAGGCCGTCGCCAGCGCCAAGCAGGAATCCGGCTCCGGCTGGGCAGAAATATGCTCGGTGGCCGGCATCCGTTTTGTCCAGGTCGATGATGGCGGTGTCGACGGCAAGTCCGGCGACAAGGTCATGCAGATGGAGCATTGCGCCTTCTGTTCCACGCATGCGGGTTCCGTCGGCTTGCCGCCGGCCAGTCCCGTGCTGCCGTTGCTTGTGGCCAGCGGCACGGCCATCTTCCCGGCCCTGTACTACCAGTCCCCGTCACCGCTGTTCATCTGGTCCACCGCGCAGTCGCGCGCGCCGCCCGGTCTCATTTAAGTTTTTGCATTTTCAATGCTGGCGCTGTCCACCTTGCGGTGTGACGTCCCGCATCCGCACACTTAAACGAGAATCACATGAACAAGAAATTATTGATGCTGGCGGCAGCCATCGCCCTGGCCTATCCCTGCGTGCACGCGCAGCAATTTGACCACGCCATCGACACGGTCGTCGTTTCCGGCTCGCGCGCGCAATCGTGGCTGTCCGAGACGCCGCAGGCGATCGGCGTCGTCAACGCCAAAATCCTGGAGCGCGACAAGCCCAGGACCATGGGCGATATCCTCAACCGCATCGCCGGCGTGTACTGGAATGACCTGGGCAACGAGCAGCACAGCATGAGCATCCGCCAGCCCATCGGCACGAATGCCGTCTACCAGTACCTAGAAGACGGCATTCCTATCCGCCCGCTGGGCGTCTTCAACCACAACTCGCTCAACGAGATGAACATGGCGGGGGCCAGCGGCGTGGAAGTGGTGAAGGGCGCCGCCTCGTCGCTGTACGGCAGCAATGCCGTCGGCGGTGCCGTCAATTTCCTCACGGCCGGTGCCAGCGCCACGCCGACGGCAAGCGCGGGCGTGCGGCGCGACAACGTGGGCGGCTTCACCCGCTACGATACGGCCGCCAGCGATACCTGGGGGCCGCTGGGACTGCGCTTTTCCCATTACAGTTCGCGCCGTTCGCGCGATAACTGGCAAGAGTACAGCTATGGCGACAAGGATTCGTTCTCGCTGCGCGCCGATTATGCGCTCGGCCCCGCGTCGCAGCTGCGCGCCACCATCGTGCACACGGATCTCGATGCAGCCATGACGGGCAGCCTGTTCGAGAACGATTACCGCAGCAATCCCGGCAAGAGTCTCAATACCTTCACCTACCGCAAGGACAAGACGACGCGCATGAACCTGGCATGGGAGGGCGCGACGACTGCCAATGGCACGAGTACCGTCACCGTGTTTACGCGCAAGAACGACCACGGGCAGATTCCCGCCTACTCCATCGGCAGTTGCGCGGGCATGCTGTGCAAGGGCGTCATCAACAATAATCACGTTGATTCGCTGGGGCTGGACGTGAAACACCAGCAGGAGTTCACGTGGTTGCGTTCGCGCCTGGTCGCCGGCGTGTATGTCGACAAGAGCGATAATCCCTTTGTCAGCGACAATCTCTCCATCGTGCGCGATGCCGCCACGGGCCGCTACCTGCGCTATACGCTGGCCAACGCGTCCAATCCGCAGGGCGTGCGCGTCTACCAGACGGACATTTTGAACACGGCCGTCTTCGCGCAGTGGGAATTGACGCCGCTGGCGGGCACGCGCGTGGTGCTGGGCGGCCGCTCTGACGCCATCCGCTACGATTACCACAACAAGCTGGCGCCCGGCGGCAGCGTCAATTACGGCGCCCCCGACGAGTCGCGCAGTTTTTCGCATGTGAGCCCGAAGCTGGGCGCCACCTATGCCATCGGTCGTGCGGGCAGCGTGTATGCGAACGTCAGCCAGGGCTTCACGCCGCCCGAAGTGAGCCAGCTGTATGGCAAGACGGGCATCGCCGACCTGCAGCCGTCCGTCTACAACAACTATGAACTGGGCTTGCGCTGGGCCTTTTTGCAGGGCCGCTTGAAACTCGACACGGCCCTGTACCGCCTCGACGGGCGCGACACCATCGTCAGCTACACGCTCTCGCCGGGGAACAGCGAAAACCGCAATGCGGGACGCACGCGCAGCGAAGGCCTGGAGCTGGGCCTGAACTACGACAGCGGCCTGTTCGATGCGCGCTTCGCCACGGCCATCGCGCGCCACCGCTACCTGCGCTACCAGGTCTCCAGTACCCTCGATTACAGCGGCCGCGCCATGCCGCAGGCGCCGCGCGACGTCACCTCAGTCGAAATCGGCTACAAACCCGTGGCGGGTGCGCGTATCGCAGTCGAAGCCGTGCACCAGGGCCGCTACTGGATGAACAACGCCAACACGGTGGAGTACAAGGGCCACGCCTTGCTGAACCTGCGCGCCAGCTATCAGGTCGCGCGCGGGCTGGAAGCGTGGGCGCAGGTGCGCAATGTGGCCGATAAACGCTATGCCGATTCGGCCAGCAGCAGTTATGCGGGCACGGGTAGCTATGCGCCGAACAGCCAGAATCAGTACACGCCCGGCGCGCCGCGCAGCGTGATGCTGGGCCTGTCCTATACCTATAACGCACTGTGAGGATGGCCATGGACGACGCAACTTTTCTCATCGCGCGGCGCAAAAGCCTGTACTGGCGCATCCACTTCTGGGCCGCGCTGATTGCCTCGCCATTCGCGCTGGTGGCTACCCTGACGGGCATTTTGTATGTGTTCACGCCGCAGATCGAGGCAAGGCTGTACCAGCACCTCGATCACGTGGCGCCGCAAGCGTCCATGCTGCCGCTGGACGCCGCCGTGGCGGGGGCGGAACGGGCGGCCCCGCGCGGCTGGGCGGTGCAGCACGTGGTGCCGCCGTTTCAACAGGACGACGCAGTGCAGGTGGCGTTCGCGCCGCCCGGCGGCGCGCAGGATGAACATGCGGGCCATGGCGGACATGCCGCACCGGTCAAGCCAAAATTCGGCCTGCCCGCGCAAGCCGTCATCGTGTATGTGAATCCCTACGATGCGCGCGTCTTGGGCAGCCTGGCCAGCAGCGAACGCTTCGGCAACTGGGCGAAGAAACTGCATTCGCGGCTGCTGCAAAACGATGGCTGGCGCTGGATGATCGAGCTGGCGGCCAGCTGGCTGATGGTGATGCTGGTGACGGGCGTGGTGCTGTGGTGGCCGCGCGGCGCGCAAGCGGGCTTGCCGAAGCGGGGCGCGCGGGGGCGCAATGGCTGGCGCCAGTGGCATGCCTTTCTCGGCGTCGCGCTCGGCATCGTCAGCATCGTGATCCTGACGACGGGCCTGACGTGGAGCCAGCAGGCGGGCGGGCGCATTCGCACGCTGCGCGACGTCAGCGGCCAGGCGCCGCCGCCCGTGCCGCGGGGCCTGCACTCAATCGAGGAGGGCGCTCCGCTCGACTGGCAGGATGCGTGGCGGGTGGCGCGCAGCCATGCGCCGGCCATCGCCGTGCAGCTGACGGCGCCGGCCAGCCAGGACGATGTGTGGCGCGCCACCATGGCCGACCGCAGCCAGCCCACCTTGCGCTTCGACCTGCAATTCGATGCCTACAGCGGCAAGCCCCTGTATTACGCGGGCTGGGAGGCGCAGACGGCGTTCGGCAAGGCGACTGCCATCGGCATCCCGTTCCACCGTGGCGAATTCGGCTGGTGGAACCAGGCCTTGCTGTTGCTGTTTGGCGCCAGCGTGCTGTTTTCACTCGTGTCGGGCTGGGTGATGTTCTTCAAGCGGCGCTTGCCGGACTCGTTGGGCTTGCCCAAGCTGCTGCCGGGCGCCTGGACCTCGCCGTCCGTGCTGGCCTGGCTGGTGGCGGCCGGCATGTGCGCGCTGATGCCGCTGCTGCTCATTTCCGCCGGCATGTTGGTGCTGCTGGAACTGTGGCTGGCAAAGTGTGGGCCGCGTGTCGGCCGTATGTGGCTGCGCTAGAATAAGGGGTGCGGCCAGGCTCGTTGCCAAGGGCCGCCCCTTTGCCTTGGCTGAACATGATATTCATCGACTTCCCCGCCCTGTCCACGCTGGCCGCCATGTCGGCCGGCGTCACGCAAAAATGCAGCTGCTGCGCCGTCCCGCTCGATGCCTGGCAACGCCTGCCCACTTCGCTGGAGCTGGACCGGTTTGAAGAAATCGGCACCCTGCGCGCAGATCCGTACGAGGAACCGACGTTTGACGAGTATCACCCGCACGGTACGCGCTATGACAGCGCCGATGCGCCCATCGCGCCGCGCTACTATCCCGCGAACCTGAGCCAGGTGGCGCGCTGCCTGGACTGTGGCCGCCACTACCTGCGCTACAACGAGGCGGGCGGCTATTTCACGGAGCTACGCATCCGCGCGCTGCGCCCGGAATTGCTGGCCGACGCGGCGTAGTCACCGCTACAGGCTTTCCTTGACGTGGGTAATGCCGTGTTCATCGTAGATCGAATACACGGCGGCGAGGAGGTCGTCCAGTTCCGGCGAGCGATCCATATGTCGCACGCTGAACAGAATCGGTGAAAAAGCATGTTTGTCGTCCAGCTTGCGGTACACGACGTTCCGGTGATGCATGGCCTGCACGCTTTCCGGCACGATCGAGATGCCCTGGCCGGCGGCGACGAGCCCCATTGCAATCTGCAGTTCGCGCACTTCCGTGACGGGACCTGGCGTGATATTGGCTTCGCTGAACATGGCCAGCACCTGGTCGGCAAAGCTGGGCCGCGGCGACTTCGGATAGACGAGCAAGGTGTCGTGCATCAGCTCCGTCAGGCACAGACCTCCCTCGCCGTGCGCCAGCCGATGGCCGGGAGGCAGGGCCACCATCATGCGCTCTTCGCGCAGCAGGATGCGGCGGATGCTGGGGTCTTCGCTTTTCAGACGTCCGAAACCCACGTCGATGCGGCCCTCCTTCAGGGCCTTGAGCTGCTCCACCGTCGTCATTTCGTGCAGTGTCACGTCCACCTCTGGATGGCGTTCGCAGTAGCGGTGCACGATATCGGGTAATTCGCCATACAGCGTCGAGGCGACGAAGCCGATCGACAAGGTCCGTTCGAGCTTGCCGATGCGCTGCGTCATGGCCTTCAGGTCGCGCACCTGGTCCAGTAGCGGCCGCGCGTGGGCGAGGAAGAACTCGCCCGCTTCCGTCAGCCGCAAGGGCCGCGAGCCCTTTTCGATCAGCGTCACGCCCAGCGTCTCTTCCAGTTGCTGCATTTGCCGGCTCAGCGGCGGCTGCGCGATATGCAGGCGCGCCGCGGCGCGCGTGAAGTTCTTTTCCTCTGCTACCGCGATGAAGTAGCGCAAGTGCCGTAATTCCATCTTCATACCTTTCAGGTATAGGTTTGATACCAACTTGGTGTTGGACGTGGCCGCATTGGGGGCATATCGTATGCTTACTCCACAGAATTATACGGAATAAATATGATTCAAAATATCGAGACCTACCTGGTCGATGTGCCAACCATCCGCCCGCACCGGATGTCCGTCGCTACCATGAATACGCAGACGCTGGTACTGGTGCGGCTGCGCTGCGCCGACGGCATCACGGGCTGGGGCGAGGCGACCACCATCGGCGGCTTGAGCTACGGCGGCGAAAGCCCGGAAAGCATCAAGACGAATATCGATACCTATATCGCGCCCCTGCTGGTCGGCATGGAAGCGAGCGAAGTGGCCAAGGCGATGGCCCTGGTGCGCAAGGTCATCCAGGGCAACCGCTTCGCCAAGTGCGCGATCGAGACGGCGCTGCTCGACGCGCAGGCGCGCCGCCTGGGCGTGCCGCTGTCGGAATTGCTGGGCGGCCGCGTGCGCAATGCGCTGCCGGTGGCCTGGGTGCTGGCCAGCGGCGACACGGCGCGCGATATCGCCGAGGGGGAAAAGATGCTGGAACTGCGCCGCCACCGCATCTTCAAGCTGAAGATCGGCATGCGCGACGTGATGGACGACGTGGCCCACGTGCTGGAGATCAAGCGGGCGCTGGGCGAACGGGCCAGCGTGCGCGTCGACGTCAACCAGGCCTGGAGCGAGATGGACGCCGTGCGCGGCATCGCCGCGCTGGAAGCGGGCGGCATCGACCTGATCGAACAACCGGTGAAGGCGGGCAACCGCGCCGCGCTGGCGCGCCTGAAGCAGCGCTTCGACGTGGCCATCATGGCCGACGAAGCCTTGCACGGCCCCGCCGATGCGCTGGCGCTGGCGCAAGCCGACGCGGCCGACGTGTATGCGGTAAAAATCACCCAGTCGGGCGGTTTGCTGCCCGCGCTGGAAGTGGCTACCGTGGCGCGCCTGGCGGGCGTCGGCCTGTACGGCGGCACCATGCTCGAAGGCGGCGTCGGCACGGCCGCCACGGCCCATGTCTGCTCGACGTTTGCCGAACTGGCCTGGGGCACGGAATTGTTCGGGCCACTGCTGCTGACGCAGGAAGTCTTGCGCGAACCGCTCGTGTACCGCGACTTCATGCTGCAGGTGCCGACGGGCCCGGGTTTGGGCGTCGAGATCGATATGGACAAGCTGCGTTCCATGCAGCGTCAATAAGGAGAAGTCATGTTATTCCATGTACGCATGAACGTGAACCTGCCGTTGAACATGCCCGCCGAGCAGGCGGCGCAGCTCAAGAAAACGGAAAAGGAACTGGCGCAGCGCCTGCAGCACGAGGGCAAGTGGCGCCACCTGTGGCGCATCGCCGGCCAGTACGCCAACGTCAGCGTCTTCGACGTGGACAGCGTGGACGAGCTGCATAATTTGCTGACCTCGCTGCCGCTGTTCCCTTACATGCAGATCGACGTGATGCCGCTGTGCCGCCATCCTTCGTCGGTGCGCGGCGACGATTCCTGAGGGAGGCATGTGATGACGCATACAGGCAACGACACTGCCGGGAAAACGTGCGAGGTGGACGGTATCGGCCTGCATTACCGTACCGATGGCGAGCGCGGCAAACCCTGCCTGCTGCTGTCGAATTCCCTCGGCACGGATTTGTCCATGTGGGACGTGCAGGCGGCCGCGCTGGCCGGCGACTTTTTTGTCGTGCGCTACGACACGCGCGGCCATGGCCAGTCCGCCGGCGGCGGCGCGCCGTTCGGCATCGAGCGGCTGGGCCTGGACGTGGTGGCGCTGCTCGACCACCTCGATATCGCGCGCGCCGCTTTCTGCGGCATTTCCATGGGCGGCCTGACGGGCCAGTGGCTGGGCATACACCAGCCGCGGCGCTTGACGCAGCTCGTGCTGGCGAATACGGCGGCGCGCATCGGCGCCGCCGCACCGTGGCAGCTGCGGGCGGAGCAAGTGCGCCGCGACGGCATGGCCGCGGTGGCCGATGGCGCCGCCGCGCGCTGGTTTACGCCGCAGTTGATTGCGCGCGAGCCGGACACGGTGGCGCGCATGACGGCCACGTTGCGCAGCCAGGATGCCGGCGGCTATGCGGCCTGCTGCGAAGCGCTGGCCCAGGCGGACTTGCGCGCGCAAGTGGCAACGATAGCCGTGCCGACCCTGATTATTGCTGGTGAGCACGATCTCGTGACCACTGTCGACGACGGGCGCTGGCTGCAGCAGCGGATCGCCGGCAGCCGCCTGGCAAGCGTGCCCGCCTCGCATATCTCGAACGTCGAGGCGGCCGACTTGTTTACGGCACAGTTGCGGACCTTTTTGTTGTGAGGCTTGCTGTACCGTATCGGTATGGCAGGAATTTGACTTTCCTCTGAGCACCGTCACCGGCTGGTCCGGCATGCGGCAGGGGAAGCTTTCTTGAAAAATAATAATAAGAAAAGCAGACTTGGAGTAGACGGATGGAAAACAGATTGATCATCATCGCTGCGATCACGGTGGGCTATTTCGCCCTCATGTCGTACATTACCTACAGCGTGCGCAAGCATGCCAACAGCGCCGAGGGCATGACGGCGGGTGGGCGCAATTATCCCGCTTACCTGATCGGCGCGCTGTTATTGTCGGAATTTATCGGCAGTTCCGTCAGCATCGGCACGGCCCAGAAGGGCTATGAACTGGGCATTTCCGCCGCGTGGAACCTGGTGGCGCTGTCGCTGGGCTTCTTGCTGCTGGCCATCGTGCTGGTCAAGAAATACAAGGAAAGCGGGCAGTCGACGATTTCCGGCATCCTGGCGCAAACCTACGGCGAGCCCGTGCGTTATGCGGCTTCCGTCCTCACCATCGTAGCGCTGGGCATCGTTGCCGTGGCCCTGTACGCGAGCGGCGGCGCCGTGCTGGCCGCTGTGTTGCATATCAATAAAACCGTGGCTATTTTGCTGGTGGGCGCCATCACGGTGATCTATGTCAGCCTGGGTGGCATGCGCTCGGTCGTGTACACCAATTTTGCCCACTCCATCGTCAAATACCTGGGCGTGATCCTGGCGCTCGCATATGCGCTGGAAGCCTCCGGCGGCATCGGCGCGCTGCAGGCGCAATTGCCGGCCAAGATGTTCAACTGGGTCGAGATCGGCTGGGGCCAGATCTTCGCCTGGATGATCGGCGGCATCGGTTCCATCTTCGCCACGCAATACGTGATCCAGGCCCTGGTCAGCACGGACAATCCGGCCGTGGCCAAGCGCGCCTGCTATTACGTGTCCTCGCTGATGATTCCGTTCGGCCTGATGGCGGCCCTGATCGGCATGTGCAGCGCCGTGCTGTATCCGGGCATGAAGTCGATCGATGCCTTTCCGACATTGATCGCGCACATGCCGGCGTTTTCCGCCAGTATCATGATCGTCGGCCTGGCCGGCGCCCTGTTCGGCGGCATTTCCGCCACCACCCTGGCATCGGCCACCCTGGCCATGAAGGATTTTTATGACCCGTGGTACAACAAGGCGAAGAATGACGCGAAATCGCTGATGTTCCTGCGCATCGCCATCGTCGTGGCCGGCCTGCTGCCGCTGGTGCTGGCGCTGTATGCGGAAAAACTGCTGATGATCGCCTTCCTCGGCAAGGCCCTGCGCGCCACCCTGGCCGTGCTGGTGCTGATGGCCTTTTACGCGCCGAAATTCGGCACCCCGCGCGGCGCCTTCGTCGGCGTGATCGTCTCCGTGATCGCCACCATCGGCTGGTTCCTGGCGGGCAATCCGTATGGCGTGGACAGCTCCTACCTGGCGCTGGCCGGTCCGCTGCTGACGATGGGCATCAGCCACCTGTTCAAGCCGGCGCAAGCTGTGGCGAAGCCGGCATCGTCGTCGCGCCTCTAGGTTAGACCAGCCCCGTCATGTAATAGATGGCAATGACGAGGAATACGGCCACCGTCTTGATGACGGTGATGCCGAAAATGTCGCGGTAGGACTGGCGGTGCGTGAGCCCCGTGACGGCCAGCAGGGTAATCACGGCGCCGTTGTGCGGCAAGGTGTCCATGCCGCCGCTGGCCATGGCCACCACGCGGTGCATGACTTCGAGCGGGATATGCGCCTGTTGCGCGGCCTGGATAAAACTGTCCGACATGGCCGCCAGCGCGATGCTCATGCCGCCCGAGGCCGAGCCCGTGATGCCGGCCAGGGTCGTCACGGACACGGCCGCGTTGACGAGCGGATCGGGCACGCTGCGCAGGGTGTTGCTGACGGCAAGAAAACCGGGCAGCGCCGCGATGACGCCGCCGAAGCCGTATTCGGACGCCGTATTCATGGCCGCCAGCAGCGCGCCCCCGACGGCCGCCTTGGTGCCTTCGGCAAAGGCGGCGCGGATGCGCCCGAAAGCGGTAATGCACACGAGCAAGATTCCCAGCAACAAGGCGCCTTCCACGGCCCAGATACCGGTCACGGAGGCGATCGCCGTGGACACGGGCGCATGCAGGCCCGGCAGGGCCTCGGCGGTGAGCACGTAGCTTGCGCCATACCAGTGGGGAATCAGCTTGGTCAGCGCAAAGTTGGCCACGCCCACCAGCACCAGAGGCGCTACCGATAGCAGCGGGTGGGGCAAGTTGCCCCCACCGGTCTTGGCCTGCTCCGTTTCCACTCCATACCCTTCGCCCGTCGCCATGACGGAGCGCCGGCGCCATTCCAGGAAGGCCAGGCCCATGATCACCGTCAGCACGGCGCCTATCGTGCCCAGCCACGGCGCAGCCCAGCCGGTCGTATTGAAAAAGGTGGTGGGAATGATGTTCTGGATCTGCGGCGTACCAGGCAGGGTATCCATGGTGAACGAGAACGCGCCCAGGGCGATGGCGCCCGGCATCAGCCGCTTGGGAATATTGCTCTGGCGATACAGTTCGGCCGCGAACGGGTACACGGCAAACACCACCACGAACAGCGACACGCCGCCATAAGTGAGCGCGGCGCACACGGCGACGATCACGGCATTCGCGCGCGCGCTGCCGATGTAGCGGATGGCCGCCATGACGATGGACTGTGAAAAGCCGGACAGCTCGATCAGCTTGCCGAACACGGCGCCGAGCAGAAAGACGGGGAAATACAGTTTGATAAAGCCCACCATCTTTTCCATGAAGATGCCGCTGAACACGGCCGGCACGGCGGACGGATCGGTGAGCAGCACGGCACCGAGCGCGGCGACGGGCGCAAACAGGATCACGCTGTAGCCGCGGTAGGCGGCCAGCATGAGGAAGGCCAGTGCGGCCAGAACTATCAGGAAAGACATCGGTCAGGCCCTTGCGCGAGAAGTGATCAGGATACTAATGATGCAATTAATATCATACTTCTCAGCAAGCTGCCAACGCGCAGGTCAAGGTGCCAGCAGTTCGAGCCGGCACAGTGAGGAAAACGGCTGGTCGGGGTGAGAGGATTCGAACCTCCGGCCTCTGCGTCCCGAACGCGCCTTCTCCGTCATTAGACCCGCTCCGTTGAGGGGTCTTTTCATTATAAATCAAATACTTGCGTTCAGCTGCGCTCAGTTTCGCGCAGCTTCGGGTAGTGGCAGGTAATACGTAGTTGCCACTAATTTGCCACTGCCCTTTGGACCTTTTTCAGCGCTACGGTGTCTTTTTCCGGAAATCTGCGAAAAAGAATAACTCCCTTTACTTACACGCTGGACCTCAACTCATGGAGTTCCAGTATGACCACTACCAACGCCTTCAAACCGCTGACCAAAGATGACGTAGCCGATGTGTTGGGCGTGTCCTTGCGCACTATTGAAAACTGGGTGAACGAGCGAACCCTGCCCGCACCCAAGAAGCTGGGCAATAGAGTCTACTGGCACCCCGCAGTTTTTTACGCTTGGCTGGAGCATCAACTGACCGCCGAAGAGACCCTCCCTACGAATTTCCAACCGCCTATGGAGAAACCACAGAAGGCTGCACGGAAATCAAAGGTGAAATCCTCGAAGTCTGAAGTCGATATGTTGCGGTCGCGCGACCAAGCGAAAATTGACGCGCTGCTGGCTTAACCGTATGTTGCAAGGTAAGCGTTGGGTGTAGATGTTGGCCTCGGCCGGGCTCTCTGTGCCGAGGTGTCGAGGAAGAGGACTGACTTGTGGCGAAGCCCTGAAGCGTGGCGCCCGACATGGAAAAGCAGTCGGGCCAAAATTGCCCTCGTTCGAGGGCCGTCGCGTCTGCCGGCCACTTTAAAGCGCGGCGACGGTAGCGGCAATCAGGGCTTTCTTGGTGTCGCCAGCATCCGAGACTGCCATGCTGGTGAGGGTGACCTCGCGGAGCCTTTACATCCGCTGCTGTATCTGCGTCGGGCTTGTGTCGCCTTTCTTAGTTGCTCGTTTTGTCTGGGTGGTGGGAATGGCGGTGATTGCTGCGTTTTTCATGCATGGCCTCTACGTCTACGGTTGTGAAAACCCGTATATCCAGAGGATTTATATGTCGTAAAAATCACGCGCCGAGTGCGAAGTTGCTTTCATTCCGGCGCGGTCGTGGTCGCAGCCGATATCGACAAGACTGAGCTCGCGAATCCTATCGACGTAACCAGCGACGGGAAGACCGCCAGCAACTAAGCCGGCGGTCTTTAACATCAATCGGTAAGCCAGAGGGAATCCTCTTGGCCACCTGGTTTGAACTTCTCTATCCTTGCCGCTGGTTCAGCCGCTGACTTGCGCCAGCGCTGCCCAGCCATTTTGCATTCCGGCATCGCTCATTCAGGCGCCAACCTGAATTCGCGTTTGCAGCCGGTACAAAAGTCGGTGGATGCCCGCCAAGGCATCCGTCCCCCAACGCCCTTTCCACGGGACGCTAGTTTCACTACGCTCGTCAATTTTTCATCCGACACGGCTCTCGCCGGCCACTCGATTGCATACTCAGGGATACATCTTGTCCGGGGAATGACCCCCGCCCTTATGCGCCGAAATTCAGGCGCTACGACAGCAATCGGCTTATAGCCCTTGGTTTGCGGGGAGCCAAAAATCCCCCGCACGCGCGGACCATTTTGTGTTGGTTAGATACGCAAGGCTTCACGAACAGACCACTGCTTCCTCTCGAACGGTATTGTTTGCTGGCGCATCTCCAGATTTCATCAGGCCGACCCCATTAAGCACCCGATTACTCATCACAATCTTCTCCGTTCAATTCCAGAAATTCCAGGCACTGCAGGCCCTAGACAGTTCTTGTTCTCACAATGCCCTCGCGGGCAATTACACGCTTTTGCTCCAGGTAACGCTCGAGACTGGCCGGTGCGACCCGGGTCATCTCTCGCTGCTGTGCATACCCCTAGACCGGTTCTAGCCGGTGTTGTGTATACCCGCGGTCTACGATGCTTGCGCACCTCGACTCGCCCGGCCTGACTACGTGTGTGCTTTTTGTCGTGCGTCTGCTCCCTATCTGGGGAGCAGGTGGCACACCAACGGGCAGGCTTCACTGCCATCTCGCATATCAAGAGCTCGCACCGACGGACAAGGTCGGTGGTCACAGGCTTACGCCCTGTTGAACGAATCAACATCTATTTTCCAATCGCACGGGCTCGCTCACAACTTCTATGTCAGGAATTGTGCGCCAGTCTGTCACTCCGCTCATACCGAAGCGGTACAACTTATGAAGTAGACACGGAGGATTAGTCGTCCCTTAGGACGGGGTTACTCTCCGTGCCCCTTCCGACACGTAGCGGGCACTTTTTTGGAATGCACTACGCGCTGTGGCACCAGGTGGCTAACCTGGTTCACGCCGGATGAAATGTTGACGATGCAATGCTGAACGGTTTGGCGACCTGTTCAGCACTGCGAGCATGGTGAAACTATGTTCGATAGTGCTGGCGTTGGCGCGCCGTCTGGTTCAGTGCGATGCAAAGTCAAATCTTGACCTTCGCAAGCGTATAGCAACCAGTCTCGGAGAATCGAATCGGTCGCTGGGAAAATCGCGAAATGGGTTCAGTTTCTGCAAACAATAGGGCGTCTGTGCACGGCCCCTCCGGGGCCTCTTGGCGCGTTACCTATACGCGGCATCCCAAACAAAAAAATAACCTGGAGACGCACAATGAGAGCCGCCGACGCCGCACTTCAAATCAAAGTTCCTCGCAACAAAACCGTCCTGATGCAGCTCTTGCAGCTGTTGGTGTTCCGCCGCCACTATTGGTGGTGCGGCGGCGCTATGGCACCCAAGAAGCTCGGTGCCTTTGTCGCAAAAATGGCGGTCCGTTATCCGATTATCCGCACCGCCCGAGGCCGTGCCTACGACCGTACGAGAGGCCTAGCGGCGATGCACTTTATCGCCTATCCGCTTGCAAATGGCCTGGTCGCCTGGTGGCTATTGTCCGATGACGGGAAGGGCGGATTGAACGACCCGGCCACGCCTGACGCGCATGTGGCGAAGAACGCCATGGCCGCCGATGGGCACATTACGTTCACCGACTATGTTTTGCATTACGCGCACAAGAAGTCCCCGCGTCACCTTCCGGACAAAAAGACTGGCAAGGAGAAACTGGTGTTCAAGGACGTCTCGACGTGGACCTGGAAGCTCTCCGATGCCGCGTTTAACGAGACCAAAGCGGCCATCGAACTGGCTGCGGTGAACTTCAAGTACGGTGCCGAGGGAGCTCATGGCGGGCGCCCATGGGGTGTCCTTGGCATACTGGTTTGTCAGCGGTCACGTCCCTTGTTTTCTGGGGTTAGAAACCAGGTTATTGACCTCCATCGGCATGCGGACTCGCACTGGGGACGCGTGAAAAGGAAATGGCAAGGGCAGCATTCTGCCGAGTGCTCCCGCGACGGTAGCAAGGCGGGCGAGCTTCGTACGCTAAAGGAAATCATGAACCATCATTTGCCGAAGATGGTGCGAATTGCTATATATGGAGATACCCCGAAAACTGTTGGTGACTTGGCACGAAAAATATAAATTGGAAAATGGCGGAAACCTGTAAAGGAATCCGCCATGAAAAGAAAATAATCTGGCCTAGTACTTTTTTTCTTTACACACCGTGGTTCTAAAAATTCTAGTTCCGGACTTAATCAGTGATGGGTGTGGAGCTTTGATTCCGGGAAAGTGAACATCCATGGATTGTCTTCCCGCGCAAGTCGCATCAGGTAAAATTGATAACTGATAATCAACCATGCCGTTAGCTCAGAAAAAGCAATCGTTTTATTTTTCCCAGTAACGTGTTCGCATGCCGAGAACGAAGCTTCGATTCGTTCAATTAAGAACGGAATTGGCTCATCTTCCGGTAGTTCCTTTTCATGGTCCATTCGCTTGGCTAATTCTGGGCTGTAGATACGCAAGTCCAGAAGCTTTTCAACGATATCACCGATGTCGATGGGCTTCATGCTTTTCCCTCAATGTTGTTAGTCGGCGTCTGCATTAGGTCGTCAGAGAAGCATGGCGGCTGCAGCGCTATGCTTCAGCCAGCGCGTCCTCGATGGCATCCTCCAAAGCACCTAAATGTTTCTCGAAGAAAATCGGTGCCCTGCATAGGGTGCCGTGCTCGACGGCTTTTACCTTGCAATTTTTCGGGATGTGAACCAGGTGGCTGATGAGCTGAGTCCTTTGACGTGCCTGCTTCTTATTTTTGGCCTGGATAAATGCGATGATTTGCCCCGATTTTTTGAATTCAAAAATATTATTTGTAATAGTCATACCGTATGTCCTTGTATTCTTGTTGGCAGTATTTTTCACGTGCTAACACGTATAGCTACAGTCTCCGGGATATGATAAATATTCTTAATATAGGTTTAAAAATATTTTTTGGATAAAAAGAACTCGTTCTTTTTATATGCCTAAAAAATAGTCATATCTATTTAAAAAATTCTGCTAGAATTTTAAGTTCAATAATAAAACAAAAGAAGATAAGATGAAATTTATGGCGCAACTTTACGACCTGCTGTTTGCTTCAACTGGTACTTTTGATTCTGATGCGGGGTCGGCAGGCGCAAGCGAAACGAACGACTTTTCATCATCCGATGACTTCATGGTCAACCCGGCAACCGGCCTTCCAATGACCGGGGGGATTGGAGGTTTTGATATGATGGGAAATTCGTTCGGATTCGATTTAAATCATCATGACGACAGTGCGTCGATGTCCGACCATTGGGAGTCCGTGTCAATGGTCGACACGGGGTCTATGTTTGACTAAGGCTTTTCATCTACCGGCACGGGATTCGACGATTGATAGCTCAGTTGGGAGCGGCCGGTTCAGACCTTCTGAGAACCAGCCTGCAGCGGGGCTATTCGCCTAGGTCTTGTCGGCGGGCGCAGGCTGCACCGAACTGTCTTGCTTGAGCACAGTTCGATAGTCGGGGATGGTACGTGCAGCTGGCGCCAATTATTTCTTCTTGCCAGCCTTCCAGTGCGCTGCATACGACGCAGAGAATTCATACAAAAACTTTTTTTCGCGCGCCGGAAGGTCTTTTATCACCTCGACTAGCATATCCGTCATCGCGCTGTCCTTGTCCGTGTCGGCCAGAAGGGCAGTAAGGGAGACTTTCAAGACCCTTGCAACCTCATCCAAACGGTCGATAGATGGCAGTTGGGCGCCGGTCTCAATGCGCGACACGGTGACATTTTCCAGGTCGAGGGATTCGGCCAATTCTGCCTGTGTGAGTCCGAGGGCGAGCCTGGCGATTTTGATGTTGCGGCCTATCCGAATGCCGAGGGTGCTCCCGCTGGCGGCCTTGGGTTTCCTTGGCATGTGACTTTCTCACGAAAATGCAGCATGGTCGGACGCTCACCATTTTATTGAAATGATATAAAACGATATTAAACTTGATGTAAAATGTTGTTTTACGTAAACTGTTAGTGCCTTGGCATCAGGAATGGAAGCAATGATGGCTGTAAGAATGAAAAAATTCATGAGGGAGTTACCGGTCTTTCTTGGGTTGCTCGCATGCCTGCTGTTTCCCGGCATCAGCCACGCTTATTCAGCCATCGCCTGGGTGGAGCGGCATCCCGTTATTACTACTTATGCAGGATGGAACTTCCCTACCCAGAAAATTGCAGACTCCACAGCGTTGAACGGATGTCGAACGGCAGCAAAGGAAGCCGGCCTGTCGAAATCAGCGACAAATTGCAAGGTGTGGCATAGACAAAAAGGGCCCGGAGCGGGCGCAATTGTTTGTGGCAAAACGGGATGTTCGATGAGCACTGGTTACGACAGCGAGCAGGATGCGGTAGACCGGGCCTATCAACAATGCGAGGAGCACAAGTATGTTGAATGCCAAAAAACCGGAATTACCCACTGGTGGGACGATGCGGGATACCCGAAGCAAACCGCGCGCAATGCGGCTCCTACGAAAGCCTGCGGGCCGCCGCCCGGCCAGACGGTGCGTTCGACGTATCAGTGCAATAACGGTGACTGCACCAGGACATTCGAGAACGGATGCACGGTCCGCTTCCAAGCCCCTTATTGCCATGACCCGCTAACCGGAAAATGGGAGTGGAAGGCAGACGGCTGCTAAAAAATACCACAGCGAAAATTGCCATGGCAACGACAAAGGCCCCATCCGAAAAACAAAGCATTGGCGTTGCTCTGAATTACACATTTTGAAATCACCAAGTGGCTGCTTGAGCAGCCATGCTTATGTTCACATCCAAAGGCAGACATGAAGAAGACAAAGACATCGAAAATTTTGGCGGTAGCTGCCGTTGCACTGTTAGCCGGCTGCGGAGGCGGTGGTTCGAATAGTGGCAGCGGCGCGGTAACTCCGCCTGTGACCACGCCCCCGACTACGGTGCCAACTACGGTCACCAATCCTCTGACTGGCGCGGCCGCGCCAGGCGTCCCCACCAAAACCATTCGCGGTGAGGCATATGTCGGCGCTGTTGTAACGGCCTATGGTATGCAGCCCGACGGCAGTTCCGGTACTGCCCTGGGTGCGTCGGCCACGACTGACGTCAACGGCTACTTCACCATCACGGCCAGCGACGCCCCGATGGGTATGGTGCGCCTGGTGGCCGTCGGGGGGAAGACGACCCGTGCGGCAGACAACACCGTGCAGCCGGGCGGAACGCTGGAACTGGTGGCGCCGTTCATCAGTACCGAGTACAACAATTTCAAAATCAGTCCGCTGACGGACATCGCCGCTAATGCTATGACCTATCAGGCTCGAAAGGGCGCGACGCTGGCAAGCGCCTTCTCGACTGGCATGCAGAACCTGCTGTCTCTAGACTCGGCGAATCTATTCATGATGGAAGACAAGTCGGTGTACCTGAATGTGCTTAAGGGCGCGGTCAAGAGTGACACAACGACCTATGGCGCTCAGTCGCTGCAGAGCCGTGAACTGCTCGACGGCTTGGGATACCTGGGCGTGATGCTTGACCTGCCGGCAAGTGCGGTGGCCAAGGCGGTCGGTGCTTCTGCCCAGGGCGGTTACGCGGCAAGTGGCGTGGATGGTGCGGGTAACGCCATCAACGTCGGCGCCTGGTCCAACGGTGTGTTCGTGCCGGCCGCGGCCATGATGCTCAAGACACTGATGGACGCGAAAACGCCGGATGCACAGAAGGTCACCGACTCTGCGACTGGCACGAAGGTTGCGCCACGCCTGGTTGAGTATGTGAGCCGCTACATGATTGCCGACTTTGTGATGGACACGGCGTGCCGCAGCAATGCTTCGGTCTACTACACAAGCCGCTATCCGTTCTACCAGGTTGACAGCCAGGGCAAGATGGCTGCCGCCGACTGCAGCGCAGCCGCGCAACGTATCGCCGACCTGAAGGCGCGCATCGCCACCAACAGCAGCAGCGCAATGAAGTAATAGGCTTGTTGCTATTGCGCCCCTACCCCGATTGCCCCGCCAAAACACCAGGTAGGGTATTTGGGTGTCACGGGTGTGTAAAAATACCGTTATAGCGCGATGAGCGTTATAACGGTATAGAGCAAATCAGCTTTTCCTGCCAGGCACAAGCTTTTCAAGCCGGCCAAGTACCTCGACTAATTGTTGAGCACTGAGTAGCCCCAGTGCATGCAATCCGGCACGCACGACCTCGCTTTTGCTGGTCGAACTCCGACCCTCCTTGTTGGCCATGATGCGCATTTCCTCGATTCGTGCATAGTCATCCGGGGGCATGGAGAATGTGTCCCGTACGACGGATGATTTTTTTTCAGTTGGCCTGGTTTCGGTGGCGGGTTCGGGAGCCTTCAACAGAATAGAATCCGCCTTGTCGAATCGGTCCACCAAAGCGACATCCTGTTGCGTGACTGTCGCCCGAACCTTGACATTATCAAACATTTTTTTCGTCATTTTTGCTCTCCCAGTAGCGCCAACACCTCGTCGGCGAGTGCCTTGACCTCATCGGCCGCCGCCTTCGCATCGCGGCCCAACGCCGAAACCGATACGCCGCTTACGACTGCCTCCTGATACGCGGTTCGGTTCGTCATCCTCGACGACATCAATGGGATGCCGAATTCACTCAGTTCTTGCATGATGGCGTTTGATAGCGAGGTCCTTACGACCCTGTTGGGCAAAATGACGGCTTTCAACGCTGGATTGAAATCTGTTCCCCGTTCAATCAAACGTTTGACTCCACGAGCCGCCCATAAGTCTGCAGGCGAGGGTGGCAACGGCACGATGACCAAGTCGGCTACGAGAATCACCGATTGCGGGCTTAACGAATCCAATCCCGGTGGGCAATCGACGATGATGAAATCGTAATTTCCGAGATGTTTTTGAATTTCCCTGTGCACTTTTCCTGCGTGCGCTGAGAGATTGACCACGGCAGCCGGAAACGGCTTGCCTTCCGGTGCCGCGTGGGCCCAGGCGGACGCTGATGCCTGCGCATCACAATCCGCCACGAGAACGCGGTAGCCCCGCTCAGCGAGCTCGCCCGAGAGGACCATAGTGGTGGTGGTTTTGCCAACTCCTCCCTTGGGATGATTTACGGCGATTAAAAATGCTTGCTTATGCATATAAGTTTCCTTTGATTGACAGTGCTCGGTTGGAACGGTGGTATTCGTTCTACTGATATGTAGCGAATGGATTTATATCGGCGGTGGACCGCGGTCCAAGCTGATACGGTCTTCGGAGCGAACCGGGCGACCGCGGAAGGCAGTGACAGAACGCGATGGCGCGCATACCGATGTGTTACAAATCATGTTCGCGTTGTGGCCTGAACACGTGTAGCGAACGCGCGGCGGAAACAGGGATGGCGATGCGACATTTTTGAAGTAGACGGAAAGGGCGGCCACAGATGGCCAGCCTGGTATTGACTGTCTCTGGCGGAGTCAATGAATATGTCGGACGTTTCAGTGTCAGTACCACTGCCAGCGTCAGCGACTGGGCCGTGCTCGCTCCGCGCACAGGGTCACGTCGTATCCTCAAAGCCCCTTCGCGCCCAGCAACGGACACGATATTTTTCAACGGCTACTGAGTTTGAAGAGAGCGGTCGAACCCGCATATCGTTTCCATGCATTCCCGCTCTACGAGCGGGCACTGCGACCGGCGGGCACGTGGAAGCCATAGCGATTCGCATACGGTTTGTAGTTGCATACCATATGTAGCTGCACACGGTTAGTAGTCGCAAACGGTTAGCAGTCTGGGGCGAATCAGTTGGCCAGGGAGCTCGGCGGGTGCTGTGGTGCTGGGTAAGGTGTAGTGCCTGTGGCCGACACAATGCGATTGTCGAACTCACGGCCAGTTGCTTGGCAGGGCAGGGAACGTTTTTCAAAGCATCGCTGCATTGCTTGGAACCTTGGACAACTGCCGCGGTAGCGGCGCCGTTTCTTTTGTTCTTTGGGAAAAGTTCTTCTAATAATGGAAGTGGGTCCCGCGTGCGCTTGGTCGGCATTTTTTTCAGGCGAAGACTGCGCTGGCACATGAGCGAATGCCGGAGGCACACACGTTACGTTTCCTGAATGACCTGATATTGTGTGTGTCAAGTGTGCCAGGCCATTCTTTAAAAATGGTTCGTTGAATTATGCCGTTCCTGTCATAGGTGAGTTGTTTTTCTTTGTGTCAAGTGTGCTAGGCAATATTTAGAACTAATACGCGGGTGAATATGGTTTCCTGAAATTCTACTGAATATTAAATAGTTATTGAATTTGCCCGGCACACACGGCACACATGGGAAAAACGCCCATATCTATGGGCGTTTTGTGCTCCGACCAACTTGAACTCCTTGGCGCGTTCGGTCACATCAGCGGATAGGTAAGGTGATTCCCATTTTAACCGCCGACTAGAGCCAAGCCTGATTTCCGCATGCCGTTCGGGAGAATCAGATTGCAGTAACGGATTTGTTGACTACCTTCGCGCTTGCGCCCCTCCTCCAAGGACACGATGCCGCGAATCGTTTGCCAAAAGCGGGGGGATGCCATCGACGTCATTCCGTTACGTGAACACCAGTCGCGGTAATGCTCATAAACGCCATCTTTTGTCGATTGCAGTGAGTCAGACTCGAGAATGTCGTTCTCCTCGAACCACGCTTGTACTGAGTTGGTTTCCCGCCTTGCATCGCTCAGGATATTCTGCATTGCAAACGGCAATGCCGGTTCAAATGCGCCACGTTTCTGCAAACGTAAGAGGCCTTCGAGAGCCCAGTTGAGCACGCCAGGCATTTCGGCACGGATGATGTTGTCTGCCAAAAGCGGGTCGCGGTCACTTTCTTTCACCGTCACGGCAAAGGGCACAATGTCCCATCGACGCCAGAAACCAATGCTATGGTCAGTAATGGCAGGAAGATGATTCCCCAGCACCAGCCATTTGCCGCGGATGTGAATACTGAGGGGGGTCTCATATTTCCGGTCGATTTGCACTCTTTCTCCGGCAATCAAACTCTTGAGAATTTGCTCGTTGATGCGTGCCCTTGGAACTTCATCAACGTAAATTAGGCTTGCGCCGATGAGGACGGAGAGGCTGAAGCCGTCAAGCGCATCAAGGCCGATTGCGGCAGTATTGCCGTGTAATTTCTGAACAATATTGGCCAGCACGCCTTTGCCGTTGGCGCCACTTCCCAGCCACAGCTGGGCCTTTTGATACCTGGCGTCCGACGTCAGCGTATAGCCGATATATTCCTGCACGCGCGACCGGACCGCTGGGTCCGGCAACACCATGTGTAAAAACTTCTCAAATTGGGTAGCTGGCCCAAAATCCGGCCGGAACTCACAAATGAGTGAGTGTTTGATTCCGAGCGACTTGTCCGGAGAAATCAGCGATAGCTCGCCATCCTTGACATGAACATAACCGTTTGCACACGGAATCACGACATCAGTCGACTCCTTCACCACTTCAGGAAGCCAGAGCTTCGCGCAATTGACCGCTTTCCTGGCGTTTTCGGCGGTGGTATGGCTTGGCTCGGACGTTGCAAGCCAGCGGTATGCCTGTTTGCAGGCAATATCATCGTCTGTAACGGCCCAATGGTTGCCTGTCCAGGTGTGAATAAGGCCGCCGTCGACTGCATGGTCGCCCGAAGCATTCAGTGTCGTAGCGTATAGGTGAGGCTCGAAGCGCGCTGTCATTTGCAGCTCCCAACCCGGATTTCGACGTGACTGGCGAGCCAACTGTCGATATCGGTTTGCCGCCAGCGCAGCAACCGTGTACCTGGGATGTGTATCCGCGGCGGGACAGCAAGCCGGTTGCGTTTCAGGCCCTTCTTAATTGTCTCTGGGCTACGGCCAAGCAAGGCGCTGAGCTCGTTCAAATCTAATAGTGCGTTGTTCATGCAGCTCCCATGGTGGCGGTGATGTATAGGCCTGCATTGGCATGTTGCCGGCTCTACGTGCCAGTACGCGGCGTACTGTTGAGCGGTATAGCGGATGAATTTATATGCGCGCTCGGTCACCAAGGCCGGCGGCGATTGATACTGGCCAACGCTGAGGCAGGTATGTTCATGGCGCTCTTCCTGCGCCGAGCACCATGTGCCCACTTAAAGAGGACGTCGACTTGCCCAGGCAACGCGTGCTGCCGTAAGCCAACTCTGATAGAGCAAGCGACAGGTTACGAGAGGAACTAATAACAGTTGACAATAAAGTTGTCGCGTAGAATACTTGCCTCATCGCATCACAATGATGCGGCGTCCCCCCATAAAGCGGACGTGGTTTTCTGGGTCCTATTGCCATGTGCAATGGGGTTTGGGGAAAAAAACCTCTATGGCCAAGTGCCATAGGGGTTTTTTTTCGTCCACGTTTTCTTATGGGGAGGCTTTTGCTCTTTAAAAACCAAACGAATGGACAGCCACGCGCAATAGGTTTACAGACCCGGCGCGGGAAATGGACCATTTTGTTTTACTTTCAATTTGCCCACTACTTGGGCAACCGAAGAGTCCAGTTTGTGCCGCTGAAAGTGCTTCCATGGAAGAGCAATGCTGGAAAATAAAACTAGAAAAATCGGCAAGGCTGACTTATGGCCAATTGGACTCTCGTCAGCGCAGCGGCTTCGACCGCGATACATGTGACATGTGTTTCTCAACAATGAATCTACGAAGTTGAACGCTGCCTCAGCCTAAGAGCTCGGCGGGTTACTCCTTACTTTCGCAATCCATATGAGATGCGGAATTTTTTTGACTTGCACCACAAGAATTCGAATTTGTACCTATACGAGGTAAGGGAGCAGATAAAACTCTCCATATAGGTCAATCGCACACGCCACTCAGGCCAATAAAAATCACAGGAAAATCATGGAAAACAAAATTGTACTTTCACTCTACAAAAATAGCCGTAACGCTGTAATTGGGAACCTGTTTGTTGGAGGAGGAAAAGAAAGGGTAATCGCGACAACACATCCGGCGACCATTGCTGCTTCAATTTTCGCAATGGAAGGGCGTACGTTAGTTTTCAAATCCGACAAGGGAGAAGCAGAATTCACGTTCCCGATTAAAACGGAGGATTTGTTCGTGCTGGCGTCTCTACTCAGCAATCAGGACCAAGCCGACTTTATGAGTGGCTTTGCAACATTTTCCCGGTTTGATTTTTTGCACCCGTTGCCGTTCGACGACCAGGCGGACCTGCACTTACGCACTGCAATTTCTCACATGGACAAGGGGCTAGTCCGAATCACTCCGTTATCGCCGGCACCGAAGGGATTCAAAAAGGAGTTGAGAAATCGGAATCAATATGTGTATTTCCCGTATTGCTGATTAATTTGAGGGCTCGAACGTAGGATGTTGAGTGAGTCGAAAAAGGAATAATCCAATGTCCGTGCTGCAAGCAATTATGAATATGACATACGTGACAATCGCGATTTTTGCATTGCTCGGTGCCATAGATTTCATAAAAGAGAGTTTGGCAATTTTCAAAGAAGCGCTCCGCAAGCGAAGAGAGCGGGATAACAGTAAGCATCGATAGTACTGTTCGTTGTGATTCCGGCCCCCGACTTCCCCGGGGGCTTTTTTTCGCTCCGATAGCCTGTGGCTACTCTCGCAACTGGTCGCCATCGCGACGCGCTTTCGGCACCACTTAGCGTCGGTTCAAGCGGAGCGCGTCGGCATGCACTTTCGATATCAGGAACACTTTGCTAGCGTTGCGTAGTCATCAACGGGTCGGAAAATTTCATTGCCAAATTCCGGTTTCGTTGTTTATTAGCAACGGGAATGAAAAATATATGCCACTAACTGGGTCGCAAAAAAACAAACAAAAATATAAGTAAATGAAAAATAGGGTAGGGAGACCAGTTGTATTGTTGCTTGAAATGAAATATTAAAACATTCGGAATTATGTCTTAATAGGCATATGGGTTGAACGATTAGTTCGTAGTTATACGGCTGTGGTCATTGAAAAACTCTTTAATCCTACTGGATGTCGTGAAACTTAATGCCGCGACAAGCGAAAACCTTAGGCACCAACAAAGAAGCACTTAATGGATAAATTTAGGAAAAATTTTCTGGATGTCGTAACCGGCACTACTAGGAAATATACCAATAACGGCGCCGCGGAATTGTTGCTCGAGTTAATGCACGAGTGCTCCCGACTCGACGGTAATAGTTTCGCCGAAACCACAGAGAAATTTTTCAAACCAACCGAATTATGGCAGCAATGGTGAGGCCGGGGGCGTCAACTGCTAATGGCCGTGCGGCGTTGGGTTCCCGGGGCCACCATGACCATCCATTCATGTAAATGCTACTTCTGACGACATAAAACAAAAATTTCTGAAGAATATTCAAGCACACCATCAAAGGAGATTTTTTGAATGACAAACAGAATTAAGGAATTAAACTGCGACGATGATGGGATGTGGTCGTGGACGTTCATCGACAACGATGAAGATACAACTGTGCGTATGCGGACGAGCGATGGCGGCGAGGGTATATGGGCATTAATGCCCAGCAACGGTTGGACGGTTGACTCCGACGGTAATCGTCGCACCGTATACGAATGGCGGCAACAAATCGGCACTGGGCAATTCAGCTTGTACGGGTGCTCTGATAGCGCCGCCCGTCACCGCATATTGCGGGAATTCTCCGAGTGAACAACAAGAGCAGTTCTTTGGCAGCGTGAGTACAACAAGGTTGGTTGATGGCCTTGTTCTCGCGGTAGCGAACTGCGCTCGCGCGGCCCCTGCACTCGGGCCGCGCTTGTATTGGCCTACTCGAAGCTTAATGTTCGAAGCACATCTGTGCCTCTGATGGAGCTGCCGGTTGCTCTAATCGAACCTAGCCGTCCGCCAGTCAAGCAGCAACGCCATCGGGATAGCCGACATCACGTTGGCGCGGGCGGACTCAATTGCAGCATCCTTGCTGGCCGCGTCGCGTGTGAACTCAAGCGCAATATACCCGGGGCACCCGACTCCGATTAGTGAATCGCCGCAACCCGCAGCGAATAGCCGTTCGACGAGGTTATCGTGGTCCCAGTTGTCGTCAGAGAGCTGGAATTTGAGGGTGAATGTATGTTCCATGGTGGGGATTATACGGCTGCTGGGTGTAGCGAGCTGTAGCGTGCGAGAGGTTCAGCCGCAGTACCCACCTCTAGACTGAGGCGGACACACGCATCGGGACCATGCGCATTGACTCGCCGAAGTACCTTGCGGTCAGAGCCCTGGTCGCCACGCTCGAAGAGTAATCGATATAAACACTGAAGCTATACCACTACGAATCTCAAACTAAGGAATATTCCATATGAACAACCAACACAACCGAGTTCCCGTCGCCTATGCCATCAAGAACATCAACGCCATCGAACTATTGGGCGGATTTAGAAACGCAGCACTGGAGTCGGGGTGGACTGCCGCCCAAGTACAGGAAATTACTAAGGTGGCAATGGTGGGCGACTACGAGCACTTACATCGCGTGCTAGCCAAGTATTGCGTCGCACCCAGCGGTTTGCCGAGTCGGAAAAAGAAATGGAATAAAATTATAAAAAAGGCAATCGCATTTACGCTTTCTTTGAACTCTGCTGGCGTTGTCGAAGGCCATCTTTACCAAGGTGGAGAACATCTACTTTCAGCTGCCCATCCAACAACTATAGCCGCAGCGATATTTGCAATGGGAGAGTGCAAAGTTGTTTTCCTCGCCGATACGGAGTACGTACAATTTCCGTTCCCGGTTTCGGTTGCCGATTTTTTGGCATTGCAACGGTTTATTAATACTTACGAGGAATCCTATTTCATCGCTCAGTTCGCCAAATCATCTTGGTTCGATTTCCTGAATCCTCACCCTGCCGACAATAAGGCTCAGGCGGAATTTCATTTGGTGGCGGCGGTGAGTCATCTTCCTCAACGTTTGGTTAAAAACGGGCCGTCCACATCGCTACCAAAGGGACTCACAGAAAAGTTGAGGTCGGGCAACCGCGTCTCTCCTTTTGCGCCAGATTGACCCAGTGTTCGAACATTGACCATGTGAGCTATGGGCAACTTCACGGGATTTGCAGCATGACCGTATGGTGAGTGATTTGTTGGTTTCGCAGGTAGTCCAACGAGAAAATCATCGCCATCGCGAATTTTTTTGTGCTCGAACCGCTGGTGCAACGCGGCAGTTCCGCTGGCGGTTCTAACTAGGTTTCCGATGGGTGGAAAGTAGTCCCATCCATCCAGCCCAATTCGCTCGCTTTGTCCAAAAGGGCGCCGCGTGCGCGGGCCAAGTAGTATCATCGACTGGCGTAGACGCAGGCAACTCAGAACCTACATAACAGCATTCTTGGTGGCTTGGTCGGATGTTCGACTGAACTGATTAGATAGGCGACCGGATATGCAATTGCCAACTTCTAACGGAGGTCGAAATGAACAAGAAAATTGCGCCGCGAGAGAACAGCGCCAACATGCCCAATGCCAACAGGGGCACGCCTGGCACCAACCGACAGTACGACCAGGCCCAAGGAAATCGAGGCAAGAAACTGGCAGAAACTCCAGACGCGACGCCTGCGGTTAAACCGAAAGATGCCACTAAAGGCGGGGGCAAGGTAGGTTGAGCATGCGACTGGCGCCGATGACGTAAACGATGGTACGGATTGACATGCTGCAAATGGTATATACGATATTACTGTTTTAACTCGTGCTACCCATTGGAATCGTTCGATTCATGCAACGCGTGTGGTGGCTAGAAACCTTGTCCCGGCGTTGGAGCTGTTTGGATTCCGGCGACCGCAGGCTGCGCTTACTGCCGCCAGCTCAAAATAGTTCGCTCTGCTTGACACTGGGTACCTTTGGCGCCGGCTGTCCTGCCATCAGTTCGGCCGGGTAGGGCTGTAGGTATGTCCGCGCGCGTTCGGGGTCCTTGCATCCAAGCCAATCGTCGTAGTCGGCGTTCGGGACAATGACCAGCGCGTGCTTTTCTTCCCCAGGCGGTGGAAGCGCTTAATGAGCCGGTCGTCGTCGGCGTTGATGGTCAACCGGGAGAAAGAAAGCGACTGCTTTCCATTCTCTTCTTCTCGCACGCTGTAAAGGCCAGCGACTGCGAACGGCTCGCCGGTGGTCATCCCAAGGGACCATCGCGCGCGTTGATTGCTCCCATTTTGGCTCGAAGAAGCGGACCATAGGGACAAGGCAGAGCTGAGACTTAGCTCATACGGATTTATGCGTCCTCAGTTAGGAACTCTTAGAACGAAGTCGCTTCTGGTAAACCCAAATGGCAATAGCCGGCACCAATATTTTCGGCCTCGCTTGGTGCTTCCATCTCGACTGGCTCTTCAATGGTCGTGGCGAACCGACGGGGTGAGATTTGGAATCACGAGTGCCGAAACAAACAATAATTACCAAAGACTTCCGTACGGATTCCTTTCCGATATGCCATCGACCTCGGGCCATGGCGCTTTCACAAGAGGGTCAATCCAGTTTGCCATCAATGCAATCAGCTCCAGGCTACCAACGAGTTCCACCGGCGCGGCTGGGCGTGCTGCTATCTCTTCCATCAAGCGGCGAAGCGACCGAGAGCGGTCTAGGTCTTTTGCCATTTTCTCGAACCCTGCGAGCGCCGCTAGCAGTGCGTCCTTATTCGCCTTCTCGGTCTCCCATGCTTGCGCCTTCACGCGTCGAGCTAGTTCGCGCTCTGCGCGCACCTCGTTCTCCACTTTGCAACGCAGGGCCGCATCCGCGACCCAATGGACGGCCTTTCTTACCTTGACCTCAATCGTCCCCCGGACGGTGTCCTCGACTTTATAGCGTTCGTAGTACGTGGCGGCGTCAACGATAGATGCATGTAACTTTCCAGTCGGAATATAGCAATATTCTGGCGGACGATATTCCCCTACAGGTTGGCGTGCCCATGCGCGCGGTACCTTAAGAGGTTTAGCCAGCGGTAGCGGCACCAGCTCTTGGATGATGCGTTCCCGGATACGAACGAAGAAGCGTTGCCCCTGCAAAGTAAAACAGTTCCGTTTGATGCCAGATTCGCGGCGAGCCCCGCGATGGAGTTGGGGGACGGGGGGATGCGCATTTTCAAAGTTTGCACCGAGTACGTCAAGCTCATATGCGAACCTGTCCACCAGCAGAAGCGCTCGCTCTTTCAATTCCTCAGAGACCGAGATATCAGCCCAGGTCACGCCGAGTGAACTAAGTGCACCCTCGTCGGATTTGATGCTCTTCATAGCACGCACGACCAGCTTCGTTTGCGGCGAAAATGCTGCTTGGTCTGTAGGCGGTGCGTAACTCGGTTTATCAGATTTTGTAGCAGCAGTTGTGGAATCTTGAGCTATTGCGACACGCTCTTCCAGCACCTCATCAACCTCGGCTATATGCAGCATACGTACATAAGTCGTCGGGACAGTAGTCTTATGCAGCGCCGGTTTCGGAATCGCCTTGCCGGCTGCGAGCTTTGACCAATACCCTCTTGGTGGCAGCGGCACGTCAAGTACAACACATATTTTCCGAAGGCCCACATCTGACAAACTGTATTCCTTCGCCAGTTTTGTTACTGGGTTAGCCCAGACTTCGTCAAAGAGTTTCTGTCGTTCGAAGGATGTCTTTTTCCAAACCACGGTTTTCCTCGCTAGTGTCGAGCTCGCTACATAAATGAATTAGGACGCACTTGGGAAGTCGATTTATTACCCTTAAGGCGCTTTTTTTGATTGTATAGGCTAAACGCAGCGTATAACGGTATCTCGCCGATGCAGGCTTGTCGAAATAGTACCTCCACCAAGGCGCCCCTGGGCCATCCACCGTTCGGCGGTTCTATATCCAAAATAGTATGGCTGCTTGTCCGCGTGGTCGACCTAGACAACGCAAGGTCGCGTGCCGTTGCTAACTCAACCGGCCAGATGCGCTGCGTCCTGTGCGTCGCGGCCAGCGACTTAACGTTAGCATCGGCGTCCACAGCGCTGTCCACGCCATCTATGGACAAATTCAGCTGATATTTCCAACGCAATTGCTGGGTCGGCATTTGGAGATATTACCTGCCCCTTTGAATGTCCCTAGCCGCACCTACGAGCGTCTGCGGGTCTGACGGACTCCGTTCGCCAGCTCGATGGCCAACTCGAAGAAGCCAGCATCCTTGGTCGCAGTGAACCATTTTCCCTCTTGGCCCGGTTGGCTCGCAACTAGGTCGCGCAAGATGGTCTCCTTCGGCATGCCCGGGTGTTTCTTTTCCACGGCCTTGAACGTCGCCGAGTTGGTCCTCGCGTAGGTAGCATCAACCGCATAGCGCACGTACGTCTGGTCGACAAACCCAGCGTCAGCAAGACCCCGTCTCCTTCTGCGACCATGCTTCGAATCTTGGTTTCGGTTCACGTTTGCCTGCGTGCCATCTTCCTTCTTTTCATTTGTCCTGTTTACCTTGGCCTGTTGCCGAGCGAGTAAATATATGTACGAGCTTTATATAAAACATCTAAAAATACTAAAAACGGTATATTAGTATCATATATGCGATTTATGTGGCGTTTTCCAAGTGCTGTCTGCGAAGATGATGGCCTTTATCATACAGCGTTGCAAATTATCAACATGGCAGACTGGAATTTGGAGGCTAGCCGAATCTTGCGCGGTGAGCTGGTTCGCAGGGGAATTACCCACAAACGGCTTTCCCAGTTGTTGGCAGTGATTGGTGTCGACGAGTCCCCGAGTGCTATTACGAACAAGATGTCTCGTGGGACATTCAGTTTTGCATTCTTTCTTCAGTGCATGAGAGCGCTGGGACGAACCCATGTAGAAGTCAGCCTGGATGAAATAGGGCCTAACAGACCTCTAGAGTGAGCGCCAAGGGAAAGAGCTATTGTTATGCAACTGTGGCAGTAGTGGCACCATCCTCGGTGGGATGTGTAGTAATTGCATGAAAGCAATTGACAAAACAGTTGTCAAGGTACAATAGATAGTCATCATTAAGTGATGACGTAAGCGAGCTTATAGGCGACATCTGCCAGGCTGGAAGTGAGAGAATTTTGAACAACATCGACGAAACCAAACAACTGCTTCGTGAGCAATATGAAGCCGATAACCGACCGTGGGTCGTTGCCTACTCTGGAGGCAAAGATTCGACTCTCGTTCTCCAACTTGTGATGGAGTTGTTGCTCGAGCTTGGGCCTGCTGCAAAAAAGCCAGTCTATGTGCTGTCGAGTGATACAAAGGTAGAAGCGCCTATCGTATCCGAGTACGTCATGGATGCAATGAAGCGCATTGAGGCTTCAGCACGTGCACGCAACCTGAATTTGCACACTCAGCTAGTTTTCCCAGATATGGACGAAGGATTCTGGGCAAAATTAATCGGTAAAGGTTACCCGCCTCCTAGCCGCTGGTTCCGGTGGTGCACGAGCAATATGAAAATTAAACCTTCACGACGTGCGATTGATACGATTGTCGCAAAAAGCGGAAGCGTGATTTTGTTACTGGGCTCACGTATGGATGAAAGCTCCTTGCGTGCTCAGTCAATTCAGTCGTTCACGAATAGTGAACGAAATTTGAATCCGCATCACGAGATACCTGACGCGATGGTGTTCAAACCTATTGTTTCGTGGTCAACTGATGAAGTGTGGGAATATCTATATTCCAATCCCCCTGCTTGGGGTGGTAACCACGATAAGATTATTCAATTGTATCGTCAGGCAAATGGCGGGGAATGCCCAGTGGTCTTCGACTTGAATACACCTTCTTGCGGGGGGAGTCGTTTCGGCTGTTGGACATGCACTGTAGTAAAGCAGGATAAATCCATGGAAGGATTTATTGCTACTGGTGAAGAGTGGATGAAACCACTCAACACATTCAGAACACACCTAATTGAATATAGGGACGCAGAGGGAATGCGGAGTCCTGTCAAACGGGACGGAACGCCAGGGACAGGTCCCTTTACCGGCGAAGCCAGAAAACAAATTTTGCACGAACTGTTAGAAACAGAAAAACAAGCTGGGTGGGAGTTGATTTCTACTGAGGACCTCACTAATATTCAGCGAATTTGGAACGTGGAATTTGATTATACAAAGGCGGAAGTCTTAAATATTGCGAAAAAGTTTGGGCGTACCCTGACTACCGATTACCTTGAACATCCGGAAGAAGCGGTAAAGGCGTCTGCGATTGATTTTTTGGAGACTGCGGCGCTTGAAGCGGACGTACCAGCTGAGTTGTTGCATGCTATTTTACATCTGACGAAAAATAAATGGTCATCGCTTGAGATATACGGCGCTAAAACAGGCCTAGAACGCGACCTCGAACAAACTTTGATTTTAGCTGCGAAGCAGGTGGAGCAAGCCGCCCCATGATTTTTAAAAATATTACAATAAAGAATTTGTTTTCCTACCGTGAAGGCGTTTTTGATTTTCCGAGCTTGAACAAAGAAGGCCGAAATGTCATTCTGATTCATGGTAGAAATGGATTTGGTAAGACTAGTTTCATTAATTCGCTGATATTATTTTTTGTCGGCAGCGGTGATACTGAATTGCGAACCGTTTCAAAAGGAAAACAATACACTTCGCGAGAATACATGCTCGGCCGTGGCGCAGAGTGGGAGGGTGTATTCAATCGCAAGGCTCTCGCAGCCAAAGAAATGGAATGTAGTATCTCTGTAACTTGGGAAGAAGCGAGAGGAACGGTCATCGCAACCAGGTCCTGGTCATTGGAAGGAACCTCCACGATTGTAGAGACTTTGGTAATTCAGCCGAGTTTTGTAACTGACGAAGATGTCCTCGATGATGGAGAGCAACGGCAAGAGTTTTTGAACCGCCGACTTCCCCGGTCGTTAGTTCCTTTTTTTATATACGATGCTGAGCAGGTCCAAAAAATTGCAGAAAGTAATTCTGAGGCCGTATTGGAACAAGTCGAGCGTCTGCTTGATATTACCTCTATTAATACAGCTGATAATTATCTAAGCCGCGTTCTTCAAAAACTTCGCCGGGACAGTAATGCTCGTCAAGAGCAGCTGCGATTAGAGCAACTTCGTGGGCAATATGAAGTGGAGCGGTCCAAGCGCTCTCAAATTGAACTTGAGATTGATAACTTCGAACGTGAAGATGTTGACCTCAAACGTCGAATGAAAGAACTTGAAAAGCGTCTGAACACTTCACGGGCGGCCGTGAATGAGCAAAGCGAAAGCATTGTGAAGTCACAAATTGCAGAGAAAAAAAGCGACTTGGAGATTAAAACTGCTTTATTTATAGACTCTTTCCCTGGTGCTGCTCCCTTAGTATGTCATCCTAAGCTTCTTGCCGCAGCCATAGCTAAAATAAAAGATAGCTCCCAGGGTAAAGCGGAGTTGGTTGAAGAGCTGCGTGCAATTATTTCTCGCTTACCATCCAGATTGTTCGACGAACCGCAACATCCAAAGCAGCAATTGACTGAGTCGCAGACTAAATTCTTAAAACAAAAAGCCGAGCTATTAATTGAGTCGGAAATCGAATTGGCTAGCGCCTCAAATGATGAAGGTGCTTGGAGAATTAGTGTTGAAAGGGCTAGAAAGATTGAGTCCGTGCTTCGCCCGTATACTACCAATGGGGTCGTGCGTGAAACTTACACTTCGCAGCTCCGAGACATAATCAAAATTTCTAGGGATGAGTTAGCACTTTCAGCGCAGCTCGATGACCTAAGTTCACTTCCTGAGACCGAGCGTGAGCGGCAGCTGGCACGCCGTTCAGAAATCGCCGATTTGACTGGTCAATCTGAAAAGATTCGCGAAAGAATCGGTTCCCTTAAAGAGAGTCTCAATCCGGCTGGTCGTTTAATTGAAAAATTGAAGACTGACGTAAATGTTCAAGAACGAAAAGTTAGTGAGGCGACTCGAAATCAAGTTGGAGTCGAAATAGCTGAGAAGGCTCTGAACGGAATTCGATTATACCGAGGTGCGCTAAAGCAAGCGCGCCAGACAGAAATACAGCAAAAAATGAATGAGCATTTTAAAGTGCTAATGGATTCAAATTCGTTAATTCAAAGTATTGTCTTTGACGACGATTATAAGATTAATTACTTGGATTCAGATGCAAAAACCGTTGGTATGGGAAATATTTCTGCCGGTATGAAGCAACTCGCAGCGCAGTCGTTTCTTTGGGCGCTAAAGGATGTAGCTGGGATGCCATGTCCGGTCGTAATCGATACGCCCTTAGCTCGTATCGATGCCGGACACCAAAAGCTGTTGATTACTAAGTTCTACCCAGCCGCGGCGGAACAGGTAATTGTTTTGCCTACAGATTCCGAGCTCGATGCTGCAAAGTACGCTTTACTCAAACCTTTCATTGCTGGTGAATTCTGCTTGAGCAATCCTAAAGGCGATTCGACTATCGTAACGTCAGGGGTATCAATGCACCAAGCAGCGGGAGCCGTTCAATGAGCAAGGTTTACATAAGTGAAGAAGATGAGTTGCTCGTCCGAAAAATCTTAAGAAAAGGTCTTCTTGCAGAAGACCGGGAGCCGAAGTGGAAAGCCCTGCGGTTAGCCTTGGCTTTGTCATTTGCGCGCTCTGAGCCCCCGTCTGAAGACTACGATGATTATCGTCCACGGGGTGGCGAATACGCTTGGGAGCAGTTGCTCGGGAAAGAACCTGAGGTCAATTACGAGGATTCGTATAGAGCAGTTCTATCTGTTTATCATGACTTGGACTTATTTGATGCGGCACACGATGAATTTGGTCGTTTGCTCCAACGCCATATTCGGCGGGGACTCGCGGAGATTCGTACAGGCTGGCGTGAAACTCATAATTTCTACGAATTTCTGTATCAGGAATTGCTGAGCCGCGTCCAAGTTCCGGACGCGGTCGAGACGGACCTGAGTGGGCCACTAATGGCTGCTCTGACGGAGTTGGGTATCGCGGCGCAAATTGCTAAGCGAACCGACGGACCGCGTCTACAGAGTTTTGATTTGGTTTTGGCTGATGCAACACAGCTTCGTGCCCTACAGAAGGCAAATGAAAATCTGGCACTTATTCTGGGCACGGGCCCTATTTCGTTTTCTTTGCCAGGTACGCCACGAACTGTTACCGCACACATTCCGAAGCCTAAGGATGCCTGGCATACAGTTACGTGGAGCCAAATTTCCAATGAAGTCCCCGACGAGTCACAAGCACAACTAGGCGTTTGTCTGGGTGTTGACCCCACGGGTGCGGCAGTCAAGTTCGATTTGTGCCAGGCGCCGCATCTCTTGGTGGCAGGTACTACGAACAGCGGTAAGAGCGTGACCCTGCATGCGATTATTTGTTCGCTACTTGTGAAGAGCGGAACGGATAAATTGAAATTGTCGCTCATCGACCCCAAACAGGTCGAGTTTGCCGTGTACAAAGGATTGGCTCACCTTACACCTGAAAGCCCAATCACGGATATGACAGTTGCCAAAAAACATCTTGAAGATATCGTGAGGGAGATGGGCGAACGTGAAGCGAAGCTTGCAGAACTGGGGTTCAAAAACCTCCTGGAATGGAGAAAACAAAGGACTGATGCACCGCCTTATCATGTAGTTTTCGTGGAGGAATTGGCCGACTTGATTATGCAACACCCCGAGGCGGAAATGCCGTTAGTTCGGCTGGCTCAAAAGGGGCGTGCTAGTGGGATACATCTGGTATTGGCAACACAAAGGCCTGATAGCGTGACGCTGAGTGGTCTGCTAAGAACGAATGTCCCAAGCCGAGTAGCTTTGAGTGTGCAAAAATCTTCCGAATCGCGGATTATCTTGGACGATTCTGGTGCTGAACTCTTGCTTGGGCAGGGCGATGCGCTTGTGAAAATTGTAGGTGAGGAAGTGAAGCGAGTGCAGTGTGCATTCGTGGATAATTCGGATATTAAATCAATAATTTCGGGTCGGCGCTCTTAAAAAGAAAGACATGGACAATTCGTTTATATTGACAGAGTTTGTACCGCTGGGGCTCACATTGGAGCGAATTGGCCCTTTTCAGGATAGGGTCGAATACTTCGACTTCAGAGATGAGCCCGGTGAGCCCAGTAACTACTTTCTTTTTCTGAGTGGAAATGGGCGCGGTAAAACCCATATTCTTGAGACTATGGCCGCGCTTATGGGGGTGTTAGGTAACCATCCAGAGCGTCCCGCGAATCCGTTTGGATTTGAGCCTTTGGATGCAGGAGAGGGCCGCGCTCAGCTCGATTTCCGGGCTTCGTATGCCAGCGAAGGTGTTTCACACACCGTTGTCTTTTCTATATTTGGGGGCCGTGCTGAATCGGAGGTCTGGTTCAAGCCTTGGTCTCAGGATATGTTACTCGAGGTACGGGCCGATAGCTGGCATAACGTAAGCGTCATCAGACGAGGTAGTAGTGATTTCCGCTGGGCAGGTATGGCCGATAACTGGTCTAAGGAATTCGTTTCATGGATTGCAGATAGTGTCGGAGAGAACGTGGAGGCGTTTGCTAATTCTCCGTTATCTGCGCCCACGATGATTTATTTCCCGGCCTATCGTGATATCGTGAAGTTGCCTTCGTCCGAGCGTAGGGCAATTGAACCGCCCACTGACTGGAACTACCGCCCATTGCATGTGTTCCGCCAAGAGGGCCGCAGTTGGACTGAGTCCTTGGATAATCTACTCGTGTGGATGCTTTGGCTGGACGATGGTCGATACGATGCAGCATTGGAATTCGTAAATGAGTTCATGTTTGCCGATTCTGATAAAGAGTTGTTGGGGATTCCTAATCGTAATGAGCTGGTTGCCAAGGTTCGAACGCTCGGCTCTCAGCCATATCGCCTGGACCAGCTGAGTAGTGGTGAAAAGTCGTTGATGCAGATTTTCCTTCGGGTAGGGGCTCACATGACCCGGAATACAATACTGATTATTGATGAAGTTGACGCCCACTTGCATACTCAGTGGCGCTCGCGGATTTCCCTTAGATTAAAGGAAATGCTCCATCGAAATGCTGGCTTGTGTGTGTATCTTGCTAGTCACGCTATGGAAATAATAGATTCGTTAGCCATAGAAGTCGAGGAGAAAGGCCTTCGAAAATCTGCAGCTATTTTGGAGAGTCCAGAGGAGGAGGAGCGAGCGCAGAAAATCCAAGAAGAGGTAGCCTTCCTTAAGCGTAGCTTTGAAGGGGATGTTCATGGCTAGTATACGTGGCCGAGGTCTCTCGACGGCGCAAATTCGAAGCCGCTATGCCAACCGCGTTGAAATTTTTGTAGAGGGCCAAGATGACCTTGGAGTTTATAAAAATTACTGGTTTGCGGGAATCGCCGATAAGGCGGTCTTCAAGCTTTCTGAATCTGGACCAGTTCCGCTCCCGGGCTGCACTGGCGTTGAACGTAATGTGTTGCATCAGCGTGCAGCCGGCATCCAGGCTTACGGATTAATTGACCGCGACGCAGTTGAGGATTCAGAACTCTCTTGTATGCCTGACGATGCATTATTTCTCTCTGAAAATAAAAATAGAAACCCTAATATTTACTATACATTGCGATGGGAGCTGGAAAACTATTTGATTGATGCTGTTGCCTGGGAGCAGGAGCGTGTTAATTCGAAGACAAGGGGAGATGGCCGCCGCCCAGCTGATGAAGTAATGGTTGAAATTTTATCGCACTGCGATATTCTTGTTGCTCATGCCGCAGCTAACGCTTTGCTGCATTCGCTCGGTAAGGCAAAAATTGGTGATGGTTTTGGTTCTCAGGTAGATAGCCGCGCAGCATTCGAGCAACTGCTCCACGCTGGACCATTCAAAGCTTTCAGCGCTCAAGAGTTTGCTGATTACGCCTCTTGGAAACAAAAAATTGAAGCCTTTGATTTGCCTCAAGGAACCGTCGAGCAACGAGTCTTCGCTATTTCTCGCCGTATTCACGGAAAAGCTCTGTTGGAACGGTTTTTTAAAAAATATAGTATCCAGGACGATAAGCGGTTTAGTGTGGCAAATCTTATATCAGGCAGAATCCCTCAAGAAATTGCTGTTCGCGTGGGAGAATGGATGCAGGGAGTTTAATCTTCCCTGCGTTTGGCTTAGCTTGACCTCTCTAACGGACTCTCAAAGATAATAAGATAAATCTCTCGCCATTACGCCGAAAGCATTTCTATTTTTATTTTCAAAAATTTTAGAATTAAATTCCACCACGTCTGATTCCGTAAAAGAATTACGTCACCAGGAATGACATCGTCGACACTCAAAAGTACATTGCTAAGTTTACTTATCATCGCTTCTTTCGTTATAGAGTCATTTATTAAGAAAATATTCTTTGGATATTAAGCCAAAGTGGTGCGTGCTTGTGTCCCGTTACCATGTACGCCGAGTCCAGCGGTGTTGAGCGCGAGCAGTCACCACGGCCCTTATTTGGCACGACCACCGACTATTTTTGACCTCGAGACGAATTCGATTTGAATGACTAAAATTCGGCTACAACTTAATCCTTGGTTTGATGCGCGGCCTCGGTTCAGGCTGAGCGGTGCGGAAATTCAGATGGCTCACGAGTTGGGACTGAATCTAAAGAAATTCGGTTCCTTTTCCACCGAGGGGAAACAAAGATGGAGGCTCCCGCTTCGAGTCTTTATTGCCGAATGCTATTTCAAACACTTTAAGCGCGAGTTACCTGAGCTCGTGCGAACCGGCGAGGTAATCGACGCAGAAGATGCTTTGCGAAAACCATCAAATGGACTGGGGGTACGAAGTCCAAAACGCTTTGTTCTTGGTCAAAATCGCGGCCAGGGCATGCAGGGTCTTCTTGGCTACGCCAGCTTTTAATCGAATTTAGTTCGCAATCCGATATGCATCCCTATCCTTGCCATCAAGCCAGCGTGGCGCACGGCCACGGCCAGTCCAGGTCTCACCCGTTTCAGGGTTCTTAAATTGTGGCGCAACCGAACCCTTGGCTTTTGCCGGCTTCGCACGACTTCCTGCGGCGAGGTCCTCCACGGTAATTCCGTAAAGCTGCATCAGTTCCTTGATTTTCTGAATTGCGCCACTGATTTCATCTTTGCGGGCAGCCTCGGCCAGGGATTGCAATTTTGCGATTTGTTCAACATACTCTGCATACGACGTCATAGTGTCTCCAAGGGGATAAGTGGTTCAATCGATTTAAATATACGCGCAATGTAACATGAGCATAGGGAAAAAGATAAGTTTGGAAGAATTTCATCCTCGCTGATTGGTAGATGGGGCTATTAAATTAGAGCCGGCTTGCATGTGCTGATGAACACTGCTTTTGTCGTTCGCGTTCCAGGTTGGCAGTAAACGGAATTAGCATACATTCGAACCATATTACTACGGTAAAATCATGAAAAATTATGCAGTTGTGTCAAGTAAGGAAGAATTGAAACAAGCACTTCAGCGAAATGTGGAAGAAATAGTTGTCATTAATAGCTCATTGGCTAAAAATATTAAAATCGTAAAATATTCCTCTCGCGCTGCAATGGTGGCGGCTACTGTTGGGGCTGGCGTTGCTGCTACGAATTTTTGGAATCCAGTTGGCCTAACTGCAGGGGTGGCTGCTTTCGCTGTTGGTGGTTCATCTTTAACTGCAATAGTCGTTTTGGGCGTTGGTTCAGTATTGATTTTCGCGCTCTATAATAATTACGATATTGAAGTGAAAGGTAAAGTGAAAATGCCAGATGGAAGCGAAGTGGAAGGTGAATTGGTTCTTAGAAGAAATAAACCATAGGTTCCCCACCGGCCGCGAGGGAGCTGTAGGAGGCGTTGTAGCACCTACCAAGCCGGTCCGGCGCCAGGTATTGTAGAAATGAACTGACGCGTTTCGCTTCGCGCGCGTCAATGTCTGAACACGATGTATACGCTGCCTGGAGGCTAGAACGGCGACGAGTGTTCGCCTAGGATTGCGCAGACTGCAACGACAAATCCGACCAACATGAGCGCCACGGGCACTGTGACGAGCACGGTCAGCGCGCGGTCGGAGTCCTGCAAGAAATTCAGGTGTATTTTACGCATAGTTTCTCCGCCATTAATCTGTCTATTTTGACACACTGCAAGAATATTCGGTATGAACGAACAGGCGCTAGCGACAATAATGCGGTGATTGCTGTGACCAACGTCCGCTGAGTAGCCGGTTGAAATTGTGCGTCAGTGCACAACATCCGGTAGCTTTGAACAATTGACCCTCACCGATACAGGGCCAGAGGATGATGTTCGCGAGCTGATTCGTCTCAGAAAATCTCGCCGCGCGATTCCTTAACGTAGAATGCAGGCGCCATCGCCAGCGGCCAATTAGCTAATGGCGTAGATGCGCACGACCGCGTAGCCTGCTCCTCTTTTTGCCGGCAACTGGAGTACGCGTGGTGCCTCAGGCGTGAACTTGGGGCTATCATCCTCAATCAGCCCCAGTCCGCCCGGATTACGCGCGCTCGGCACCACGAGGCAACCCCAAAGGGGCTTCAAGCCGCCATAGGCGTTATCCCAGTCCAAGCTGCCTGCACAGTACCGTTCTATTTCCAGCGCGCATTTGGAAATTGGTGCCGCAGGCACCTTGCCCCCAATCGCCGCCAGCACATTGGCGCGCCATCCATTACGCAATTTTCTGTATGCATGGAAATGCATACCCTTGATGGCATTGTTGGAGGGGGGGCTGCAGGCAGATGGAGTTCGTAGATGAGCTCGCGTAGGGACATTGGAGATGGCCGGTGGGGAAAGGTGTTTCGTAAGCTAACTCGGTGAAAAGCCGTTGCTCCTCCTACAGCACGAAGTTGAAGTAGCAGCACATTGCTGAAGAGACGAGGGCACTTGCGAAGCCCTCGTCTTACCGGACCTGTTGCTCAGGCTGCGGCGCGGGGGCGGAACGGCACTACGTTGCATGGCCGCGCCTGTGGCTCCGACGCGACAATCAACGCGGGTGATTGTGTCGGCTGTGCGTTGGCTAAGTCTTTCATGCTCAACTGCGCGCCTTTCTTCAGGCGCCGTTGCCCGCGATGCACCACGGTTTGGCTTTTATCAGCAAACGCCTCGTCCAGTCGCTTTGCCAAGCTGGGCATGCACAGATGGGTATAGCGAAGCAGCATACGCGTGTCGCGGTGTCCGCTGAACGCCTGCAGGTCAACCAACGAGAACCCACCGGGGAGTGTGCCTCCCGCGTCAGCGACGCGGGAAATTGCCTCGTGCCGAAGGTCATGCACACGAAGCTCATCATCACCCACCAAGCTGGCGGCTTCGCAGATTCGCATCCACGCCTTACGCAGCGCGTCCAGACTCATCGGAAACACCTTCTCGCCATCGCGCGGCAACTTCTGGAGCAACTCAATCATATCCTTGCGTAACGCCAGCTTGCGAGGGCGTCCATTTTTGGACTCGGGGATAAATGCTGTCTGCTGGCAGAAGTCGATGTTGTCCCAGGTCAGCGACATAGTTTCGCTGCGGCGCGCAGCGGTCATAAGCTGGAACTGGGTAAAGGCCTCCAGCCAAGGCGTATGTGAATAGCTGGCCTCAGCCTCAGGCAAATGCAATGCGCGCGCATCCTTGATAATATTTTTGCGTCGATATTTGGTGGCCGCTTCAGTTGAGGCCGCGCGTTCACAGTGCATCAGTTCTTCAAGACGCTGTTCGATGGATTTCTGAGCGTCCTCATTATATGTTGCGCTCAGTAAGCGCGATTCTTCGTCATTTTTCAGGCGTCGGTCACGCTCATTGAAATACTTCGGACGCATGATGCCGTCCATCGGACTCTTGGCGACGGGAATGCGCCAGGTGTCGATAGCCATGCGACAAGCGGCCGAGAACAAGTCTATTTCCCGGTCCACGGTGGGCGCCTCCACTGACTGACAACGGTCATCGATGTAATCGTTGAAGTCGTCTGGCACTATATCCGCGAAGGGCTTGCGAATGAAACACGAAGCAGGTGACGGTACGCGCATTTTCCTGCCCGAAGGCTTGCGGAACGTCTTGCCTTCTAGGCTAGGGTGCGGATTCTTATGGTCGGCGTATGCCTGGGCGATGTCCACTCGCGGAAGCCCTGCATCGGACAAGAGGGCATTGATTATGTAGCCTTCGACCTCGAAGCCTTTGTGACGGGGAGACACCTCGCGAAGGTATCGGGCCAGCAGGTCGGCGAATGTCACGCTGCGGCCCTTGGCATAGTCCACGAACAGACCGTTGCGGCGTTCTAATTCCAGGCGCTGTTTGATGTCGATGGCCTCCTTTTCGCTAAGCGCATAGAGGCATTGGGGGCGGTGGCCGGCCTCGCGCATGCGGATGGCGAAGCTGTCGTCGGTGCGCTCCAGTTTCGGTTTGTAGCCGCCTGCCTTCAGCTCCGCGAGGTAGAGCTTCAGTTGCTTCTCGCGGTTGTAAGCGAAGGTTTGGGTCAGGTCTTCGCGATTTTGAACAGTGACGATGAAGCGGGACCGGTTTTCAATAGATGCCATGAGACTGCGCTCCTAGGTGTTATGGAGCAGAGTCTATTGACGTGGGGTTATATGTTTTGCGGCGAAACCGCAAGCTTTGCCACTAATTTGCCACTAAAGGGAAAAGAACTGTCAAAACCACATTTGTCGAAACCTGAAAAACCCTTGATTTATAAGGGAATTCTTGGTCGGGGTGAGAGGATTCGAACCTCCGGCCTCTGCGTCCCGAACGCAGCGCTCTACCAGGCTGAGCCACACCCCGCTTTCCTTCATTACAGCAGATGGCGGAGTGGGTTGCAAGCGGCTGCATCAAGGTCTATTTCTTTTCCTGTTGCGCCTTCTTGATTTCCGCTTCGCTCACTTTTTTTGCCGGCGCATGCGTCGCCGGGGAGGTGGGGGCCTTGCGCGTGGCGTTCGCTTGCGCCATGACGGCGGCGCAGTCCGTGTCGGGGGCCTTGTCGACGTTGACCAAGGGCAGCAGGGCTGCCAGCGGGGTGACGACGGTCGCCAGGGCCACGGCGGCGCCCGCCTTGAGGGCCAGCGGGCCTTTTTGCGGGCCCACGTCCGGGTGCTTGAACGTGCCTTTCGCGTACAGCGGCGTGCGCAGGGTGATGATGCGGGCGCCCTTGGTGCGGGGGCGCACGTCGAGGTTCAGGGTTTCGCTTGCCAGGTTGACGTTGCCCGTGACGTTCACCACGGCCGTGTCCGTATCGAGCACGAAGCGGCGTACGTCGGCCTGGCCATTCGTGACGGCGAAATCGCTGGCCAGGCAGTTCAGGTGCACCTGCTTGTCGCCAAAGATTTTCACGAAGACGGCGTTGGCCAGGTTCAGGCCGGCCAGTTCCAGCATGAACTGGCTGACGGAGCCTTCGCTGACGGTGGCCGCCAGCTCGCCATTCGCGCTGGCCAGCATGGCGGAAACGGAGTTGCCGTGACCCGTCAGGGCCGCGTCGCCATACACTTCGCCGAAGCTCGCCTGCATCGATTGCAGCTTGGGAAACAGTTCGCGTATCTTGAGGTGGCGCGCCGCTACCTTCGCTTGCGCGGCGATGGTCTTTTGTCGGCCATCGAGCGTGATGTTCGAGGTAATGTCGCCACCGGCCATGCCGAAGTTGAGCGGCGTCAAACTGAGCACCTTGTCTTTCATGTGGATCTGGGCGACGATATCGTTGAGCGGGATATCGTGCGTGCGCACCAGTTTTTTGCCGGTAAATTTCACGTCGGCGTCGAGCGCATCCCATTTCGCCGTATTGAACTGTTCCACGGGCAGCGCTTTATTGTCTGGCTGCACGGGCGCCTTGCCGCGCGCCTGTTTTTGCGCATTGCTGTCCGCGCCGATGGTGGGGCCCAGGTCTTCCAGGCGCAGCTGCTGCGACGTCACTTCGCCGCGCAGCAGGGGCCGCGGCTGGCGCGGCAAATATTGCAGGGTGCCGGCCAGGTCGCTCTGGCCCACCGTGCCCTTGAAATTCTGATAAGTCCAGTTCCAGCTGCTGCCATCCTTCTTGCCCAGCAAGCGGCCTCTGGTGGCGTAGTCCGGCGTTTCCGGCAGCAGCACGCCCGTCAATGGATACAGGTCGGCCATGCTGGCGCCCGCCAGGTTCAGCTGCAGATCGATGCCGGACAGCGAACGCGGGTCCGTCAGGGTGCCATCGATGCCGGCCTTGTTCTTGCCCAGCACGGCGTGGGCCTGCACGGGATAGACAGTGTTGTTGTCGGTCAATGACAGCACGGCGCCCGCCTTGCCGCCGCCCGTCACGGGCGCCTTGCGGTAGCTGCCACTGAGGGTAAATGCAATGCCGTATTTGTGCACAGGGGCATTGCCGTGCGCATCGCCCGGCGTGGCATCGGGCGCCGTCGAACTGACCTTGGCTTGTACGTCCAGCGCGATGCCCTCGTCCAGATAACGGATGGCGCCGTCGGCGAAGGCCATGCGCTGGATGTCCACTTCCCAGGCCGACGGGCCATTGTCCTTCAAGGTCCAGCTGTTGCTGCCATCGGCGCGCCGCTGCAGGGCGATCTGCGGTGCGTCGAGCGCCAGGTCCGTCAGTACCAGCCTGTGCTGCAGCAGGGCCAGCGGGTGGAGGGCCACGTCGATGCGCCTGGCGCTGGCCAGTTGCGGGCCGGCCGTGGCCCAGTCCGGGTTGCCCATGCGTACATCCTGGGCGCTGATGACAGGGCGCGGCACATAGCGGCGCCAGCCCGGCTCCGTCTTGAGGCCTTGCTTCCATGCCACCTGCAGGTCGCCGCCGATGACGAAGCTGCGGCCTGTGCTTTCCGACACTTTCTCGTTGATGTAAGGCCGGGCGCGGTTCCAGTCGAAGGTCAGCACGACGATGACGAGGAGAGCGATCAGGGCCAGCAGGGCGGCCAGGCTCCAGCCGAGCATGTTCAGGAGTGTCGAGCGTGTCATGGTGATGCCGATCGCAGTGATTTTTCATCAAGGTAGACCGATTGCGCATATCGGTCGGTGCGCTGGGTTACGTAAGAGACGCCGCCAGGAGCCGTCGCTTGAAATGATTCAATAATTCGACTATTATTGAAATATGGAAAATGAAAACACCACAAGGACCGAGCTGGCTGCACTGACGAGCGGCGGCGCCATCGCCGCCTTGGCCGCGCTGGCGCAGGAATCGCGGCTGGCCGTGTTCCGCCTGCTGGTGCAGGCGGGGCCCGATGGCATGGCCGCGACGAAAATCGCCGACGCGCTGGCCATCGCGCCGTCGTCGCTGTCGTTTCACCTGAAGGAACTGGCGCATGCCAATCTGGTGACGGCAAGCAAGGCAGGGCGTTCCATCATCTATGCGGCCAATTACGCGGGCATGAACGGCTTGCTGGCCTTTTTGACCGAGAATTGCTGCGCTGGCACGCCTTGCTGCGTGCCGGACCTGACTACTTTACCGAAGGAAACTACGACATGACGATCACGATCTATCACAACACGGCCTGCGGCACCTCGCGCAACACGCTTGCCCTGATCCGCAACACAGGCGTCGAGCCCGTCATTATCGATTACGTGAAGAACCCGCCCTCGCGTGAGGAGCTGGCCGGCCTGATCAAGCGTGCGGGCCTGTCCGTGCGCGCGGCCATGCGCGACAAGGGCGCCCTGTACGACGAGCTGGGCCTGGCCAATCCTGACTTGCCCGACGCGGCCCTGCTGGACGCCATGCAAGCCCATCCTATTTTGATCAACCGCCCCATCGTCGTCACGGAACTGGGCGTGCGCCTGTGCCGGCCGTCGGAAAAAGTGCTGGAAATCCTGCCATTGCCCCAGCAAGGCGCGTTTACCAAGGAAGACGGCCAGGCCGTGGTGGGCGCCGACGGCAAGCCGGTGGCCTGAATGAACGACTTACCGAATATCAATGCCGCGCACCTGGACGTGCCCAGCCTGGATAAATTGGCGCCGGTCAAGGTGTCCACGCACGCGCCGCGCATTTTGCTGCTGTACGGTTCCCTGCGCGAGCGCTCGTACAGCAAGCTGCTGACCCTGGAAGCGGAACGCATCCTGCGCCATTTCGGCGCCGACACGCGCGTGTTCGACCCGCACGGCTTGCCCATGGTCGACAGCGTCCCGCCCGAGCATCCGAAAGTGCAGGAGTTGCGCGAACTGTCGCTGTGGTCGGAAGGGCAAGTCTGGTGCAGCCCCGAGCGGCATGGCGCCGTCACGGGCGTCTTTAAATCGCAGATCGACTGGCTGCCGCTGGAAACGGGCAGCGTGCGCCCCACGCAGGGCCGGACTCTTGCTGTGATGCAAGTGTCGGGCGGGTCTCAATCGTTCAATGCCGTCAACGGCTTGCGCGTGCTGGGGCGCTGGATGCGCATGGTCACCATTCCGAACCAGTCCTCGGTGGCCAAGGCTTACCAGGAGTTCGACGATGACGGGCGCATGAAGCCGTCGCCGTATTACGAGCGCCTGGTCGACGTGATGGAGGAGCTGTACAAATTTACCTTGCTCGTGCGCGACCGCCGCGATTACCTGGGCAGCCGCTACAGCGAACGGCTGGAAGCGGCACCGGCCATCGTGCAGGAATTGGCGAATGCGGCCATGGAGCATGAACGGCAGTAATAAAAACGGCGCCATCGGCGCCGTTTTTTTATTGATGCAGGTCAAACGCGATCAGTGATTGCGGTCCACGGCAAACGAGCACAGTTGCAGCATGGATTGCTTGTAGACACTGTCGGGCCAGCCGGCGATGGCGTCGGCGGCGCGCTGGCCGGCGATTTCCGCCTGCTGGCGCGTGTAGTCGAGGGCGCCGCTGCTGGTAATGGCCGTCAGGATGGCGTCGAAATGCTGTTCGTCGCCCTGCTCGATGCAGCTGCGCACGAGTTCGCGCTGTTCCGGCGTGCCGTTTTCCATCAGCCAGATCAGCGGCATGGTCGGCTTGCCTTCGCGCAAGTCGTCGCCCACGTTCTTGCCGATTTCGGCGGCGTCGCCGGCATAGTCGAGCACGTCGTCGATCAGCTGGAAGGCCGTGCCCAGCGAGCGGCCGTATTCGGCAGCCGCCTCGATATCGTCTTCGCTGGCGCCGGCGATCAGGGCGCCCAGTTGCGCCGAGGCTTCGAACAGCTTGGCTGTCTTCGAGCGGATGACGTTCAGGTAGCTTTCTTGCGTCACGTCCGGATCGTGCATGTTCAGCAACTGCAGCACTTCGCCTTCGGCGATCACATTGGTGGCGTCGGAGAGGATTTGCATGACGCGCATATTATTGAGCGACACCATCAGCTGGAACGAACGCGAGTGCAGGAAGTCGCCCACCAGTACCGAGGCCGCATTGCCGAACAGGGCATTGGCCGTCTGGCGCCCGCGGCGCATCGACGATTCATCGACGACGTCGTCGTGCAGCAGGGTGGCGGTATGGATGAATTCGACCACGGCGGCCAGTTCATGGTGCGCCGTGCCGCGATAGGCGTGGGCGTTGGCCACCAGCAAGATCAGCACGGGGCGGATGCGTTTGCCGCCTGCGCTGATGATGTATTCAGCGATCTGATTGATCAGAATCACATCGGAATGCAGTTTTTGGCGGATCACCGTGTTGACTGCGTCCATATCGGCAGCAATCGTTTGCACGATGGTGTGTTGGTTAACGTGTTTGTTAGCGTCAGACAAGGCGAACCTGCAATAGATTGTGGGTGCCGCGATTATACGACATGGCTTGCGCGTGCGTGACGTTTGCCTATGACTGTAGAGCAATTGATTGTTCTGATTGTCATTGCCGCGCGTTTTGCTGTCCGCCTTGCGCAAGCCTGACATCGTGTCCAGGTTGTCGACATACCACGATCGTCAAGCTTTGTGAATAGTTTTTGACGCAATTTCTCAGTCCGTGTATAATCGCTGGTTCCCCCTGTTGTGTACGGCTTGCTTTGCGTGACAGTGGGACAAATTCTTTCAACATTTGATGAGGTTTCAAATCATGTACGCGGTCATAAAAACCGGTGGCAAACAATACAAAGTTGTCGCTGGCGAAAAACTTAAAGTAGAACAGATACCGGCAGACATTGGTTCCGAAATCACCATCGATCAAGTTCTCGCAGTAGGCGCGGGCGACACCATTAAATTTGGTGCGCCATTGGTCGAAGGTGCAACGGTACTGGTTACGGTTGTGGCGCATGGTCGCCATGATAAGGTCAAAATTTTCAAGATGCGTCGTCGTAAGCACTACCAGAAGCATCAAGGCCATCGCCAGAATTTTACCGAAATCCAAATCGTTTCGATCAACGGCTAATCGCCGCTGTTTGACGCAGTTTGTCTACATAATCAGCTATCAAGGAGTCTTAAATGGCACATAAAAAAGGCGGCGGCACAACGCGAAACGGCCGTGATTCAGAATCAAAGCGTCTGGGCGTTAAAGTCTACGGCGGCCAAGCTATCAATGCTGGCGGCATCATCATTCGTCAACGCGGCACCCCAGTGCGCGCCGGCGAAGGCGTAGGCATGGGCAAGGACCACACTCTGTTCGCGTTGATCGCTGGCAAAGTGAAGTTCGTTGTCAAAGGTGCCGGCTCGAAGCAATTCGTGACCGTTGTACCAAACGAAGCAGTACCAGCGTAATTCATTCGCGGAGCGCCAGTTCGCTCCGCCATGATCGCATGATGTAAGGCGCAAGCCTTCAATCGAAAGGCTCTGCCCAAGGTAGAGCCTTTTTAGTTTTATGGCGGCAAAATTATGAAGTTTATCGACGAAGCAAAAATCGAAGTCATCGCGGGCGATGGCGGCAACGGCTGCGCATCTTTCTGCCGTGAAAAATTCCGGCCTTTCGGCGGTCCCGATGGCGGCGATGGCGGCAAGGGCGGGTCCATCTGGGCCGTCGCCGACCGCAATATCAACACGCTCGTCGATTTCCGTTTCTCCAAAATGCACAAGGCTCGCAATGGCGAGCCTGGCCGTGGCGCAGATTGCTATGGCAAGGGCGCCGATGACATCCACCTGCGCATGCCGGTCGGCACCTTGATCATCGACAACGCGAGCGGCGAAATCCTCGCCGATCTGACCGAACACGGCCAGATCGAACTGCTGGCCAAGGGCGGCGAAGGCGGCTGGGGCAATATCCACTTCAAGTCCTCGACCAACCGCGCACCGCGCCAAAAAGGCGAGGGCAAGGAAGGCGAACGCCGCGAACTGCGCCTGGAACTGAAAGTCCTGGCCGACGTGGGCCTGCTGGGCATGCCGAACGCCGGCAAGTCGACCTTTATTTCGGCCGTCTCGAACGCGCGCCCGAAAATTGCCGATTATCCATTTACCACCCTGCACCCGAACCTGGGCGTGGTGCGCGTGTCGCACGAGAAGAGCTTTGTGATCGCCGACATTCCCGGCTTGATCGAAGGCGCTTCCGAAGGCGCGGGCCTGGGCCATCAATTCCTGCGCCACTTGCAGCGCACGGGCCTGCTGTTGCACATCGTCGACCTGGCGCCGTTTGAAACCAACGTCGATCCTGTCAAGGAAGCCAAGGCGCTGGTCAAGGAGCTGAAAAAGTACGACGAGTCGCTGGTCGACAAGCCGCGCTGGCTGGTGTTGAACAAGCTCGACATGGTGCCGGAAGAAGAGCGCAAGAAGCTCGTCAAGGACTTCCTCAAGCGTTTCGCCTGGAAAGGTCCCGTTTTCGAGATTTCCGCGCTGAACCATCAGGGTTGCCCGGAACTGGTCAATGCGATTTATCAACATCTGGAAGAGAAGAAACACAGCGAAAGCCGTGCCGAAGAAACGCAGATGACCGAAGAAGCACGCGGTATCTCGTCGATCGACCCGGATGACCCGCGTTTCAAGATTCTCGACTAAGAGCCTTACCCTGATGCCGGTACAGACGATCGCTGTCGCGCCCGCGCGCAAGCAAGCGTGGCAGCGCCGTGTATTGCATCTGATCGCGTATGCTTACGGGCTGAGCGCGGTCGCCTGTTTGCTGTTCGCCGACGAGATGGCGGCCGGCATGGGCATCTTTCTCAACGGCGTCAACGGCTACAGCCAGTTCTACGCTTCCCATGTCGGTGTCTGGGGCGCTACCGCGCTGCTGGCGCTGTTCGCGGCACGGCAGGGCGAACCGCCCATCCTCGGCGATATCACTGCAATGTTGGTCCTGGCGCAGCCCGCCGGCCGTCTGTTCGCGGCCATCAGCTTCGGCTTGCCCCAGGGTTTTGTGTTGTTCATGTGCGCAATCGAGCTGACGGCGGGGCTGGCCTTGCTGCTGCTGCGTCCTGCGCGCTGACGTCTATAAAGTGAAGAGCGCCGCCCCATGGATTCCGTGATTCAAAACGCTACCCGCATCATCATCAAAGTCGGCTCCTCGCTGGTCACCAACGATGGCCGCGGGCTCGACCATGCCGCCATCGCCCGCTGGGCAGCGCAGATCGCCGGCTTGCGCGCGCTGGGCAAGGAAGTGGTACTGGTCAGTTCCGGCGCCATCGCCGAAGGCATGCTGCGCCTCGGTTTCGAGCAGCGTCCCACCGATATCCACGAATTGCAGGCCTGCGCGGCCGTCGGCCAGATGGGCCTGGCGCAAATCTATGAAAGCAGCTTCCGCGCCCACAGCCTCGGCACGGCGCAGGTGCTGCTCACGCACGCCGACCTGGCCGACCGCGAACGCTACCTGAACGCCCGCTCCACCCTGACCACCTTGCTGCGCCTGGGCGTGGTGCCCATCATCAATGAAAACGACACCGTCGTCACCGATGAAATCAAGTTCGGCGACAACGACACCCTGGGCGCCCTGGTGGCCAACCTGATCGAGGCCGATGCGCTGGTCATCCTGACGGACCAGCATGGCCTGTTTTCGGCCGATCCGCGCAAGGACCCGAACGCCTGCCTGATCACGCAAGGCGTGGCGGGCGACCCGGCCCTGGAAGCGATGGCCGGCGGCGCAGGCAGCAGCCTGGGCCGTGGCGGCATGCTGACGAAAATCCTCGCCGCCAAGCGCGCCGCCAAGTCCGGCGCCCATACGATCATCGCCTGGGGCCGCGACAGTGACGTGCTCAGTCGCCTCGCCCAGGGCGAAGCGATCGGCACGCAGTTGCGGGCGCAAACGGGGCAGTTGACGGCACGTAAGCAGTGGATGGCCGATCATCTGCATACGGCCGGCGCCGTCGTGCTCGACGCGGGCGCCGTGCAAAAGCTGCGCCAGGAGGGCAAGTCCCTGCTGCCGATCGGCGTGACGGGCGTGAATGGCGAGTTCGGCCGCGGTGCCGTCATCACCTGCGTCGACGTGGATGGCATGCCCGTGGCGCGCGGCCTGTCCAACTATACGAGCGGCGAAGCGCGCCGCATCATGCGCAAGCCGTCCACCGAGATCGAAGCGATTCTCGGTTACATGGAAGGCCATGAGCTGATCCACCGCGACAATATGGTCTTGCTGTAGGCGCCAGCCTGCGGCGGTGACCTGCTAAAACGGCCCTCGCGGGCCGTTTTTTTTTGCCTATACGACGGCCGGCATCGGCGACTTGTCCTTGTAGTCGCACAGGTCGGCGATCATGCAGTTCCAGCATTGCGGCTTGCGCGCCGTGCACGTGTAGCGGCCGTGCAGGATCAGCCAGTGGTGGGCGTCGTGCAGGAATTCCTTGGGCACGAATTTGAGCAGTTTCTGTTCGACAATATCGACATTCTTGCCCGGCGCGATGCCCGTGCGGTTCGAGACGCGGAAGATGTGCGTGTCGACCGCCATGGTCGGTTCGCCAAACGCCGTGTTCATGACCACATTCGCCGTCTTGCGGCCCACGCCGGGCAAGGCTTCCAGCGAGGCGCGGTCGCGCGGCACTTCGCCGCCGTGCTGCTCGAGCAGGATCTGGCAGGTGGCGATGACGTTCTTGGCCTTGGTGCGGAACAGGCCGATGGTGCGGATGTAGCTGGCCAGCTCGTCGACGCCCAGGGCCAGTATCTGGGCCGGCGTATTGGCGACCGGATACAGCAGGCGCGTCGCCTTGTTGACGGACACGTCCGTCGCCTGCGCCGACAGCAGCACGGCGATCAGCAGCTCGAACGGCGTCGTGTAGTCGAGTTCCGTTTTCGGGGACGGGTTGGCGGCGCGGAAGCGCTTAAAGATTTCCAGGCGTTTGGCGGCGTTCATGCGTCTTTTTCCGGTGTCGAGGGGGCTGGCGGGGCGGTATCCGTGCTGGCGGCGGCCTTGGCGCGCGCGCGCTCCATGGCGGCGGCGATGATGGCGCGCTTGCGCTCCTTTTCCGCCTGTTCGTCGGGCGTGACGGGTGTTTCCTGCGTCACTTCCCGCATCTTGGCGACGGCCTTGGCGGCCAGGCGCGCTTCGTTTTCCTCGCTTTCGCGGCGCAGGCGCTGCGCGCGGAAATCATGGCGCGCGCGCGCGTCGTCCGCTTCCGCCTGGCTCCAGGCATCCCAGCCCGTGGCGTCGCCGCTGACGGGGTACATGACGATGCAGTCGACGGGGCAGGGCGCCACGCACAGGTCGCAGCCCGTGCACAGGCTGGTCACCACCGTATGCATCTGCTTGGCGGCGCCGACGATGGCGTCGACGGGACAGGCCTGGATGCACAGGGTACAGCCGATACACAGCGATTCATCGATGTAGGCGACAGATCGCGGACGTTCGAGGCCGTTGACGGGATTGAGCGGAATGACTTTCTTGCCCAGCAAGTTGGCCAGGCGCACGATGCCGTGCGCACCGCCGGGCGGACACTGATTGATGTCGGCGCTGCCGGCAGCGATCGCTTCCGCATACGGGCGGCAGCCGTTGTAGCCGCATTTGGTGCATTGCGTTTGCGGCAGCAGGTCTTCGATCTGGTCGGCAAGTGAGGGAGGGGCAGGGTGCGGCACGGTCTTCTTCCACGGTAAAACGCCATTATCGGCCATCCGGCGCGCGCACAAGTAAAAACCTGCCTCCCGGCAGGGGATAGCGTGCGGCGCGACTGCCTGTTGCGGACGCGCCGCAATCGTATTTTATTTCCCGTAGGAATGTCAAAGTGCAAATAAACAACTTTGCATTTCCTTTTTTTTATGGGAGCATGATTTTTATCAAGAAAGATCAAGAAAGCCGACCGCCAGTCCTGTATGCGCGCCTGTCAGCCGGAGCGCGCCGGGCCATAGGAGCAGAGCATGCGTTTCCTTCGGACAGTTGGTTTGCCCTTCTGTTTATTCGTATCATCTTCGCTTGCCCTTGCACATGGCCAGGCGGCTTCCCCCATGGCGGCGCCCGGCGCTTCCGCTACACGCATCGTGCGTTTTGCCGCGGAAGACTGGCCGCCGTTCATTTCCGCCAGCCTGCCTGCCGACGGCATGTCGGGCGCCATGGTCAGCGCCGTCTTCGAGCGTCTTGGCTACGTGGTCAAGTATGAGTATTTCCCATGGAAGCGCGCGATGCAGTTCGGCCTGGCCAGTCCCCGCTACGCTGGCCTGCTGGCCGTCTGGCGCACGCCCGAGCGGGAAAAACTCTGTCATTTTTCTGTTTCTGTTGGCAATACCCACAGCGTGCTGGCCTACCTGAAGGAAGATGGCGCCCCCGGCGCCACGCTGGCCGAGCTGGGCAAGTTGCGCATCGGCACCGTGGCCGGCTATTCGAACGGGGAGCAATTCGATGGCATGGTGGCGCGCGGCGAGCTGAAGACGGAAGAGGGCTTGAACGACGCGACGAATCTGAAAAAACTGTTGATCAGGCGCTATCGCGTGATCGTCATCGAGCGCCACGTGTTGCAGCATCTGCTGATGGGGCGTAATTTCAGCAAGGCCGAGCGGGACCGCATCGCCATCGTCGACACGGTGTTCAAGGAGCGCCCCGTGCATGTGTGCTTCCAGCGTACGCCAGACGGCGCGGCGCAGCAAAAGCGCTTCAATGACGCGGCCCGCGAAATCGATACGGCCAGGCTGGAGCGCGACTACTGGAAGCGCCTCGACCAGAGCCTGGCCACCGCGCCGCCCGCTCCCTGACGTCCCGCCGCACTGTTGTTAGTTGCCAAAACGAAATATCTAAATACGAAACCATTCGTTCTTGTTTGTTTGGCCATCCTTTAGTCTGCAGCCACTGTGCTGATGACTTTGAAAGGATGTTTTCGTATGCTGGAACTGATTCACAAGCAAGATCCTGCACCGCGCTTGCGGCAACTGGCGCACGCCGTCTCGGTGGCCGTGCTCGTGCTGGCGGCGCCCGGAGCGGCCCATGCGCAGGCGGCGCCGGATGGCGCTGCGGCGCTGGCCGCCGCCCCGCTCGACGCCGTCATCGTCACGGGCGCGCGCGGCACGGGCCGCACGGTGGCCAACAGCGCCGCGCCCATCGACGTCATCAGCGCGCAGCAATTGCTGGCGACGGGCAAGTTGAACCTGCTTGATGCGCTGGACACGGCCTTGCCATCGTTTAACTTGCCGGCCCGCGTGCAGCCTGACCTGGGCAGCATCGTGCGCGCCGGCCAGTTGCGCAACCTCGACCCGTCGCATACGCTGGTGCTGGTCAATGGCAAGCGCCGGCATACGACGGCCATCGTCAATGAGGATGGTTTTCCCGGCTCCGTCGCCACCGACCTGGCCCTGATTCCCACGGGCGCCATTGCCCGCGTGGAAATCCTGCGCGACGGCGCCTCGGCCATCTACGGCTCCGACGCCATCGCCGGCGTCATCAACATCATCCTGAAAGCCGATGACAAGGGCAGCTTCAGCACGCAGCTCGGCTCCACCTATGCGGGCGACGGCAGCAACGGTTCCGCGCGCATCGATGGCGGCACCCGCCTGGGCGAGCACGGCTTTGCCCACTTCGGCGCCGAAGTCCAGCGCCAGGGCATCGCCGTGCGCAATTTCGGCCTGAATCCCGGCTACCTGTCGTATCCGGCCGTGCGCAACAGCGATGGCCAGCTGGTGAAGTTGGGAGCGAACAACAGCTTGCCGGCCGGCGCCTCGCCGAACCCGGCCGAAGCAACGCGCAACAGCAATCCCTGGCGCAATACGGGTGTGCCGCAGAGCACGACCGCCTCGCTCAGCGCCAACCTCGGCTATGACGTGTCGAACGAGGTGCAGCTGTATGGCTTCGGCACGTATGCGCACCGCAATGCCCGCTCGGCGCAGAATTTCCGCCTGCCCAATACCATTTTCAATAACAACAAGGGCTTGCTGGCCGTGTATCCCGACGGCTTCACGCCGTATGAAACGACGAGCGAAAACGACTTTTCCTTGACGGGCGGCATCAAGGGCGAGACGGCCGGCTGGTCCTGGGACCTGAGCACGACGTATGGCCGCGACGCTATCGACGTGGGCGTGGAACACTCGGCCAACTACTCGCTGGCTTATCCGGGAGGCAAGACGGATTTTGATATCGGCAATCAGCGCTACAGCCGCTCGACGACGAATGCGGACGCGCGCCGCCCCGTGCAGCTGGGCCTGAGGGAACCGGCCGACCTCAGCGTCGGCCTCGAGTATTCGCATGAAACGCAGCAACGCAGCCCGGGCGAGCCTGCGTCGTACCAGGGCAGCGGCTCGTCGGCCCTGGCCGGCTACCTGCCCGTCGATGCATCCGACACGGCCCGCCACAGCTATGCGGCGTATATCGGCCTGGGCGCCAAACTGACGCCGCAATGGCTGCTCGACACGGCCTTGCGGGCCGAAAAGTACTCCGATTTCGGCAGCAAGACGACGGGCCGTTTGTCGGCCCGCTATGACGTCACGCCCGCCGTGGCCGTGCGCGGCACCGTCAGCAACGGCTTCCACGCCCCCAGCCTGGTGACGCAATCATATTCGAACACCTCCGACCATGCGGGCGTGCCCTATACCCTGGCGCAGCCGAATTCGGCCGCTGCGCGGGCCCTGGGCGCGCAAGCGTTGAAGCCGGAAAAGTCGACGAACCTGTCCGCCGGGCTGACCTTCAATCCTACGCCCACCCTGCGCCTGGCCGTTGATGCGTATCAAATCAAGGTCAGCGACCGCCTGGGCGTGTCGTCGAACATCGGCATCGACCGCAGCTCGGGCGTGGCGCTCGACGGCAGCGGCCGGCCACTGACGGCGGCGCAGGCGGGCGTCATTGAAAACCTGCTGCGTTCGGCTGGGTTGACAGTGGGCAATGGCCTCGTCGCGCATTACTTTGCCAACGTGGGCGACACGCGCACGCGCGGCGTCGATTTCACGGCGGAAGATGTGCTGCGCGTGGCCGACGGCAAGCTGCGCTGGACGGCGGCGGCGAATTTCAACCACACGAGCCTGGTGGGCAAGGCGGACCTTCCCGCCGTGCTGCAAGGGCTGCCGAACATCGGCACCCTGAGCAAATCGGCCGAGTACGACTTGCTGTACCGGGCTCCGCGCGACAAGGAAATTCTCACGCTGGCATACGAAAAAGCGGGCTGGACTTTCAACCTGCGCGAGACGCGCTACGGCAAGCTCAAGCGCCTGAACGCCGCCACGGGCGGCGACTACCAGCTGAAAGCGGCCTTCGTGACGGATGTCAGCGTCGGCTACGACATCAGCAAGCGCATCAATGTGACCGTGGGCGCCAACAATGTCTTTGACCAGAAACCGAACCAGCTGCCGCGCGAGGCGCGCAGCGCCGCGAATCTGGCGCAGTACACGGGGGCTTACGACAACTCTGGCCCGCTGGGCGTGCTCGGTGGCTATTACTACGCCCGCGCAACATTGTCATTCTGATTTGCCGCATCCCTCTAGCTATTATCAATAACAGGAAATCCTATGTCTGACAAAAATCAACACGCGGCCATCGACCTGGAATGGGCCAATCTCCTCTCGCCGCAGCGCCGCACGGTCTTGCGCGGCGGCGGCCTGGTGGCGGCGCTGGCCGCCTCGGGCCTGGCGGGCACGGCCCTGGCGCAGGACGGCGGCGTCAAACGCGCGACACCAGCGCCCGGGAAAAGCCCGTGGGGCGAGCATACGGACACGGCGCCCACGCCGCGTCCCGTCAGCGTGCGGCCCGGCGAGGAAACCTTGCCTTCGGCACCGCGCGCCTATACGGATATCGAGAGTTATCACGCGCATATCTATTTTGACGAAGACAGCTACCAGAAAGCGGCGCTGATACGCAAGTGGGCGGCCGAGCGCTTCCGGATCGAACTGGGCGACTGGAACCTGGAGCCGCGCGGCCCGCACGTGACGCCGTCGTTTTACTTTGGTTTTACGAATGACTTGCTGCCCGTGATCGTGCCGTGGCTGCAGCTCAACAGCCTGGGATTGACGATATTGATCCATCCCAACACGGAAGATCCGCGCGCCGACCACCTGTATTACGCGCTGTGGGTGAACCGTTCGCAGCCCGTGAATGGCTACGCGATGAAGAAGCCGGGGCCGGGCGAGCCAAGAGTCGAGCAGATCTTTGTCAATACGCGCCCGTCGGTGAAAATCGAGCGCGCATGAGCCGGGCATAAAAGAAAACGCCACGCCAGTGGAAGCTGGCGTGGCGTTTTTGCTGGAACACTCCGGATCAGGAATGCTTCTGGATGAATTCACCGATTTTCGGGCAAATGATCTCGCGCCAGCGGCGACCCGAGAAGATGCCGTAATGGCCACATTTCGGCGCCACGAAATCTTGCTGCATGTCGGCAGGGATGCCGGAACACAAGTCGTGTGCGGCTTGCGTCTGGCCGGCGCCGGAAATGTCGTCCAGTTCGCCTTCCACGGTGAACAGCGCCACATTCGTGATGTCCTGCGGACGCACCAGCTGGCCGCCCACTTTCCACGTGCCCTTCGGCAGGCTGAATTCCTGGAACACGGTCTTGATGGTTTCCAGGTAGTACTCGGCCGGCATGTCCAGCACGGCGTTGTACTCGTTGTAGAACTGGCGATGGCCTTCCGCCGGTTCGTCGTCGCCCGTCACCAGGTGCATGTAGAACTCGCGGTGGCTTTGCGCGTGACGGCCCGGGTTCATGGCGATGAAGCCGGCGTGCTGCAGGAAGCCCGGATACACCTTGCGGCCAAAGCCCGGGTAATTCGGCGGCACCGCGTAGATGACGGTGTTTTCAAACCACGAGAATTTCTTTTCCGTCGCCAGGTTGTTCACTTGCGTGGGCGAGCGGCGCGGATCGATGGGGCCGCCCATCATCGTCATGGTTTTCGGCATGTGCGGATCTTTGGCCGTCGCCATCAGCGAAATGGCCGCCAGCACGGGCACGGTCGGTTGACAGACGGAAATGACGTGCAGGTCCGGCGCCAGCAGGCGGATGAATTCCTGCACATAATAAATGTAGTCGTCCAGGTGGAACGGGCCTTCCGTCAGCGGTACCATGCGCGCGTCCGTCCAGTCGGTGATGTAGACATCGTGCTCGGCCAGCAAGCCGCGCACGGTATCGCGCAGCAGGGTCGAGTGGTGACCGGACAGGGGGGCAACCAGCAAAACTTTGGGCTGTTGCAAGCCTGTGCTTTCTTTTTTGAAGTGGATCAGGCGGCAAAACGGTTTTGTGACGACAACGTGTTCGCGGATGTCGACGCTCTCGCCCTGGACGAGAACGGATTTGATGTCGAATTGTGGTTTTTCGTAGTCTTTGCCAAGACGGTACATCAGCTCGTAGCCGGCTGCGATGCGTTGCGAAAACGGGGTGTGGGCCAGTGGAGAAACCGGGTTGGTAAATAACTTGGAGGACATGTCTGCCCATTGCATCACCGGAGTGAGGAAAGAGCGTTGCAGTTCGTGCAGTTGGTAAAGCATATAGAGTCCTTGTTTAATTCCAAGCGCCAATATCGGCTCAAATATCATAATCCAATTTTACGATATTTGTTGAGGACAAAATGTGCTTTACCGCGCACAGGGCCACAGTTTGCGTGCCGGTGTTCATTCGCGCCACACTCGCGTGGCCAGATGATTAAACATGTTTGAAAAGCAAAAAAGCAGCGTTGCCGCTGCCTTTTTCGTATCGATGGCCATGTGCCGGCGCTCACGGGGGCATGCCCCGCTGCGCGCCAGGCCGGGTATGCTGCGCGCTCAGCGCACCAGCATGTCGAGCTTGTCCTTGACGTCCTTGTATTGCTCGGCTTCCGGCAATGCCGCCTTCGTCTTGGTGATCGACGGCCAGTTGCGGGCCAGATCGACGTTGATCTTGATGAAGGCTTGCTGGTCGCCCGGCACATCCTCTTCCGCGAAAATCGCGTTCACCGGGCACTCTGCCACGCAGACTGCGCAGTCAATACATTCGTCCGGATCGATTGCCAGGAAGTTCGGGCCTTCCCGGAAACAATCTACCGGGCAGACATCGACGCAGTCGGTATAGCGACAGGCGATGCAGGATTCGGTGACAACGTGGGTCATAACAGTCCTATCAATATGGGGAGGTGCTGTAGCGCCTGCAGGAACCTCGGCGGCGCATACTAAAGCAAAGCATTGTATTTTAAGGCAATTCGCTATTTCTCACAAATCCCGCTTATATACAATACGTATAAGCAAATTCATTTTTTGGCGGCGGTGCTGGCGCGCAGAATGGGCATTTCAGCGACTATCCGGGACGTTGGCATGGAGAACGCGGCAAGAAAGCGACAGTCGCCTGCCGCGGCTGGGAGCAGGGTGGACGCCGCAGGGCCTGGCCGTGTGGCGTTTTTGCTTTATTCAAATCAAGACAGGCACCAATTCAGCGACAGAAAAAGTCAGGCGCTGGCCCGGATTTGCGCCACCAGCTGTTGCCAACGCGCATTTTCAGCGCTGCCGTCTTCGGCAAAGGTGAGCGTGCGGCGCGCGGTGGGAGCCTCGACTGTGATGCGCCATTGGGGGATGTCGGCGCCCACTTGCTCGCCCATGGCATGGTTGTCCGTGAAAAAGCCGCTGCTGGCCAGTGCCGCTTCCAGGCGGGGGCCGGCCGGATGGACTTGCGTATCGATTTCATAATGTTCGCTCAGGCCGGCATAGCCGCCGCTGCTGCGCGCTGAAATTTTCATGGTGCTCCCTGCTGTGGATGATGGTGGGGCCGCGACGCGGCCTGCCGCCGCGGGCCAGTGTCGCCGCATGTGGCGGCCCTTAGCGGGGGCCGTAACTGCGGCACCAGGCGGCCAGCGCTTCGCGCTCCGCTTCGAGCAACTGGTCCGATTCGCTGTATTCCGCATGGTTCATGGTACCGCAGCAGGCGCGCCTGTCCTGCACGGCGCCGTCTTCGTCGACGACATCGGGAGCGAACGTCATCTGGCCGCCCTCCGTCATGGCATTGGCCTTGAGCACTTCGCGCACGGTAAAGCTGTTGCGGATGAAGTCCAGGTAGGCGTCGTTGCCGTCGGACTGGGCGATGGTCAGCATGTGGCCGGCCACGTCGGCATAGGTGGCAGCCTGGTCGGGCGACGCCACCAGGGCGCGCAGGACCAGGCTGCGCAGGTAGTCGCCGCAGCGGTGCAGCACGGCCGCGTCGTCTTCCAGCTGGGGCTGGCGTTCGTGGGCAAAGATGTCGGCCAGGATGTCGTAGATGGCGCCCGTAAACACTTGCGAGATGGCATGCACTTCCGTGCCCGCCTCGGACAGCTTGATGTCGTTGTCGGCATTGCGCAAGCCGTTGGGCCGGCCCAGGGCCAGGCCGAACTGTTCCGCCAGGTCGGCCAGGAAGGTCTTGTCGTGCAGGTCGGATTTCGTTTGCGCGATGACGGCTTCCACCTGGTCCAGCTGCGACAGGGCCAGGAAGATGGCCGTCAGGTCGCCGAACGATTCGTGCAGACCGCCCGTTTGCGGCGGATTGTTGCTGAGCAGCCAATTTGGCTTGAGGCCATCGAGCACGGCGTGCCCCGTTTCATGCGAGACGATGTCGAGCGAGCGGCAGGTGTAGACGCGCTCGGTGGCGCCGCTGGGGACGAAGTCGCCGAACTTGAGGGCCTTGTCGCTGCGGCTGTAATAGGCATTCATGACATTGGGCAAGCCGTGCGGAAACACGCGCAGGGGCGCCGTGTTGCTGGCGCTGTTCCATTGCCACGGCAGCGGCGGCGCCGTGCCGTTGCTGGCCAGCGCGCGCTGGTACATGGTGAGCGTCATGCGCACGATGGAAAACGTGTGCACTGCATCGAACTGGTCGGTATTGGGCGAGACGATGAAGTCGCCGAAGGCGTTCGGGCTGACCTGGGCGATGCCCGGCTCGCCGAACGTGATGCGCGCGTCGCGCGGGCCTTGCAGTATCAGGCCGGGCAGGAAGGCCTTGCGCGTGCCCAGGTCGCTGACGGACGGGTCCTGCTTCCAGATCAGCACGCGCGAACCGACGGGCACGGCGGCCAGATTGCGCGCTGTCGCCTCGATCAGGCGTGGCGGCCCCGGCTGCAGGGTCAGCTGCGCATTCTTGCGGTGCTGGCGGTATGGCGCCGAGGGGGTGGGAACGTAGCCGACGGGCAGCGATACGCATTTGGTCAGCACGGCTTCGACCGGCACGATGACTTTCTGGTCCATGGTGGTTCTCCAAGAACTCGCAACTGGAACTGAAATAGTCGGCCTGCTTTGGTGGCTGCGGTTTGATGCGGCGCAAGCGATGCGTGGGAAAGGGCGGTTTTTTTCCGCGTACTGGCCCTATTCGTGGCCGGGGTCGCCGCATGGCGGCTGGTATGATGCTGGCCGTATTGCCCCCGTTTTTAATAAAAGGATCGTTTGATGGCGGATATAAATATAGTTCAGCAACATAAGCTGACAGCGGTAAAAGCGCGTGAAGCGGCGCAGCAAGTGGCCGACAAGCTGGCCCAGGAATACGACCTGGCCTGCGCCTGGGATGGCGACGTGCTGCGCTTCGAGCGCAGCGGCGTCGATGGTTCGCTGACACTGGAAACTGAGCAGGCGCAGCTGCAAATCAAGCTGGGCTTCCTGCTGAGCGCCTTTGCCCCCACGATCGAAGGCAAGATCGCGGAAAAGATGCGCAAGGTGTTTACCGAGCAAGTCTGATGCATGACCGGCAACTTGTCTGGCGCCGGGTTTGGTGCTAGGGAAGGCGTGCGGCGGCGGGCGAAAAGACGATGACACCACGTCGCTTTTCGCCGTTTTAGCCCCTGTTTGACGTTTTACCGTGCGCTGGCGAACATTGCTAGCACATTTCTATTTGGAAAGCCATTGGACTTTTGTGACTTTTTGCGTTATACTTGAGTCATATTTACAACAGCTACACCGCGTTTCACCTTCTGCTTCGCAGTACTCCCCACTCGCTGAGTGGTGAATCATTCTTCAGGTTTTACACCTGCATCCAGTTAAAAGTACCTTGATCGTTTTTTCGGTCAAATACATTTGGTGCCATGTATTTGCATGGCGCTAGCGTTGTTAAAAGTCCTGAACCACAGCCTCTTTTAGCACGCACACGGCACCCCGGCATCGGCTTAGGCCATCGGCTGGTCATCGCGTGTCACCCCCTGTTTATTGTCGCTCCCGTGCGCATTGCGCGCCGTGGCGCAGCCGACGCAACAGGGTTTGCTGATTCCCGCCGCAAGCTGGCAGCTTGCTGGGTTTCAATCCATTCGTCAAATCGAGGGAGAACCACATCGTGGCAAAACAAATCATTATCGACCATGTGTTCAAAGTGTTCGGCGACAAGCCAGAAGAAGCACTTGAACTCGTCCGTCAGGGCGCCAGCAAGCAGGACATCCTGGCCAAGACCGACTGCACCATCGGCGTCTTCGACGCCACCTTTACCATTGAAGCGGGCGAGATCTTCGTCATCATGGGCCTGTCCGGTTCCGGCAAGTCGACCCTGGTGCGCATGCTGAACCGCCTGATCGAGCCGACCGCCGGCCGCATCCTGATCGACGGCAACGACATCAATACCCTGCCGGACGCCCAGCTGCGCGCCCTGCGCCGCAAGGACATCAGCATGGTGTTCCAGTCGTTCGCGCTGCTGCCGCAAATTACCGTGCTCGACAACACTGCCTTCGGCATGGAACTGGCCGGCATGCCGAAAGCCGAGCGCCATGCGCTGGCCCAGCAAGCGCTGGAGCAGGTGGGCCTGGACGGCTACGGCGCCAGCTATCCCGACGAATTGTCGGGCGGCATGCAGCAGCGCGTGGGTTTGGCCCGCGCGCTGGCTTGCGATCCATCGATTTTGCTGATGGATGAGGCGTTTTCCGCGCTCGATCCGATTATCCGTACAGAAATGCAATCGGAACTGCTGCGTTTGCAGCAGATCAAGCGCCGCACCATCGTCTTCATTTCGCATGACCTCGACGAAGCCATGCGCATCGGCGACCGCGTCGCCATCATGAAAGACGGCCACGTGGTGCAAGTGGGCACGCCGGAAGAGATTTTGCGCAAACCGGCCAACGACTACGTGCGCAACTTCGTGCGCGGCGTCGATGCGGCGGCCGTCTTCAAGGCCAGCGATATTGCCCGCAAGAGCCAGATCGTCGTGTCCGAGTCGCCGAGCCGCGGTTCGCGCGCCGCGCTGTCGATGCTGGAAGAGCAGGATCGCGCGTTTGCGTATGTCGTCAATCCGCAGCGCAAGTTCCTCGGCGTCGTCTCGGCCGATTCGCTGCGCAGTGCGCTCGACGGCCATGTCGGACCGCTGGGCCTGGCGCATGCCTATTTGCCCGACGTGCAGACCATCAATGCAGACGAGCCAGTCGCCGGCCTGTTCGGCCAGGTGGCGCAACTGCCTTACGCCGTCCCTGTGGTAGCCAATGACGGCAGCTTCCGCGGCGCCATCAGCAAGACGACCTTGCTGAAGTTCCTCGACCGCGACACGCCAGCCATTGCCGAACAACAACAGAAAGGACAAGCATGAACCCAAGCACCGTTTCCACAGTAGAAGCTGTTGTTGAACAGCCGGCCGCCCAGATCAATCCCTGGGCGCTGACGCCGCCCACCGACGCCAGCACCGCCTGGCTGGACGCCGCCGCGCCCGCCGTGCAGCCGGAACATGCGGCCGGCTTTCACCTGACGCAGATTTTCGACGGCTCGCTGCCGCTGGAAAGCTGGATCAACCAGGGCCTGGGCTGGGTCGTCGCGCATTTCCGCCCCTTCTTCCAGGCCGTGCGCGCACCCATCGACAGCGTGCTGTCCGGCGTGGAAGGCGTGCTGCTGGCGGCCCCGTCGCTGACGGTGATCGCCATCATCGGCTTGCTGGCGTGGCAATTCACGAGCCGCACCCTGGCCATCGGCACCGTGCTGGCGCTGCTGCTCGTGTCGATGCTGGGCATCTGGCCGGAAGCCATGACCACCCTGTCGCTGGTGCTGACGTCGCTGGCGTTCTGCCTGGCCATCGGCTTGCCGCTGGGTATTTTCCTTGCCAGCAGCGACCGCGCGCAGAATATCCTGCGCCCCTTGCTCGACGCCATGCAGACGACGCCCGCCTTTGTTTATCTGGTGCCGGTGGTCATGCTGTTCGGTATCGGCAATGCGCCGGGCGTGATCGTGACGATCATCTTTGCCCTGCCGCCGCTGGTGCGTTTGACCAACCTCGGCATCCGCCAGGTGCGTCCCGACCTGATCGAAGCGGCCCGCGCCTACGGCGCCTCGCCGTGGCAGTTGCTGACCCGCGTGCAGTTTCCGCTGGCCATGCCGTCCATCATGGCCGGTATCAACCAGTCGCTGATGCTGTCGCTGTCGATGGTCGTGATCGCCTCGATGATCGCCGTCGGTGGCCTGGGCCAGATGGTATTGCGCGGCATCGGCCGCCTGGACATGGGCCTGGCAACGGTCGGCGGCCTCGGTATCGTGCTGCTGGCCATCACCCTGGACCGCCTGACGCAAGCGATGGGCCAGCCACGCCGCGGCGTGCGCCACTGGTACCAGACGGGTCCTGCCGGTTTCGTGCTGCGCCTGGTGCGCGGCAATACGGAGAAAAATAATGTTGAACAGCAAGCAACGCTGGCCAACGCACAATAAGAAAGGATTTACATGCATCAAATCGCACATTTTAAAGAAACGCAAAAATCGCAACGCAAGTTCCAGCTGTTTTCCGCCCTGGCCATCGCCGCCATGGCCCTGACCACCAGCCTGGCCATGGCGCAGGCGCCGGCCGCAACGGCCGATGCGCTGCCCGGCAAGGGCGTCAAGGTACAGCCGCTGCAAAGCTCGATCGCGGAAGAAACCTTCCAGACCATGCTGGTCGACAAGGCCCTGGAAAAGCTCGGCTATGAAGTGCAGCCGATCAAGGAAGTGGAGTATCCGACGGCGCATATCGCCATCGCCAACGGCGACGCCACCTTCATGGCCGTGCACTGGGACCCGATGCACAAGGATTTCTATAACAATGCGGGCGGCGACGCCAAGCTGCTGCGCACGGGCCAGTATGCGGGTCCTGCGGCGCAAGGTTATCTGATCGATAAGGCCACTGCCGAGAAGTACAACATCACGAATATCGACCAGTTGCGCGATCCCACCCTGGCCAGGCTGTTCGACCACGATGGCGACGGCAAGGCCGACTTGACGGGTTGCAACCCCGGCTGGGGCTGCGAAGCACTGATCGAGAACCACATGGATGCGTACAAATTGCGCGAGACGGTGACGCACGTGCAGGGCAGCTATGCGGCCCTGATCGCCGATACCCTGGGCCGCTACAAGCGTGGCGAACCGATTTTGTACTACACATGGACGCCATACTGGGTCAGCGGCGTGCTGGTGCCGGGCAAGGACGTGGTCTGGCTCAAAGTGCCGTTCTCGGCCAATCCGGATAAGGTAAATACCCGCCTCGACGATGGCAGCGACTACGGTTTTGCCGTCAACACGGCGCGCATCGTATCGAACAAAGCCTGGGCGGAGAAAAATCCGGCCGCGGCCAAGCTGTTCGAGGTGATGCAATTGCCCGTGGCCGACATCAATGCGCAGAACGAGCGCATGCGCCGCGGAGAAAACACGCAGGCCGATATTGCCCGCCATACGGCCGGCTGGATCAAGTACCACCAGCAGACGTTTGACGGCTGGATCGCGCAGGCGCTGGCGGCAGCGAAAAAGTAATTTACGGCTGATACCGGCGTAAAAAAAGTGGCTACCGATTTGGTAGCCACTTTTGCGTTAACGGCCTGTTTTGGTGGTTTTTGGTGAGTTTTCAGCCGTTTTCGGCCAGTTTCAGGTGCAAAATGGGGAAAGGCTTGCCGAACGGGTCGCATTCCGAGCGGCTTTCCCCGACAAAGCCCAGGTGGCGGTAAAAGCCGTGCGCTTGCGTGTTGTGCTCGTTGACGTCGACAACCCTGGCGCCCAAGGCCGTGATGGCGTACTGGACCAGCGTGCGGCCGGCGCCGCTGCCGCGCTGATCGGGATGCACGAACAGCATTTCGATCTTGGCATGCTCGACGCACAGGAAGGCGTAAGCGCTGCCATCGGCATCGCGCAGCACGTGCAGCAGGCCTTCGGCGGCCACCCTGGCCAGCTCATCGCGCACGTAGGGGCAGAGGAAATCGATATCGCTGTCGGCGAGGAAATCGTGGGTGGCGCGCACGGACAGGTGCCAGACGTCGAACAAACGGGGCAGGTCGGCGGCGTGCGCCAGGGAAACAAGGGAAAGCGGTGATAGTGTCATGCGGAAATAATAACATTGCCCCGGCGGGCGCCGGGGCAGGGAAGAATCAGTCCTTCAAGTCTTCGATCAGGTCGATGTATTGCTGTTGCGCATCTTCCTTCGACGTGCCGGCCAGGGCCGCCCAGGCATCGAACTTGGCGCGGTTGACGAAGTCGGTCATGCCGGGGCGTTCGCCGGTGGCGTCGCCGCTCGACGCTTGCTTGAACAAGGCGTAAATTTTCAGCAAGGTCATATTGTCCGGACGCTCGGACAGGGTCTTGGAATCGAGCTGCGCTTGGTCGAATTGCTCTTGTAAACTCATGATGGCTCCTGTGTGCTGAGGGAATCGCTGGAAAAGTGCGGCAGGCACGGCGGAGTGGCCACCGTGCGTGCTGCAGTGCCTGACATCATAGTGAAAAAAGCGCGCCGTGCATTAGAGGACATACTCAAAACAAAAGCGCCGCCGCTGCGTGAACAGGGGCGGCGCCGGGCGCGGTCATGCGAACGCAGCCTGGTCGGTGCTTATACGCCCAGCAGTTCGACGTCGAAAATCAGGGTGGCGTTCGGTGGAATCACGCCGCCGGCGCCGCGTGCGCCATAGCCCAGTGCTGCCGGGATGATCAGCTGGCGCTTGCCGCCCACTTTCATGCCTTGCACGCCTTCGTCCCAGCCCTGGATGACGCGGCCTGCGCCCAGCGGGAATTCGAACGGGTCGTTGCGGTCCTTGCTCGAATCAAATTTCGAACCGGCGCTGCCGTCGTCGTTTTGCAGCCAGCCCGTGTAATGCACGACAACATTGTTGCCGGCTTGCGCTTCAGCGCCTTCGCCGACGACGGTATCGATGTATTGCAGGCCGGAAGCGGTAGTGGTGGTGGTCATGATTATCCTTGTGTAGGCGATGAAAGCTTCAGATTGTAGAGCAATGAGTTGCAAAGCGCCATTCCAGGCCCGGCGCAGGAAAAAGGGAAAATTGCGGCACGATGTGACCGATGGTCGTATTTAAGGGGGGATTTAATACAATCAATACAGTGTTTCCACGTAAAATGCCTGTTTTGTATTTAACAGTGATTTTTGCCATGTTCCGCAGTCTACGCCGCCTTGTTTTTTCCTCGCTGTGCCTGGTTTCCGCAATGTCTACGGCGCAAGCCGAAGTGGTGGTCGTGCTCAATTCCCGTGATGCCACGGTGCAACTGCTGGACCAGAAAACCTATGCTCCCCTGTCCACCTTTGCCGTCGGCAAGGAACCGCATCACCTGATGGAGACGCCGGACGGCAAGTCGCTGATCGTCGCCAGCTCCGTCGGCAACGAGCTGATCTTCCTTGACCCCGTGTCGGGCCAGATCCAGCGCCGCATCAGCAACATCCTCGACCCCTACCAGATCGGCTTTTCGCCGGATCAGAAGTGGTTCATCTCGAATTCGCTGCGTCTGGACCGCATCGACCTGTACCGCTACGACGGCAAGAACCTGACCCTGGCCAAGCGCATCGCGCTGCCGAAGCTGCCCAGCCACATGGCCTTCACGGCCGACAGCAGCATGGCGTTCATTACGCAGCAGGGCAGCAACCAGGTCAGCGCCATCGACCTGGCCACGCAGACGGTGAAATGGACCATGCCCGTCGGTCCCGCGCCGGCCGGCATCACGATGACGCCCGACGGTAAATATTTGCTGGTTGGCATCATGGGCAGCGATTACGTGGAAGTGATCGACTGGCGCACGCAAAAGACCGTCAAGCGCATCAAGGCGGGCGCCGGCACGCATAATTTCCGCGCGCTCGGTGACAAGCGCATGACGTTCGTGTCGAACCGCGTGTCGAACACCATCAACATCATCGACCAGCAAACCCTGGAAAACGTGGGCACCATCAACGTGCCCGGTGGCCCCGATTGCATGGAAATCACGCCCGATGGCAAGACCATGTGGGTCACCTTGCGCTGGATCAAGAAAGTGGCCGTGATCGATTTGACCACGCGCAAGGTGATCAAGACGATACCGGTGGGCCGCTCGCCCCATGGCGTGTATTTCGCCACCCACTCGCCACGCATGTGATGACGGGTGTGATGATGCAACGCCTCACTTTTGCGGGCCATGTGCCCGCCATGCTGCTGTGCGCCAGCGCGATGTTGTCGACCGCGCATGCCGCCGCCCCTGTCGCACCTGTTCCTGTATCAGCCGCAGCTTCAGCGCCTGCCGCCTGCAAGGGCACGATCTACATGACCTTCGACACGGGCAGCCAGTCGCAAGCGCAACTGATTGCCGACGTGCTCAATCAACGCCATGTGAAGGCCACGTTCTTCCTGGCCAACGAAAAGACCACGCGCGGCGACTACTCGCTGGACCCGTCGTGGGCGCCGTACTGGAAAGCCAGGGTCGCCGAAGGCCATGCGTTCGGCACGCATACGTTTGACCACGTGTACTGGAAGAAGGATCTGGCCAACGGCTTGATCCAGGTCAAGCCCCAGTTCGGCAAGGACGGCGGCAAGCTGGCCTCCTTCACCGATAAGCAGTTCTGCGAGCAATTGCGCCGCGTCGATACGCGCTTCCAGGAACTGACGGGCCGCAAGCTCGACCCGTTCTGGCGCGCGCCGGGCGGCTACACGTCGCCGCGCACCCTGGCGGCCGGCAGCGCCTGCGGCTACCAGCACGCGGGCTGGGCACCGGCCGGGTATTCGGGCGATGAACTGCCCAGCGATAAGTACCCGAACGCCATGCTGCTGAAGAAAGCGCTGGCGAACTTGCGCAGCGGCGACATTTTCATTGCGCACATGGGCATCTGGTCGCGCAAGGAGCCGTGGGCGCCCGCCAACCTCGATGCCCTGATTTCTGGCCTGCAAGACAAGGGTTTCTGTTTTGCCACCCTGCGCGCGCATCCCGCCTACGCGCAGAAGAAGGGCCAGCCATGATCGCCGCCGATATCCTCAACTTCGTCACGCCGGCCATCGACGCCGTGGTCGACGCGTTTGGCGTGGCGCAAGGCTGGCTGTTCCAGACTGTGGTGAATCCCCTCGTCTACCACCTGGGTTTTGGCGAATTCACGGAAGAGGCGTTCGAAGGCACGGAATGGCTGCTGATCGGCCTGTGCGAACTGCTGCTGCTGTTTCTCGTGCTGCGTCCGCTCGAAGCCTTGATTCCCGCGCAAAAGATCACCGACCCGCGTGCCCGTTGGAACGATTTTATTTATACCGTGCTGCACCGCATCGGCCTGTTTTCCGTGCTGGTCTTCTTCACGCTCGATCCGCTGATGGATGCATTGGCGGGCGCTTTGCGTTTCGACAATATCCATCCATTGAACCTGGAATCACTGTTGCCCGGCATCAGTCCGCTGCTCAGTTTTATCATTTATTTTGTGATACTGGACTTCGTCGACTATTGCTACCACCGGGCTTCGCACCATTTCGGCTGGTGGTGGGGCTTGCACAGCCTGCATCACAGCCAGCAGAACATGAACTTGTGGAGCGATGACCGCAACCACCTGCTCGACGACTTCCTGCGCGACGTGGTGATGGCGCTGGTGGCGCTCGGTATCGGCGTGCCGCCGGGCCAGTATGTGCTGCTCGTGTCGATTTCGCGCATCCTGCAAAGCTTGCAGCACGCAAATGTGAGGATACACTTCGGCCGCATCGGCGAGCGGCTGCTGATTTCGCCCCGTTTCCACCGCACGCATCACGCCATTGGCGTGGGGCATGAGTCGGCAGGCAAGGGCAGCCTGGGCGGTTGCAACTTCGGCGTGGTCTTGCCGATCTGGGATATGCTGCTGGGTACCGCGAATTTCTCGGCCGGCTATGCGCGCACGGGCGTGCGCGACCAGCTGGCCCGCATCGACAGCCAAGGCGTGGGCCGCCCCGGGCGCAACTATGGCCGCGGCTTCTGGCAGCAGCAATGGCTGGGCCTGCGCCGCATGGTGGAATTTGCAAGAATTAAACGAAAAGGACGCCGCTGATGCGCAATGTGTTGAATTCGTATGGCCGTGCTTTCCTGTCGCAATGGCACGGCAGGATACTGCTGCTGAGCGCAGTGCCGTTCATCCTGTCGGTGGTGGTGTGGGGCGCCCTGCTGTACGTGGGCCTGCAGCCGCTGATCGACAGCCTGCATGCGCTGTTTACGCAGTACGATTTCTTCCGCACCAGCGGCCAGGTGCTGGCCACCTTCGGCCTGGGCGTGCTCAAAGCCGTCATCGTGCCCCTGATCGCCATGTTCATGCTGCTGCCGCTGATGATCCTGACGGCGCTGATCTTCATGGGCCTGTTCGCCATGCCGGCCATCGGCCGCCACGTGGGCGGGCGGCACTTTGCGCAGCTGGAAAAGAAGCATGGCGGCAGCCTGCTTGGCAGCGTCGGCACCTCGCTGGCCACTTTCTTGCTGTTCATCGTCGCCTGGGTCATCCTGCTGCCCCTGTACGCGTTTCCGCCCGCCGCACTGGCGGGGCAAGCCGTGCTGTGGGGCTGGCTGACCTACCGCGTGATGGCGTATGACGCCATGGCCGATTATGCCAGCGTGGACGAGCGCCACGCCGTCATGCGCACGCAGCGCTGGCCCCTGCTGGCCATCGGCATGGTCTCCGGCGCGGCCGGCGCCGTGCCTGGCCTGCTGTGGATGGGCGGCGCGATGTCGGTGGTGTTTTTCCCCTTCCTGGCGGCGTTCGCCATCTGGCTGTATGTGCTGATCTTTATCTTTACGGGCCTGTGGTTCCAGTATTACTGCCTGGAAGCATTGGCGCGCCTGCGGGGCCAGCGCGGCATGACGGACGTGGCGCCGGCGGATGCCTGAGCTTAACTATTGAATCAAAGAAGGAAATTTCATGGCTATCGGATTGATCATCATCGGCGACGAAATCCTGTCGGGCAAGCGCACTGACCAGCATTTCCCGAAAGTGGTGCAAATGCTCAAGCAGCGCGGCTTGCAGCTGAGCTGGGCGGAATACGTGGGCGATGAGCCGGCGCGCCTGATGGCCTTGCTCAAGCGCAGCTTTGCCAGCGGCGACATCGTTTTCAGCTTTGGCGGCATCGGCGCCACGCCGGATGACCATACGCGCCAGGCGGCGGCCGATGCGCTGGGCTTGCCGCTGGTGCTGCATCCGCAGGGCAAGGCGAACATCCAGCAACGGATCACGGAAATGGGCGCAGAGGCGGGCGCGCCGGCGGACCTGAACTCGCCGGAAAACCTGCATCGCCTGAAAATGGCGGAATTTGTCGAAGGCGCCGAGCTGATTCCGAATCCGTACAACAAGATTGCCGGCTTTGCCGTGCGCGAGCACTATTTCGTGCCTGGTTTTCCCGTCATGTCCTGGCCCATGATCGAATGGGTGCTCGACACGCATTACAGCCATTTGTTCAACCAGGTGCCGCATGCGGAACATGCCTTGCTCGTGTATGAAACGGCGGAATCGCTGCTGACGCCGCTGATGGTGCGCCTCGAGGCGGAGTTTCCGTTGATCAAGGTTTTCAGCCTGCCCAGCGTGGGCGACGCACAGACGCGCCGGCATATCGAACTGGGCGTCAAGGGCGAGCCGAAGCAAGCGGCGGCCGCCTTCGCGGACATGTGCGCCGCGCTCGACGCCATGCAGGCGGAATACGTCACCATCTGAGCTGCTGCCAGCCCGGCGCCGGCGGCTTTTTCGCCATCGCCCAGCCCGCCTTAGGCCCATGTTCGACAGTGGACAGTCCCGGTCGTTGTTTTTTTGCGAAAATCTTCAATGAAGCAAGATTTTTGTGCGCGCTCGTCAGTCGTTTTCATGCCGATGTGGTGGAATGGTGAACAGGGACTCCGCGTGTCAGACACGGGGTTGCCTGCCTGTGCAGTAGAGCGTTTTTTTGATTCACCGGTATGGACATCATGTTAAGCAAGCTTTGTTGTGACCGGGCCTGTCTGGCCCTCGTCTTATCCTGCGCGGAGCGGTATCGCTGCCGCATTTTCCGCGCCGTCCAAACCCAACCTTACCCCAGCATCCCATGAAAGACACAGGCGTCAACCTGGCCGCGCAAGAGCGGCTCCCCACCGACCCGGCGGCCGAAGCCGGCCCCGAGGCGCCGCCGCCGGCAAGCCCGCCGAAGAAGCGCCGTTCGCGCATCTGGCCCATTTTCCTGATCATTGTGCTGGCGCTGATCGCCGGCGTGGCCTGGTTCGTCATGCGCGAAGTGCGCACCTCGGCCCTGCAGGCGGAGTTTTTCTCGCGCCTGGACCGCCAGCTGACATACAAGGTCGAGCCTGGCCCCGCGCCTGCCGGCGCCATCCGCTATCCGCAGCATGGCCCTTATGACGAGCGCCTCGGCTATGCCAGCCTGCCCGACTTCATCACCAAGCTCAATGCGCGCGACTATGCGGTCACGGCGCAGGCGCGCATGTCGCCGAAAATGGTGCAACTGGTCGACATGGGCATCTTTGCCACCTATCACGAGAAAAACCGCGCGGGATTGAGCATCCTCGATTGCCGCGCCGCGCCCCTGTTCGCGGCCAGCTATCCCGAGCGCATGTTCGACGGCTTTGCCGATGCGCCGCCGGCGCTGGTGCAAAGCCTGCTGTTCATCGAAAACCGCGAATTGCTCGATCCTGGCACGCCCGGGCGCAATCCCGCCGTCGAATGGGACCGCCTGAGCAAGGCGATTCTGGACAAGGCGCTGAACCTGTTCGGCGGCCACCGGGGCGGCGGCGGCAGCACCCTGGCCACGCAGATCGAAAAGTACCGGCATTCGGAAGACGGCCGCACCAGCTCCATGCAGGACAAGCTGCTGCAGATGATGTCGGCCAGCCTGCGCTCGTACCAGGATGGCGAAAACACCATGGAAGCGCGGCGCAAGATCGTCGTCAACTATCTCAATACCGTGCCGCTGTCGGCAAAGAGCGGCTTTGGCGAGGTCAACGGCATCGGCGACGGCATGTGGGTCTGGTATGGCCGCCCGTTTGCCGAAGTGAAAACTTTGCTCAGTGGAAAAATGGATCAACCCGGCAGCGCGCTGGCCTACAAGCAGGCGTTGAGCCTGCTGATCGCGCAGCGCCGTCCGTCCCACTACCTGGTAGCCGGCGGCGCCGACCTGGAAGTGCTGACCAACAGCCATCTGCGCCTGCTGGCGCAGGCGGGCGTGATCTCGGCGCAGCTGCGCGATGCCGCCATCGCCGAAAAGCTGCGCCCGTCAGCGGCGTCGGGCGTGCAGTCGGAAGCGTCGACCTCGTTCGTCACGCGCAAGGCCTCGAATGCCGTGCGCAACCACCTGGCCAGCATGCTCGGCGATCCGCGCTTGTACAACCTGGACCGCCTGGACCTGAAAGTGGTCAGCACGCTCGATGCGCAGGCACAAAACGCCGTCACCAAGGTCTTGCGCGAGCTGCGCGACCCGGAAGTGGCGAAAGCGGCCGGTTTGACGGGCAAGGGCATGCTGGGCAATGGCGACCCGGCCAACGTCGTGTACAGCTTTACCCTGCTGCAAAAGGGTGAGCAGGCCAACTTGCTGCGCGTGCAGACGGATAATTTCGACCAGCCGCTCGACATCAACGAGGGCGCCAAGCTGGACCTCGGTTCCACGGCCAAGCTGCGCACCCTGGTGACGTACCTGGACATCATCGACCAGCTGCACCAGCGCTACCAGGGCATGGACGCGGCCGAGCTGGGCAAGATCGCCGTCGATCCGAAGGACATGCTGTCGCAGTGGGCGATTGCCTATCTGAAACCTTTGCCGCTCGGCGAGGCGCGCAAGCTGCCGGCCATGCTGGCGGCCGCCATGGAGCGCAAATACTCGGGCAATCCGGGCGAAGGCTTCTTCACGGGCGGCGGCTTGCACCATTTCGGCAACTTCTCCAAGCTCGACGACAGCCGCATCATGACGGTGCAGCAGGCCTTGCGCCAGTCGACCAACCTGGTGTTCGTGCGCCTGATGCGCGACGTGGCCCGCTACTACATGTTTTCGCGCCCCGATTCCTCGGCCTCGCTGCTGGCGGATGCGGACGATCCGCGCCGCGCCCAGTACCTGAGCCGGTTTGCCGACAAGGAAGGGCGTGAATTCCTGCACCGCTTCTACCAGAAGTACCGCGGCAAGAGCGTCGACGAGCAGGAAAAGATTCTGTTGGCCAGCATCCGCCCGACGCCTGTGCGCCTGGCGAACATCTTCCGCACCATCAATCCCAAGGGCACGGTGGCGGAATTCGGCGATTTCCTCAACGCCAACCTGCCGTCGCAAAACGAAGTGCCGCCCGAGCGCGTGGCCAGGATGTACCAGCAGTACGCGATGGAAAACTGGTCGCTGGCCGACCGCGGTTATCTGGCCAATGTGCATCCGCTGGAACTGTGGATGGTGGCGTACCTGCGCCAGCACGAAGGTTCCACCCTGTCGCAGATGGTGGCGGCCAGCGAGAAGGAGCGCCAGGAAGTCTACAAATGGCTGTTCAACACGCACCGCAAGCACGCGCAGGACCGCCGCATCGCCAACTTGCTGGAAGTCGAAGGTTTCCTGGAAATCCACCGCCAGTGGAAGAAGATGGGCTATCCGTTCGATTCGCTGGTGCCGTCGTATGCGACCACCCTGGGCGCTTCGGCAGACCGTCCCGCCGCACTGGCCGAGTTGATGGGCATCATCATCAACGATGGCGTGCGCAAGCCGAGCGTGCGCATCGATTCCATGCATTTCGCCGCCAACACGCCGTACGACACCATGGTCAAGCGGGGCAGCAAGGTGGAAGCGGAACAGGTGCTGTCGCCGGACGTGGCCAAGGCTGTCGCCAAGGCCATCCGCGAAGTCGTGTCCGACGGCACGGCGAAACGGGCGAAGACGGCGTTTGTCGGCGCCGACGGCGTGCCGATCCCGATGGGCGGCAAGACGGGCACGGGCGACCAGCGCTTCGACGTGTATGGAGCCGGCGGCCGCCTGATCGAGTCGCGCTATGTGAACCGCTCGGCCACGTTCGTCTTCAATATCGGCGAGCGCTTCTATGGCAGCATGACGGCGTATGTGCGGGGCCCGGAATCGAAGAACTACGATTTCACCAGCGCCTTGCCGGTGCAATTGCTCGTGTCGCTGGCGCCGAGCTTGATGCCGCTGATCGAGCCGCCCGCGCCGGCCGAGGGCGTGGCGAAGCAGTGTACGAATTAAATCGTTGCTGCAATGAAAAGCCGGCCTGAATGGGCCGGTTTTTTTATGGAAGAGAAAGTGGCTATGGAAAGAACGCAGCAGCTCTTTGCGCAATATCATCGCTTTGACGATGGCGCGCTCGTATCATTCGAGCAGGTGTACGGACCGCAGGGCGTGCAAGCCGTGCGTATCGTGGTGTACGCAAGAAATCATGCGCTGGACGGCGACGTCTGGCGCCAGGTCGCCATCACGGTGGGCGCGGTGCGCGAAGTGCTGGTCCGGACGCCGGGCAATTTCATCAACCGCATCTGCTGCGGCGTGAAGCTGCTGCGTTTTGGCGATGTGTGGTGCGTCGATGTCGACGGCACCTATACGCACGATGATCCCGGCTCGCTGGACGAAGTGCGCCGCGATGGCGACTGTTATGTCATCGGCGGCACGGTCGAGGCAATCGAGCTGGACTAGGAATGCATTAGCCGGCAAACGCAGCCGTTTTATCTTCCAGGCGCGCGTGATACGCGGCAATGGCCGGATATGCCGGACGTTGCATCGGGGCCATCAGCCAGCGCTTGACGGACAGGCCCAGCACGATATCGGCCAGAGTGAATTGCTCGCCGCACACAAACGCGCCCGTGCGCTGCAACTGCTGCTCCAGCACGCCCATCATCTTGTTCCATCCCGCGATACCGGCCGCCAGCTGCGCCGCATCCTGGTGCGCGGGGCTGTGGCGCACCAGCGACATGAACGCGTAGCGCCAGCTGTTGTTCAAATCGCCCATTTGCCAGTCCATCCATTTTTCCACTTCCGCGCGGGCACGGGGATTACTTGGCAGCAAGTCTTCACGGCCCGCCTGGGCGCACAGGTAGCGGCATATCGTGTTCGATTCCCACAGCACCAGGTCGCCGTCCAGCAGCACGGGAACCATGGCGTTCGGGTTCAGGGCCAGGAAGGCCGGGTCGTCGGTGGCGCGAAAGCCGCTGCCCCAGTCTTCGCGTTCGTAGGGCAGGTCGAGTTCCTCGCACGTCCACAAGACTTTGCGGACATTGATCGAGGCGGCTTTTCCAAGAATTTTCAGCATGCGGGGCTCCAGAGGGCAGGTGATCGATCTGCTACTGTAGCGGATTTGGCCACGCCGCGCCTGTGAAAGTGCCTTGCATAGTTGAGGTTTTCTTGGCATCGTAGCCACCCATGAAACCTATGCGCCACCACATGTCCAAAATCCTCGCGTTCAGCCGCTTTTCCGTGCGCGATTTCCTCGCCACCGCCGGTCCCACCTTGCTGCTGGTCGGCGCATTCTGCGCGCTTGCTTACTGGCTGGTCGACCCGGCGCCGCCGCGCCAGGTGAGCCTGTCGACGGGGCAGGACAATAGCGCGTATGAAGAATTCGGCAAGAAATACGCGGCCACCCTGGCCAAACACGGCATCAAGGTAACCCTGCAACCATCGCTGGGTTCGCAGGACAACCTGCAGCGCCTCAATAACGGCAAGACCGATATCGCCTTCGTGCAAAGCGGCTCGACCGAGCACGCCGATGCCGAGCGCCATGGCTTGATTTCCCTGGGCAGCCTGTTTACGGAACCCGTGTGGCTGTTCCTGCGCGAAGACAAGATGGTGACGGAGCTGACGCAATTGAAGGGCATGAAGATCAATCTGGGGCCGGAAGGCACGGGCGTGCCCAGCCTGTTCCGGCAGTTGCTGTCAGTCAATGGCGTGGAGGCGAAGGAGCTGACGGTGAGCGACTTGCAAAATACGCCCGCCACGGTGGCGCTGCTGGAAGGGCGCATCGACGGCCTCGTGTTCAGCTCGGCGCCGGAAGCGCCGCTGATCCAGATGCTGCTGCAGACGCCGGGCATCAAGCTGTTTGATTTTTCGCAAGCGGAGGCGTACACGCGGCGCTTGCCCTTCCTCACGCATGTGGTCTTGCCGCGCGGTATCGTCGACCTGGGGCAGAACATCCCCGCGCAGGATTATCACCTGATCGCGCCGACCGCCACCCTGGTCGCGCGCGAAGACTTGCATCCGGCCCTGGTCGACCTGTTCGTGCAGGCGGCGGCCAGTATTCACGGCGGCACGGGCTGGTTCCAGCAGCAGGGGCAGTTCCCGTCCGCGCGCTATACGGAAATTCCCGTCGCGCCCGAAGCGCTGAAATTCTACAAGGATGGCGCGCCCGTGCTGCAGCGCTACATGAGTTTCTGGCTGGCCAATTTCTTCGATCGCATGTGGGTGCTGGTGGTGGCGCTCGGTGCCTTGATATTGCCCCTGTCGCGCGTCGTGCCGCCGTTGTACGTGTGGCGCATCCGCTCGCGCGTGTACCGCTGGTATGGCCAGCTGCGCACGGTGGAGCAGGCGCTGGAAGACGTGCCGCAAGCGCAACGCGCGCAAGTATATGCGGAGCAATTGAAGCGGCTGGACCAGATCGAGGACATGGTCAACCAGATCTCGATACCCCTGTCGTTTGCCGATGGCCTGTATGGCTTGCGCAGCCACATCAATTTCGTGCGCAAGCGCATCTTGACGCTGATGGGCGAATATCCGATAGCGGCGCCGGAGTCGGGAGAGCCGGCCTGAGCGCTTAACTCGCTTAAACGAGGGTGACCGACAGCTTGCGCCCGAGCAGCGCGGCGGCCCGCTCCAGGGTGGAGAGCGTCACGTCGCTGCCGGGATCGAGCAGGCGGTCGAGCTGCGAGCGGCTCGTCTGCAGCAGGGCCGCCATGCGCGTCTTCGACATCGCTTGTTCCTGCATCGCCTGCGTCAGTTGCCAGGCGATCACTTCCTTGATGGCGCGGGTTTGCGTTTGCTCGAAGATGCCTTCTTCCTTGAGAAAGTCGTCGAGACTGCTGCCGAGGTGGGGGGCGGTGGCGTTCATGTCAGTTCCTTGTCGCGTTTGCGGGCCAGCGCCAGGTCGTCGTCCGGCGTCGTCCGGGTTTTCTTGATAAAGCCGTGCAGCGCCACCAGGCAATCGCCGTGATGGCAGATCAGCACGCGCGCGATGCGCTTGCCGGGCAAGCTGCTGCGAATTTCCGATAAACCTTGCCCCAGATGGCGGCACAGGGGCATGCCCACGGGCCAGCGCCATTGCGCATGCATCAAGTCTTGTCCGATGACATGGCGTTCCTCGATGGGGAGCGACTTGAGCCAGTCGCGTACGGGTTCGCCGCCATTGCCGTTCGCGTAGAACAGCAGGGTAATCTGCCGCAAGCCGGAAGCATCCATGACGCACCTCTACGTTGTACTATATAAGGTACATTATTTCAAGGAGAATCGGCGCCGCAGTTGAAAAATCGGGCGCGCATGGATGGTTGTAGCCGATGGCGGGCCATCGCGTGGCCCGCCAGATCAAACACGGTTCAGATAGTCAAGCGGCCAGCGTCAGGCGCCCAGCCACGGCAAGCCTGCCTTGCACCAGCCGCCGATCTGCTTGCGGTGGCCGTCCGCATCCTTGTCGCCTTCAAAACCTTCGAGGATGTCGAAGCAGTTGCTGTAGCCGTGCTCGGTCGCCAGCTTGGCGGCATGGCGCGAGCGCACGCCGGAGCGGCACAGGAACAGCAGCACCTCGTCCTTGCCGGCCTGGGCGGCCAGTTGCTGCATAAAATCGGGATTCGGCACGCCGCCCGGGTAGGTGGCCCACTGCACCGCACCATGCTGGGTATCGGCGATGTCCACCCGGCCGACCCAGTCGCGCTCGGCATTCGTGCGCACGTCGATCAGCTTGACGGTGCCATCGCGTTGCAGCAGTTCGTACGCTTCCTGCGGCGTGACGGCGCCGGCATACGGCGTGCCCTCATTGGCCCGGCTGCGGGCGGTATTCAGGATGTCGGCGGCGGTGGTCATGGCGTCCTCGAAGAAAGTGGGATGGTATGGTCGATTATAGTGCGCCGTCCGCGCCCCGCAAACGGGAAACCACGGTGCAGACCCGATGCACCACAACGAGGCATTTTTCAAGAATGCGCACAAAATGCACGATAATGGTGCGTTATTCGTTTTTTTGCACTTGCATAGTGCATTCTTGATTTGACGCAAACCTTGCCTGAAAATCGTGGGCAGGAAAACTTTCATGGGGATAGCCGGGTTTTGCCCCTGGCGGCCAGGTCTCTCCTGGGGCTGGCATGGAATCTGCTATGATCCTTATGAGTTTTGGTGGCACGCAATGTTTGCTTCGCTTCATCAGCCCAGACGCACTTAGGTCGCCTCACCCCACATTCATTTAGGAGATACGCATGGCAATGACAGCCGCAGAAGTCTTGAAGATGGTAGAAGAAAACGAAGTCAAATTCGTTGATTTCCGCTTTGCCGATACCCGTGGTAAAGAGCAGCACGTGACGGTTCCCGTGTCGCACTTCGATATGGACAAATTCGAGTCGGGCCACGCCTTTGACGGTTCTTCGATCGCTGGCTGGAAAGGCATTGAAGCGTCCGACATGATCCTGCTGCCGGATCCAAACACGGCCAATATTGACCCGTTCATGGAAGAAACGACCTTGTTCATGCAGTGCGACGTGATCGAACCGTCGGACGGCAAGGGCTACGACCGCGACCCGCGCTCGATCGCGAAACGCGCCGAAGCCTACCTGAAATCGTCGGGCATGGGCGACACCGCCTACTTCGGCCCTGAGCCGGAATTTTTCATCTTCGACAGCGTGCGCTGGAAGATCGACATGTCGGGCTGCTTCGTCAAGATCGGTTCGGACGAAGGTTCGTGGTCGACCGGCAAGGACATCGAAGGCGGCAACAGCGGCCACCGTCCTACCGTCAAGGGCGGCTACTTCCCCGTGCCGCCAGTGGACAGCTTCCAGGACATGCGTTCGGAAATGTGCCTGATTCTGGAATCGCTGGGCATCCCGGTTGAGGTACATCATCACGAAGTGGCCGGCGCCGGTCAGAATGAAATCGGCACCAAGTTCTCGACCCTGGTCGAGCGCGCCGACTGGACGCAAAACCTGAAATACGTGGTGTGGAACGTGGCGCACAGCTATGGCAAGACCGCCACCTTCATGCCGAAACCTATCGTTGGCGACAACGGTTCGGGCATGCACGTGCATCAATCCGTATGGAAAGATGGCAAAAACCTGTTCGCCGGCGACGGCTATGCCGGCCTGTCCGATTTCGCCCTGTACTACATCGGCGGCATCATCAAGCACGCCAAGGCACTGAACGCGATCACCAATCCGGGCACCAACTCGTACAAGCGCCTGGTGCCAGGCTACGAAGCGCCGGTCAAACTGGCGTACTCGGCGAAAAACCGTTCCGCCTCGATCCGCATCCCGCACGTGGCCAATCCAAAAGGCCGCCGCGTCGAAGCGCGCTTCCCGGATCCGCTGGCGAACCCGTACCTGTGCTTCGCCGCACTGCTGATGGCCGGCCTGGACGGCGTTGCCAACAAGATCCATCCGGGCGAAGCCGCCTCGAAAGATCTGTACCATCTGCCGCCGGAAGAAGACGCGCTGATCCCTACCGTCTGCGCTTCGCTGGAAGAAGCCCTGGAAGCCCTGGACAAGGACCGCGAGTTCCTGACCCGTGGCGGCGTGTTCAGCGATTCCATGATCGATGCATACCTGGAACTGAAAATGCAGGACGTGCAGCGCATGCGCATGACCACGCATCCTGCGGAGTTCGACATGTACTACTCGCTGTAATGGCGCCATGCCGGCAACCTGCCGGTAGTGAGTAAAAAACGCGGGTGAGGCGATCGGTCTTGCCCGCGTTTTTTTATGCTTTGCGCCCATGCGGCGCCGGTGCGGTGTTGTATAGTCGGCCCAGGATCGATGCGGCAGGAGCCGACAGGAGTGAAGATTGACCAAGCATTACAGAATGGCGTTGATGGCAGGATTGCTGGGCGCGGCGGCACAGGCGCACGGACAGCTGTATGTGTGCGCCGATGCGCAGGGACACAAGACCTATACGGACAAGCGGGCCGGCGCCGGCTGCAAGCTGCTCGATTTGCCCGGCGCCATGACGGAGCCGCCGCGCAGGACGGCGCCGCTGGCCGCCCCCGCGCGGCCCGCCACGCAGGCGGCGGCCACGGCGGCTCCGGCCGCTGGCGCGTTTCCCAGGGTTGATGGCGCCGAGCAGCGCGCGCGCGACCTGGACCGGCGCCAGATCCTGCAGGATGAATTGCGCAGCGAAGAGCAGAAGCTGGCGGCGCAGCGCCTGGAATTCAACGAGGGCCAGCCCGAACGCCAGGGCAATGAGCGCAACTATGCGAAATATCAGGAAAGAGTGGCGCAGTTGAAGGACAACATCAGCCGCACGCAGCAAAACATTGACGCCCTGAAACGCGAGATCGCGAATATTCGGTAAAGCACATGACACTAGACAACCATTCCAGCCGCCCCGCGCACCTGGCCGGCCTTGATCTGCTCGCTTCAGCCGTGATTCTGCTCGACGGCGACGGCCGCATCGGCTATGCCAACGCGGCGGCGGAAAACCTGCTGGAAAGTTCGCTCAAAGCCCTGTCGCGGCAAAAACTGACGGCGCTGTTTTTGAACCCCGACGAGCTGGCGAGCATCTGCGCGCAGGCGCTCGAACATAAATTTTCCGACCTGCGCCAGGACCTGAGCCTGGAACGCCTCGGGCGCGAGCCGCTGCGCGTGCACAGCATCGTCAGCGCGCTCGACGCGCCGCGCGACGGCGTGCTGATCGAGCTGCGCGAAAACGTGCAGCAGCTCAAGCTGGACCGCGAGGAGCGCATCCTCGACCAGAGCCAGGTCAACAAGGAGCTGATCCGCAACCTGGCGCATGAAATCAAGAATCCGCTGGGCGGCATCCGCGGCGCGGCCCAGCTGCTGGAGCTGGAATTGCCGGCCCTGCATCTGAGCGAGCTGCGCGAATACACGCAAGTCATCATCAAGGAAGCGGACCGCCTGCAAACGCTGGTCGACCGCCTGCTGGCGCCGCACCGCCGTCCGCACATCGTGGGCGACGTGAATATCCACGAAGTGTGCGAGCGGGTGCGCAGCCTGATCCTGGCCGAATTTCCCAGCGGCTTGACCATTTCGCGCGATTACGATGCCTCGATCCCCGAGTTTCGCGGCGACAAGGAGCAATTGATACAGACCGTGCTCAATATCGCACATAACGCGGCGCAGGCCCTGGCCGAACGCATCGAGGCAGGCGACGCGGAGCTGACGTTCAAGACGCGCGTGGCGCGCCAGGTGACCCTGGCCAAGGTCCGCTACAACCTGGCATTAGACTTGCATATCATTGACAACGGACCGGGCATCGCACCCCAGATCCGCGACCGGATTTTCTACCCGCTGGTGTCGGGCAGGGAAGGCGGCAGCGGGCTGGGACTGACCTTGGCGCAAACCTTCGTGCAACAGCACCTGGGCGTGATCGAGTGCGAAAGCCGGCCTGGATACACCGATTTCAGGATCGTTTTACCCTTGCCATAAGCGGGGGGAGTATCCCACCCATGAAATCCATTGCGGGACGCACACACTAATGAAGCCAATCTGGATAGTTGACGACGACGAATCAATCCGCTGGGTGCTGGAAAAAGCCCTGGCGCGGGAAAACCTCGCCACCAAGAGTTTTGCCAATGCGCGCGACGCCATTGCCGCACTGGAATTTGACACGCCGCAAGTGCTCGTGTCGGACATCCGCATGCCGGGCGCATCCGGCCTGGAATTGTTGCAGACGGTCAAGTCGCGCTTTCCCGGCTTGCCAGTGATCATTATTACCGCCTTTTCCGACCTCGATTCGGCCGTCGCGGCCTTCCAGGGCGGCGCCTTCGAATACCTGGCCAAGCCTTTTGATATCGACAAGGCCGTCGAGCTGATCCGTCGTGCGCTGGAAGAGAGCCTGCGCGAGACCAGCGTCGAATCGGGACCGTCGGAAACGCCGGAAATCCTTGGCCAGGCGCCGGCCATGCAGGAAGTCTTCCGCGCCATCGGCCGCCTGTCGCAATCGAATGTGACGGTCCTCATCACGGGCGAATCCGGTTCCGGCAAGGAACTCGTGGCGCGCGCGCTGCACAAGCACAGCCCGCGCGCGGCGCAGCCTTTCATTGCCCTGAACACGGCGGCGATACCCAAGGATTTGCTGGAGTCGGAACTGTTCGGCCATGAACGGGGGGCGTTTACGGGCGCGCAGACGACGCGCCGGGGCCGTTTCGAACAGGCCGAAAACGGCACTTTGTTCCTCGATGAAATCGGCGACATGCCGTTCGATTTGCAGACGCGCTTGCTGCGCGTGCTGTCCGACGGGCATTTTTATCGCGTCGGCGGCCACCAGCCCATGAAGGCGAATGTGCGCGTCATTACCGCCACGCACCAGAACCTCGAGCAGCGCGTGCGCGACGGCCTGTTCCGCGAAGACTTGTATCACCGCCTGAACGTGATCCGCCTGCGCCTGCCCAGTTTGCGGGAGCGGCGCGAGGATATCCCCATCCTGGTGCGCCACTTCCTGGTGCAAAGCGCGCGCCAGCTGGGCGTGGAAGCCAAGCGCATGAGCGAGCCGACGATGCAGTTCCTGAGCAGCCTCGATTTGCCGGGTAATGTGCGCCAGCTGGAAAACCTGTGCAACTGGATTACCGTCATGGCGCCGGGCCAGACGGTGGAAATCAAGGACTTGCCGCTGGAATTGACGCAGGGGCAGGGCGATGGCGCTGCCGCCGTCGTCTCCGGCGAGGGCGCGGCGCCCGCCGTGGCGCACGCGCAGGGCGGCCAGGTGTTCGAGGCGGCCGCGCCCGCCAACGGCGCGCCGCCGGGCTGGATCGGCCTGCTGGAATTGCAGGCGGCCGGCATGCTGGGCGCGGGGCAGCAGGAAGTCATGGCCGTGCTGGGGCGGCAATTCGAGTCGGCCCTGATCAAGACGGCGCTCAAGCATACGCATGGGCGCAAGAATGACGCGGCCGTGCGCCTGGGCATAGGCCGCAACACCATCACGCGCAAGATTTCCGAACTGGGCATCGACGGCGCCAAGGACGATTGATCGATCCTGCGGACGGGGCAGCCGCCCCGGCCGCTTTTCCTTCCGTTCCCGCGCGGCGTCTGTTGCACGCGACAAAACACAATGAAGGGGGGCAATCAGGTAAGCTGGCGCTTGCCGGATGGTTTCGTCCGGTTTTAACTTTCATTGTGGAACTGTATGCTGATTAACTGCGTGGCCTACCAGGATGGCAAAAAACTGGCCGACTTGCCGATTGACGATATCAGCGATTACGTGGAGCGGCCCGACTGCTTCGTCTGGGTCGCCCTGCTCGACGCCACGCCGGACGAGCTGAAACAGATGCAGCACGAGTTTTGCCTGCACGAACTGGCCGTCGAGGATGCGCAGCGGGGCCACCAGCGCCCGAAAATCGAGGAATATGGCGATTCCCTGTTTGCCGTCGTGAAAACCGTGGAAATGGTCGAGAACGAACTGGTGCTGGGCGAAGTCGATATTTTCGTTGGCGCCAATTACGTGCTCTCGTCGCGCAGCAACAGCTCGCAGGGTTTTCTTGGCGTGCGCGCGCGCGCCGAGCGCGAACCGCACTTGCTGCGCCAGGGCTCCGCCTTTGTGCTGTACGCGCTGATGGATGCCGTCGTCGACCGTTATTTCCCCGTGCTCGACGCGCTGGAATCGGAGCTGGAACTGATCGAAGACCGTATCTTCGACCGCGGCACCGAGCGCGACAATATCGAACGCCTGTACCAGCTGAAACGCAAGGTCATGGTCTTGCGCCATGTGGTGGCGCCCCTGATGGAAGCGGTGGGCAAGCTGCACGGCGGCCGGGTGCCGCCCCTGTGCCACGATACCCAGGAGTATTTCCGCGACGTGCACGACCATTTGGCGCGCATCAACGGCACGCTCGACACCATCCGCGACACCATCAGCACGGCCATCCAGGTGAATCTGTCGATGGTGGCCATCGACGAGAGCGAAGTGAACAAGCAATTGGCGGCCTGGGCGGCTATCTTCGCCGTCTTCACGGCGTTTGCCGGTGTGTGGGGCATGAACTTCAAGTTCATGCCGGAACTGGACTGGCAATACGGCTATCCCGTGGCCGTGGGATTGATGAGTTGCGTCTGCGGCTACATGTATTACCTGTTCAAGCGCTCGGGCTGGCTATAAAAATTTCCACAGATCTGTATTATTAAACAATAGCCAGGGGTACAATCGCGGCAAGTCCGTTGACACGGGCTTTTGCTGAGGATCGCCGCGCCGGCAGCCGTGCCTGCGCTTTCCGTGCTGCGCAGGAGCATTCATGAGTATTCCGTTGTTTGATGTGAATTCGCAAGAACCCCTGTTCGATCCCGAGCAGCGGCGTACGCTGGCGGAAGCGGCCCTGCGCTCGATTACCGCCTCGACGGCGCGCGCCCGCGGCGACGACTTCCTGCGCATCCTCGTCAAGGACCTGGCCGAAGCGCTCGACGTCAAATACGTGATCGCCGGACGCCTGATCAGCATGGACGACGGCAGCGAAGGCATCCGCACCCTGGCCCTGTGGGGCGGCGACAGCTACCAGCCCAACATCGAATACAGCCTGCAGCACACGCCTTGCCAGGATGTGACGTGCCAGAGCATGTGTTTTCATGGCAGTGATATCCAGCGTCGCTTTCCATTCGATACCCTCCTCGTCGACATGCACGCGGAAAGCTATGTCGGCATGCCGCTGATCGATACCGAAGGCCGCACCCTGGGCATCCTGTCGGCCATCGACACGCGTCCCATCGACGAAAACAAGCGTTTGCTGGCCTTGCTGCTGCTGTCGATCTTCTCGGCCCGCAGCGCGGCCGAGCTGCAGCACCAGGAACGCACGCAGCAACTGGAAGAAATCGTGCGCGTGCGCACCGAGTCGCTGCTGGCGGCGCAGGCCAACCTGATCGAGCAGGAGCAGATGGCGGCGCTCGGCTCGCTGGTGGCCGGCGTGTCGCATGAGGTCAATACGCCCATCGGCGTGGCCCTGACGGCGGCGTCGAGCATGGGCAGCTATGCCGACCAGCTGGTGCACCTGCTGGGCGGCGCCAAGGTCAGCCGCACCGAACTGGTCGACATTGCCGAGGCGCTCAAGGGCGCGGCGGCCTTGATCGAGCGCAACCTGGCGCGTGCCGCCGACCTGATCGGCAATTTCAAGCAGCTGGCCGTGGATCAGGTCAGCGAATACGTGGCCGACCTGGCGCTGCATGACTATGTGCACGGCCTGGTGTCGGCGCACAGCCCGGAACTGCGCAAGGCGGCGCTGGGCGTGGAGCTCGACATCGCGCCCGATTGCCAGGTGCGCCTGGCGGCCGGCAAGCTGTCGCAAATCCTCTCGAACCTCTTGATGAACAGTGCGCGCCACGGCTATCCGCATGGCGGGCCGGGGCGCATCACGATACGCGCGCGCATCGAGGCGGCCGATGCGGGGGCGCCATGGCTGCTGCTGGAGTTTTCCGACGACGGCGTCGGCCTGGCGCCCGCCGTGCGCGAGCATATGTTTGAACCGTTTTTTACCACCAAGCGGGGCCAGGGCGGCTCCGGCCTGGGCATGCATATCGTCTACACCATCGTGCAGCAACTGGGCGGCCAGGTCAGCGCCATCGATGCCACGCCCGGCTGCCACATTCATATCCGCTTGCCGCTGACACACTGACGGCGCCGTCTTCGGCGGAGTGCGTTCTCCCGGGCGCTCTTTTTATTTTCACAATGTTGTATGTACACCATACACATCGTGAGTTCTGTTGACATCAAGAATGTCCCCGTGATTCTATGTAGTTGTCTAGCTAACTTTCAGTTGGCTGGCATCCGTCTTTTTGCCATGCAAGCATCGCAGCGCCATTTCTGGACGTCCAACCTTAAAACCTGCAGTGCAATACCTTGAAATGAACGATTGAAGTCCGGATAGTCGATCCGTAACTTAATAAAAGTACAATTGAAAAGGGTTTACCATGCTTAAAGAAACCGTCATCTCCCGTGCCGTTCGCGTTGTCTGCGCCGGCGGCATGGCAGCGGCCTTGTCCGTTGCTTCGCAGTCCGCAGTGGCACAAGATGCGCCGATACAGCGTGTGGAAGTGACCGGCTCGTCGATCAAGCGCATCGCCGCCGAAGGCGCCTTGCCTGTCACCGTGCTGACCGCCGAAGCCATCCGCACGTCGGGCGCGACCTCGGTCACCGACCTGGTCAAAAAACTGTCTTCCGCCCAGGGGGCCACGACGGAAAGCTCTTCAGTAGGTGGCAGCACCTTTGGTTTTTCCGGTATTTCCGTGCACAACGTGGGTGAGACGCGCACTTTGGTCTTGCTCAACGGTAAGCGCCTGGCCCAGTTCGGCGGCCAGACGCTGACAGGTTTTGCGGCCGGCTTCGATTTGAATTCCATTCCCATCTCGGCCATCGAGCGTGTGGAGCTGCTGACCGACGGCGCCTCCGCCCTGTACGGCGCCGACGCCATCGCCGGCGTGGTCAACTTCATCACCAAGCATGATACGACGATGGGCGATGTGAGCATCGGCTATTCCGCGCCGAAAAATGGTGCACGCGAGAAACGTCTCAGCGCCACCAAGGGCTTCGGCAACCTGGACGACGATGGCTACAACGTGGTGCTGACCTTTGGCCACGACGAGCGCGACAAGCTGACTTCGGTTGACCGCAAATTCGCCAGCACGGGCCAGGTACAGTTCTCGGCCAATGGCAAGCGCTATCAGAAACAGCAGTTTTCCGTCAGCCCGATTCCCGCCAATGCCATCGATGACAATGGCCAACTGATCAGTCCATATCAAAAAACCACTGGCTCCTGTCCCGCCAAGACTTTCCGCGTGCTGGAACCGTATGAAGATCTGGACGGCACCCCGCGCTTGAATGATTACTGCGGTTATGATTTCGTCAAGGACCTGGAAATCTATCCGGAACGCAAGCGTGACAATTTCATGGCGTCGGGCACCTTCAAGATCGCCGGCCACGAGGTGTATGCCGATGTGCTCCTGTCGCGCACCAAGCAAACGTCGCGTATCGCCCCCGTGCCGGGCGAGATCGCCATTGACGCGGGGACGCCGCTGCACGACAAGTATTTGTTGCCAATCGGTATTACTGGCGACAGCCTGGCGGCCTATCGTCTGTTCGACATGGGCCAGCGCACCTCGAAGGATACGGCGGACTTCGCCAGCGTGGTGGTAGGCACGCGCGGCGTGGCTGCCGGCTGGGATTACAACGCATCCTATAACTTCTCGGAAAGCCGTGTAAAAGGCAGTATTTCCGGTTATCCTGGCGCGATTGCCGTCAGCAACCTCACCGCGAGCGGTTTGCTCGACCCCTTCGTCGGACCAGGCAAGCAGTCCACCGCGGCGCAGGACGCCATCAAGGCGGCCACCTTTACCGGCTATTGGGACGGCGGCACCTCGCGCCTGCAAACCATCAACCTGAACGGTTCGACGGAACTGCGGCGCCTGGCGGGCGGTGCGATGATGCTGGGCGTGGGCGCCAACATCAACCGCGAGGAATTTTCTTCGAAACCGAGCCCGTTTGCGCAAGGCATCCTGGCCGACCCCGTGAAGGGTACCTTGTGCGGCGGCACGACCGGCTTGGAGTGCGACCAGCGTTTCGGTGATGCGGCCAGCAGCAAGCCGTACAGCGCCAGCCGCACCTCGAAGGGCATCTTTGGCGAAGTCATCGCGCCCGTGCTGAAAGAGCTGGAACTGGGCGCGGCCCTGCGTTTCGACGAGTTCTCGGACTTTGGCGGCGCGACCACGGCCAAGGCCAGCTTCAAGTGGACGCCAGCCCCCACCTTGCTGATCCGCGGTTCCGTCGGCAATGGCTTCCATGCGCCAACGGTACCGCAAGTCAATGCCCTGCAGCGCGGCTATGGCGTCACCAGCGACAAGTACACCTGTACGCCGGCCCTGCAAGCCATCGCCACGCGCCTCAACGCGCAATGCCAGCCAGGCAACCACCAGTACGACCAGCTGGCAGGCGGCAATCGCAATTTGCAGCCTGAAAAGTCGAAACAGGCAACCATAGGCTTCCGCTACGAGCCGATCAGCGCCATTACCCTGGGCGCCGACCTGTGGCATGTGCAAATCCGCGATTCTTTCGGCCAGCTGACCGAGCAGCTGGTGTTCGCCAATCCCGCCGCCTATCCGAAAGCGTGGAGCGTCAACACGGACGTGGGCACGGGCAAGACCTATCTGGCCTTCCTGGCCGACAACCAGAACCTGGGCAAGTCGTTCGCCACCGGTGTCGATATCGACGTCAGCGCCCGTTACCGCTCGGGTATCGGCCTGTTCACCTCGCAGCTGAACGCGACGCAGATGCTGCGCGAAGATATCCAGCTGGAACGCAACGGCAACTATTATTCGGCGCTGGGTAACTTCGCCGAGCTCGGTACCGTTACCTTCCGCACGCGCGGCCAGTGGACGAATACTTTGAAAACGGGCAACTGGGCCAATTCGCTGACGGTCAACTTCGTGTCCGGCTACAAGGACCAGAAAACGACGGTCGATGTGCTCGACTCCTCCGGCGCCGTGACGGGCCAGGAAGATATCCGCATGCGTGTCGGCTTCTATTCGACGCTCGACTGGCAAACGGTGTGGACGCCGAGCAAGAGCTGGGTGCTTACCGCAGGCGTGCTGAACCTGACCGACAAGAGCCCTCCATTCGTGCCATCGACGTCCGGCGCCAACCGTGGCCAGCAATTCGGGTATGACGACCGCTACTATGATCCGCGCGGCCGTACGGGTTATCTGAACGCCTCGTACAAGTTTTAAACGGGAAATATGGCTGCGTCTTGCGCAGCCGCAAAAAAACCGGCACGCTGTGCCGGTTTTTTTATGTGCCGGCGCGGCGCCTGGCTGCTTAGCCGCGCGCCGCCATCGACAGGGCAACCGCTTCGGCCACCTTGATGCCGTCAACGGCCGCCGACAGGATGCCGCCCGCATAGCCGGCCCCTTCGCCGGCGGGGAACAGGCCCCGCGTGTTCAGGCTTTGCAGGTCGTCGTCGCGGCGCTTGATGCGGATCGGCGACGAGGTGCGCGTTTCCACGCCCGTCAGCACGGCGTCGGCCTTGTAATAGCCCTTGATCTGCTTGTTGAACGCAGGAAATGCCTCCCGCAGCGCCGTGATTGCGTACTCAGGCAGGGACGGCGCCAGGTCCGTCAGATGCACGGCAGGCTTGTAGGATGGAATCACGCTGCCGAACTCGGTCGAGGCGCGGCCCGCGACGAAATCGCCGACCAATTGCCCTGGAGCATCATAGTTGCCGCCGCCCAGGGCGAAGGCGCGTTCTTCCAGTTCGCGCTGCAGCGCGATGCCGGCCAGCGGGTCGCCCGGGTAGTCGGCCGGCGTGATGCCGACAACGATGGCGCTGTTGGCGTTGCGCTCGTTGCGCGAGTACTGGCTCATGCCGTTCGTCACCAGGCGGCCCGGTTCGGAGGCGGCCGCCACCACGGTGCCGCCCGGGCACATGCAGAAGCTGTAGACGGATCGGCCATTGCTGGCGTGGTGCACGAGCTTGTAGTCGGCCGCACCCAGAATCGGGTGGCCGGCGCTGGGGCCGAAGCGGCAGCTGTCGATCAGCGATTGTGGATGTTCCACGCGGAAACCGATCGAGAACGGTTTCGCTTCGATGTACACGCCGCGCTTGTGCAGCATTTCAAAGGTGTCGCGCGCGCTGTGGCCGATGGCCAGCACGACGTGGTTGCTGGCGATGGTTTCGCCATTGGCCAGCACCACGCCGCGCACCTGGCCGCCGTCCGGGCCGGGCGCGATGTCGAGATCGACCACTTTGCTCTCGAAGCGGTATTCGCCGCCCAGCTGCTCGATATTGGCGCGCATTTCTTCCACCATCTTGACGAGGCGGAAGGTGCCGATGTGGGGCTTGCTCACGTACATGATTTCTTCCGGCGCGCCGGCCTTGACGAATTCCGTCAGCACCTTGCGGCCGTAGTGTTTCGGGTCCTTGATCTGGCTGTACAGTTTGCCGTCCGAAAAGGTGCCGGCGCCGCCTTCGCCGAACTGGACGTTCGATTCCGGGTTCAGTTCGCGCTTGCGCCAGAAACCGAAGGTGTCGACCGTGCGTTCGCGCACCTGCTTGCCGCGCTCCAGGATGAGGGGGCGCAAGCCCATCTGCGCCAGGATCAATGCCACGAACAGGCCGCAGGGCCCCGTGCCGATGACGATGGGGCGCGGCTCACTGGTGTGGCCGGCCAGCTGTTCGCCGCCGGCGACGAATTTGTACTCGGTATCGGGCGCGGGCATCAGGTGCACATCGTGCCGCAGGCGCGCCAGCACGGCCGCTTCGTTCTTTACTTCAACATGCAGCGAGTAAATCAACACCACGGCGCTGCGCTTGCGCGCGTCATAGCTGCGCTTGAAGACGGTAAAGCCGAGCAGGTCGGCAGCAGCGATGCCGAGGCGCGCCAGGATGGCGGCGGGCAGGGCCGCTTCGTCGTGTTCGAGGGGGAGTTTTACTTCGTTGAGTCGCAACATGGTGTGTATTTTTTAAAAATTGCCGGGCTCCGTATCTAGCGGAGAGTGTGTCGTGCCGCGTGAGGGCATCAGGCCGCTATTTTACCTCCACATGGCTCACCGTATCGCTTGCCTGAGCGGTCTTCGGGATGCAAGCGGCGGCAAGGCCGCCTGGCGAACCTTCTCGCCACCGCGCCACGGTGGCGGCGCAGAGGCGCTTTCCTGCCGCCCCATAGTGGTGCACATCGGCGCGCTGCTGGTGCGTTTGCCTGTCCATGTCGGGGCGCGCCAATCCGGGCCTCATTTTTCAGGCGAATTTGTGTTGCTTTTTTGTTGTGGTCACCTGATTTTGTTGACGCCTTGCCATTGCGTGTGATTTGATAGCATTTTGCTTCTTGCAGATGCAATTGTGTATCTTTCTCCCGCATCCATTTTGGGAAGTGAGCAGCGTTGTCTTTTGTCACCTGTGAATGTCTCAATGGAGGAAGGGGTTTTGTTTTTACTCATGGCGAGGATTTTATTTTAATAAGACCGCATTTCTGAAATGAAGTGCTGTTAATCTGTTGCGCAGTAGCTTTGCCATATATGTTGCCTCTCGTGGAGAAATAGTTTTTCTTGTCTGTCATTTATTTTCCGGCTCTTCCTGTTAATCGTTCTCAAGACGCTATTCCCATCCGGTATTTTTTGCTTTCATTGGCCTGAAGCCAGCGTTTGCAGCTATTTCAAGCAATGTCCTTGTCGCCCGCGAATGTTTTCATTTAGCCGGGGCGGGATTTTTTGCGCCTGTTTGTTTGTTTAATTGAAGTGTTGCGTCAACATAACAGTTTCTCTAATTTTATTGACCAGCCCGATTCAATATGTTCCGATGTGCCATTCTGTTTTATTTTGCGTATGCAAAATGGAGACCGAGAGGATGTCTTGTGTGGTGGGATAGCAAGGCGATGAGAGTAGAAAGCGTTTAAAAACGCATAAGCGTGAGTGAAAAACTCCTTTACCAAAGCAGTAATACTGCGCTCATATAAATAATAGGGAATGACATGTTGAGAAAAACTGTAATAGCACGCGCATTAACGATAGCGTTCAGCGCATCGGTATTGAGCGTTGCGATTGTTCCAGCGGTAATGGCACAGTCGAACGCCACCGGCAACATCATCGGCAAGATTGCGCCTGATGCCAGTGCCTCGGTGTCGATCGTCGGTGCAGACAATGGTCTGAAACGGACTATTTCACCGGATGCAAGCGGCGCTTTCCGTATCACCTCGCTGCCGGTCGGCAACTACAAAGTGACTCTGATGAAGGGTTCTTCCGTCGTCAGCACGCAGGACGTGGAAGTGCGCATCGGCCAGGAAAGCGAAGTGGCGCTGCAGCAGGTGCAAACCGTGAACGTGACGAGCCGCCGCCGCGCGATCGATGTCACCAGTTCCAACTCCGGTTCTTCCTTCAATTCGCGCGAGCTGGCTACCCTGCCACTGGCGCCTACGGTTGCCAACATCGTGCAATTGGCAGGCGGCACCACGCGCGCTGACTCGCGCTACGGCAACAACGCCGCCAGCTTCGGCGGCTCGAGCGCGTCGGAAAATGCGGCGTATATCAACGGTTTCCCTGTCACCAACAGCCTGTACCAGGTTGGCTACTCTTCCTTGCCTTTCGGCTCGATTGCTGAAGCGCAAATCATCACCGGCGGCTACGGCGCCGAATTCGGTCGCTCGACGGGCGGCGTGGTCAATATCACCACCAAGAGCGGCACGAATAACTGGGAGTTCGGCGCCGGCTTTACCTATGCGCCTGATTCGCTGCGCGGCAAGGCCAAGAACATCATGTTCCCGAACACGGGCGCCAATAAGACGGACGGCACGATCTTCAACTACCGTGAAGGCGACAAGCTGACCGAGAAAGTCTACAACGCCTATGTCAGCGGCCCGCTGATCAAGGACAAGCTGTTCATCTATCTGGGTGGCGAATTTACCAAGATGGACCGCGAAACGGCGCGCCTGGGATCGAGCAGCACGGTGAACAAGCAGACCGGCTGGCTGGTACAGAAATCCGACGTGCCGCGTTATATCGCCAAGATCGACTGGAATATCACCGACAACAACCGCCTCGAATACACGCACATCTCGGACGAGTCGAATGTCGACGATCAGTACTACAGCTTTGACTATGCCACCAAGCAGCGTGGCTATGTGCAGCAGGGCGGCGCCAAATTCAAGAACTATTCGGCGGGCGTGCTGTTCCTCAACGCCACTGGCGCCGCGCTGGCGGCAGCCCAGGGTTCCAACATCGATATCCTCAAGCTGACCAGCTATGTGAACGATGATCTGACCGTGCAGGCCCTGGTTGGACAGGCGAAGACCCAGCGCGAGCAGAACCCGTTCGGCTACATTCCCGGCTTGCGCCCAATCGTTGCCATTGAAGAAAACCGGGCGCCAGGCGTGAATTATTCGCCTAGCCAGGTGCAGGGCTTCAGCTCGGCGCTGCTGCGCGACGGCGCGCAAGACACCAACCGCGGCTATCGCCTGGACCTGGAATACAAACTGGCCAAGCAGCATACGATACGCGGCGGTCTTGACCATAACAAGATCAATGCCCTGAACGGCACGGAAGCGGCCGGCGGCGGTACCTGGACCTATCTGAGAATCGACAAGGCGGCCAGCCCCAATACCGTCATGGCAGGACATAATATTTCCCCTGCGGCCGGCGGCGGTTACGGTACGCAAGGTTACTACGTGCGTGAAAACCTGCAACGCGGCGGTTCGACCCCGTCCGTCGTGCAATCGGCGCAGTACATCGAGGACCGTTACCAAGCCACCGAAAACCTGGTCGTGACCCTGGGCTTGCGCAATGAATCGTTCAAGAACATGAACGGCATCGGCGAAACCTTCGTGGAGCAGAAAAACATGCTGGCGCCGCGCTTGAATGCGGCCTGGAATGTGTATGGCGACGGTTCCCTGAAAGTCTTTGGTACGGCTGGCCGCTACTTCATGCAATTGCCGGCCAATATGGCCGTGCGTTTTGCCGGCGCTTCGCTCAATACGGACCGCTTCTATACCTATACCGGCGTTGATCCGACCACCGGTGCACCGCTGGGTTTGAGCCCGATCAGCAATGTGCTTTCGGCGAATAATGAATTTGGCCAGGAAAAACGCGCCAATGAACTGGCTTCGACCAACTTGAAGGCCCACTTCCAGGATGAGATCAACCTGGGCTTCGAGAAGGCGCTGACGCCTGATTTCAACGGCGGCGTCAAGTTCACGTATCGCAAGCTGAAAAACACGATCGATGACTACTCGGATCCGCGCGCCATTTCCGCCAAGCTGACGGGCGCTGAAAAAGCCTACTTCGATGATCATGGCTGGAACGGCGCCCTGTTCAATCCAGGCAAGGACAATACCTTCATGATCCCGGTGGGACCGAACGGCGCGCAGCGCGCGGTGACGATTACGGCTGCCGATGCCGGTTTCCCGGAGCAAGCCAAGCGTACCTATACGTCGCTGGAATTCATGCTGGAACATCCGATGCGCAATGGCTGGTATGGCAAGATGAACTACACCTGGTCGCGCAGCGAAGGCAATCAGGAAGGCCAGACCAAGTCGGATAACGGCCAGGCCGACGTGGGCTTCAGCTCGAGCTGGGACTTCCCGGAAACGATGATCAACGGCAGTGGCTTGTTGCCGAACAACCGTACGCATCAGTTGAAAACCTACGGCTACTACGAGTTCACGAGCCAGTTTGGCGTTGGCGGCAACTTGCTGGTGGCGACGGGCCGTCCGATGTCGCGTACCTGCAATATCCCGGCGGCAATGGATAACCAGGGCCTGAGTTTGTTCCAATACGGCTCGATCTTCTTCCTGTGCCCAACCGGTCCGAACGGCCGTGGCGCTTACGGCACCTTGCCTACGGAAATGCGCCTGGACTTGAACTTCATCTACAAGCCAGAGCAGATCAAGGGCATCGTGTTTAAAGTCGACGTACTCAATGCCACCAACCGTCAGGTGGCGCAATCGATCGATGAAGCCTACAACACGACTGCCGCTGGCACCGTTGTCAGCCCAACCGCCGGCATGATCAATTCCTACTCGAGCCCCCGTACCGTGCGCTTGTCGGCCCAGTACAGCCACAAGTTCTGATGTGACTCTGCCTTCGCCGGTTGACGATAGTCAACTGGCGGAAGCTGGAATGCACAGACCGGCCAGTCCATGCCGGTCTGGTGCCCCGCAAGCTGCATAGCTTGCGGGGCATTTTTTTTGGGTTATGTCAGCGCCAGCAGTGGGAGCGCTCTCAGCGTTGCTTTCAATTATGTTCTGGAGCACGGATGCGCCCGGCGCCGGGTATCCGGCGCCGCCATGCAGATGCCCCTGTTGCAAAGCTGAAGCGATGTTGCACCCAGTCAATAATCTTCTTGCCGGTCCGCGCTGACTGGCAAGGCCGGGGAGCTTGCGGCAGGCGGGCGATTTAACAATTCACTTTCCAGATACGGATCTTTTGACGGAAAATCTGGCGCGAACAGCATTTCATTTTGATAGTCTCTCCTTTATCCGGCAAAAATCTTGTTCTACATCAATGCGCTATTTTTTTACATTTTTTGGCGCGGCGGCGCAGCGGCGGCGCGGCGCCGCCGCACCACGTCCGCACCATGTCTTTTTGCGCTTCTCATAGGGGAAATAGGCGATGGGGCTGCCGCAACTGGTCGCCGGCGAGCTGCCGTGGCAGTGCGCGTGAATCGAGGCGGGATAGGGTAAAACGTTATAAAAATACAAAAATGTTTCCGAATTGTAATGTCAAAAAACAACAAAAAGGAAAAAACCCACAGTTTTTTCGTTAATGCATTAAGGAATGGGCCATGTTAATTGACAATGTTTCTCTTGTTACAGATACTTACTTGTGTCAAAAATTTTGATGCATAAAGTGCCACGTGAGTCACTGTGATCCAGTCGCTTGGTGTTCATTAAAAAAATTACAAGTTGAGATTGCTAAACATGATGCAGAGTAAACCAAAATTAAGCCCTATCAGTAAGGCGGTGTTTTTTGCTTTGAGCGCCATTGCTGCCTCCGCCCACGCACAAAACACGGTAGCTGCCGCAGAGCCGGTCATGCAACGTGTGGAAGTGACTGGTTCGAACATCAAGCGCATGGATACCGAGACTGCCTCGCCAGTGACCGTATTGCGCCGTGATGAAATCAAGGCGACTGGCGCCAATACCGTGCGCCAGATTCTCGATACGCTGACCTCGTTCGACACGAGCGCGATCAAGGATGACGGCAATACCAGCAGCTTTGCCCGTGGCGCGTCCGGCGCATCGATGCGTGGCCTGGGAACGGGCGCGACCCTGGTGTTGCTGAACGGCCGCCGTATTTCCAACTATGCGTTCGCCGACGGCGGCAAGGATACCTTTGTCAACGTTGACTCGATTCCCGCCGACGTGATCGACCGCGTCGAAGTGCTCAAGGACGGCGCCTCCGCCATTTACGGTTCCGATGCACTGGCCGGCGTTATCAATATTATTACCCGCAAGAGCTATCAAGGCGTGAGCGTCAGCGCCAATTACCAGCAAGGCATCGATCCGAACATTGGCAAACAGCAAACTGTTGGCTTGCTGGCCGGCTATGGCGACCTGGAAAAGGACCGCTACAACGTCTTCTTCAACGTCGAAGGCTACAAGCGCCAGGGTTACAATCTGCGTGACGTCCTCAATGAATATCCGGCTTGGCACAAGCAGATTTCCAATACAGCGTTTGGCGATCCAAGCCTGACCTCCTTCCCTGGCAATCTGAACGAATCGACCAAGGGCATCCGCCAGGCCGTGAAGGGTTGTACCACGCTCAACGCCACTGGCTTGTGCGCCAGCGATCTGAATGGCATCAACCAGCAGTCCGATCCTGCCGAACGTCTCAATCTGTACAGCGCGCTGCATTTCAAGCTGAACGAGACCACGCGTGGCTACGCCGAAGTGTCGTATTCGCAAACCCGCACCGATTACCATCCATTGCCGTTCGGTATGGCCGCAGGTTCGCCGTGGAGCTGGTTCGACGGCAATGCCAAGAAATCGCAGACGGTGCAAAAACCCAAGCTGCCGGCCAATTCCGCCTACAATCCGTATAACTTCCCGGTTGGCATTGACTACCGCTTCATGGATGACAACCTGGACTGGTCCGCGCCATCGAAAGCGAGCCAGTACCGGGTCATGGCGGGCCTGGAAGGGACGGTCGGCACCTATGACTGGGAAGCCACGATCGGCCGCACCGGCGGCGACGGCAAATCGCGCAACCGCGGCGCACACCGCGACCGCATGCCAGCGGCTATCGTCAGCGGCGAATACAAGCTCGGTGGCGGCAACAGCGACGCGCTGTTGGCAAGCATGTTCCCGGAGGTCGGCACGGATGCCGACCTGTCGACCAATTTCATCGATGCAAAATTGAGCGGCGAAATCATGCAACTGCCAGGCGGCCCCATGGGTTTCGCATTCGGTGCTGAGTTGCGCCAGGAAAAAATGTCCATCAAGTCGCTTGACAATGTGATGAACGCGGAAATCATCGGTCTTGGTTCGCTGTGGATCGATGGTCAGCGCAACCTGAGCGCCGCGTTCATGGAAGTGAACGCGCCAGTGCTGAAAGGCCTGGAGCTGAACGGTGCCTTGCGCATGGATAAGGCGCCGAATTTCTCGGCCCACGTCTCGCCTAAACTGGGCGCGCGCTGGACGATCACACCTAAGTTATTGCTGCGCGGTACTATCGCTGGTGGTTTCCGTGCCCCGAACATTCCAGAGACGCTGGGTAAAGTGGGCCTGACCGGTTTCTACAACCGTCAGATCGATCCGAAGCGTTGTGCCACGGCTACCGCGCTGCGCGATGTCTTGAAAACCGGCAATGCCACTGACAAGCTCGATGCGGCAACGGCCTATAACGCTGGCTGCTCGGTATCGATCCCTGTCATGATTTCCTCGAACCCGGACCTGAAGCCGGAAACCTCGCGCAGCCTGACCTTGGGTTTCGTGGCCGAACCGATCAAGAACTTGAGCGTGGCTGTCGATTACTTCAAGATCGAACGCAAGGATGAAATCAGCACGCGCGATGTATCGTATGTGCTCGAACGCGAAGGCGCTGCGGGCTATGCGGACAAGATGGTGCGCAACAGCATCAGCGACGCCGATCGCCGCTTTAGCACCCGCGCCAAGCAACTGGCCCCTGGCGCCACCGGCCTGGACTGGACCGCAGGTTCGCTGCAATCCATGCTGATGAGCTATGAAAACTTCGGCAAGACCGATTCGCAAGGCGTCGATATCGACGTCAACGGCCGTGTTTCGGCTGGCGAGTACGGTACTGTCAGCCTGGGCCTGGCTACGACTGTTGCGTTGAAACTGCGTTCCTGGGATATCGATGCCAATAAATACCGTCCTAACCAGGTTGGCAAGCTGGGCAACCCGCGCGTGGTGTCGGTACTGAGTGCCGCATGGCGCAAGGGTCCGTTGACTGCCGGCGTGCGCGTGAACTATATCTCGAAGCAGGAACTGATCAAGAACGAGACCGCCACCGAAGCCACAAGCTGGGGCGAGGCTGGTTGCCGTGCCGCACTCAAGGGTGCCGATCTGCCATGCGAGGTGGCCAGCGATGTACGTACGGATCTGAACTTTGCATACACGGGCTTCAAAAACCTGCGTTTGCTGGCGAATATCAACAACGTCTTCGATCAGCCGCGTCCTATCAACGTGCGTGACGGCTACGCCATGCGTCCACGTACCCTGAAACTGGGTGCCGAGTACACGTTCTAATAGGAAAGAGCAGGGCGGCGCCGGAACGGGCCGCCTGATGACTTGCTTGCGCGTAGCTGCTACGCGCAAGCTCTGGCGCAGTGCGGGTAACCGCCCTGCGCTTTTTTATTGTGTGCGTATTACATCCCGCCCCACAGGGCAGCCAGCGTGGCCAGCGCCGTCAGGCCCGCCGTTTCCGTGCGCAGGATGCGCGGCCCCATGGACAGGCCGATGGCGCCGGCGGCCAGGGCCGCTTTTTCTTCCGCCTCCGAAAATCCGCCTTCCGGCCCCACCATCACGGTGATCGCCTGCGGCGGCTGGTGACGCGCCCAGTCGGCCAGCGACTGCTCCGCGCGCGGCGTCAAAATGATGCGCTTATGTAAATCCTGTTGTTTGCTCCAGCTATTAAACTCTTGCAACGGCGCCAGCTGCGCCAGGCGGTTGCGCCCGCATTGTTCCGAGGCGGACACGATGATCGCTTGCCAATGGGCCAGTTTCTTCTCCGCCCGCTCGGCGGACAGGCGCACCACGCAGCGCTGCGCCGCCAGCGGCACGATGCCGGCCGCGCCCAGCTCGATGGCTTTTTCGATGATCCAGTCCATTTTGGATGCTTCCGGCAGCGCCTGCGCCAGAGTCACGGCGTAGGGCAGTTCCGCTTCGCGCGCCGTGTGGGACTTCAGTTCGGCGCTGGCGCGTTTTTTCTCGACGTTGCACAAGACAGCCGCGTACTCGCCGCCCTCGCCGTTGAAGACGGTGATGGCCTCGCCCGGCATAAGGCGCACCACATGGACGTGGTGGGCGACGGCGTCGGGCAGAGCGATGGTGGCGCCTATGGCGAGTGGCTGGGGACAGAAAAAACGCGGCATGCAACATCCTGGCGGAGAGAATCAATGGGAGGTGCCGCGCCGCGCGCGGGTAGGGCGCGCGCGGCTGCGACTCGAGGGTGCAATTTTAGTGCCGCTGCGCGCGGCCGGGTGAAATTCTTGCCGCCGGGCCTGCGCGCGGCGCATCCGGGGCGGGAAATTGCGTGGAGATAACAAGCTGACGATAACAAGCTGACTAAAAACGAAATGTTGTTTTTTGATTTCGTAAATCATTGCATTATTGACAGTGATACTTTTAGCGTGGTTTGATGACTATACAAGTTGTGTTGAACGACATCAATTGTTTCCGGCAGTATCGTCCGTGATGTGATTCGGTATGGTATGGGGAGACGCCGCACGTTTCAATGCCTGGGCCTATGACCCTGGGCGCGTTGCGGCCAGCTTAAATTGGTTGAAAAAGCATGGCACTGTCGCTGTAACGGGAGGGGTCTTGCAGTTTTTCGCAAGACCACGCGAGATTTAAGTGATTATAAAAATACAAACTAATCGCTTATCAGGGATCACGAAAAGGAATAAGTTATGATGTTTCGCGAAAAAAAGAGTGTGCAGGTGGTGAGATTGGCGTTGGCCGCGTTCGCTGGCGTCGCAACGATGAGCGTGCACGCGCAGGACGCGGTCGATGCGCCGGTGCCTAAGGTGCAGCGCGTCGAAATCACCGGTTCGAGTATCAAACGCATCGAAGCCGAAGGTATTTCCCCGATCACCGTGATGACGCGCGAATCGATTGCCCGTTCGGGCGCGACGTCGGTGCTGGATCTGATGCGCAACCTGACTTCTGCGGGCGGTAACGGCGGTGAGCTGGCGACATCGGGTTCCTTCCGAAACGGCGCCACCAGCGTCTCGCTGCGCGGTCTGCCGACCCTCATCCTGTTGAACGGCTATCGCCTGCCGGCGTCCGGTTCGGACGAGTACAGCGGCCAGACCTCGGTCGATCTGAACGCCATTCCGCTGTCGGCCATCGAGCGCATCGATGTGCTCAAGGACGGCGCCTCGGCCATCTACGGCACCGATGCCGTCGGCGGCGTCATCAACTTCATCCTGCGCAAGGATTACCAGGGCTTGACCCTCGACGCCAGCACCGGTTCGACTACCTATGGTGACGGGCAAAACCATAAGGTGTCCGTGTCCGGCGGCTTCGGCGACCGTGACGCACAGAAATTCAACGTGACTTATTCGGCCTCGTACGAAAAAACCAAGGCCATCCACGGCGTCGACCGCGATTGGGCGAACAGTACCGATTTCACCGGCCACAAGGGCGGCCTGTATCAGGGGGGCGTGTACGGCGCCAAGGGCCGCGATCCAGGCACCATATCGCTGGGCGGTTCGCAGCGCATGCCCGATCCGGAGTGCGACGCGGCCCACAGCAAGCCCTATCCGGATGCGCCGGAATGGGTGGCTGCGCCGAATCGCAGCTCCTGCATGTATGCCGCCGCTGAGTCGATCGACCTGGTGCGCCCGTCCACGCGCTACGGCGGCGCGGTCACGGCGAACTGGGATTTGACGCCGGATGTGTCGCTGTTCGCCAATCTGTTTTACAACCACTTCGACACGCGCATCCAGGGTTCGCCGGCCTGGATCCAAAATGCCGACCGCTCCAGCGTGCTGCGTGTGGCGGCGAACAACCCCTTCAACACCTACGGCGTGCCGGTCACGATCCGCCGCCTCTTCCCTGCCGCCGAGGGGGGGACGGGCACCAATGTTGACACCACCTGGCTGGTCGGCGGCGCCACCGGCCGCGCAGCCAACTGGGATTGGACCGTGTCTGTGGGCCACAGCCAGGAGAAGGGCGAAACGCGCGTGTACGGCTCCTTCATGCACGATAAATTGCAGAGTTACCTGGCGCAGGGCAAGTTCAACCCCTTCGGCGGCAATCATAATTCGGAGCAGATCATCAACGAACTGACGGCCGACCAGTACACCAAGACCAAGTCCTCGACGGACTTTGCCAAGGTGACTGCTTCCAGCGAATTTGGCCAATTGCCCGGTGGCAAGATCGGTGTGGCCGTCGGTGCCGAGTACAAGCGCGAGAAGCTCAGCTACGATCCGTCGCAGGCCTGGCGCGATGGCGCGATCGGCATCTATTCGACCCTGCGCGGCATCGACGGTTCTGAGTCGCTCGGCGCCGTGTTCGGCGAGTTGGCCTTGCCGCTGCTGAAAAACCTGGAAGCGCAGGCGGCCGTCCGCTATGATCGCTACCAGTTGGCTGGCGGTACCACCAACCCGAAGCTTGGCCTGCGCTGGACCGCCTTGCCGACCTTGATGTTCCGCACCAGCTACAGCACCGGTTTCCGCGCGCCGACGCTGTCGCAGCGCTTTAACGAAGGCCGCGGCGGTTTCGTCGCGACCAAGGATCCGAAGCGTTGCATCGTCGGTGACGCGTATTTTGACATCGCTTGCAGCGGTTCGGCGCTGTCTCTGCTGTCCGGCACGAAGGATTTGAAGCCCGAAAAATCGAAGCAGTTCAACCTGGGCGTGGTCGCCGAACCGATCAAGAACCTGACGCTGGGTTTAACCTACTGGAACATCAAGTGGAACGATCGGGTCGAGAATCTTGACAATGAAACCGTGTTGGCGGGCGAGGATGGTCAGTACAAGGACGCCGTCACGCGCTACGCCGTGACGGCGGAAGACCAAGAGAAATACAACGCGCTGAGCGCCGCCCAGCGCGCGACGCTGGGTCCGTTGGTAGGCCGCCTGAAGCAGCTGCAGGTTGGCCTGATCAACCGCAGCAAGGTCGTCACCGACGGTCTGGATGCCGAAGCGTCGTACACGCTGCGCACGGCCGAGATGGGGCGTTTCAAGGTGTTCGGCGAGGCGAGCTACACACTGTCCTACAACCGCACGCTGCTGCCTGACGATCCGGCGATCAATTGCGCCAACAACACGGCCTGCGAGGCCGGTGAATACGGCTATCCTAAGCTGCTGGCCAAGCTGGGTGTCAATTGGGACCGCGGTGCCTGGGCGGCGACGACGAGCGCCAACTTCACCTCGCATTACCACGTGGACCGGACACCGTCGGCGACGATCAACCTTTACTACGATGAGTACGCGAACGGCCTGATGATCCCGAGCGCGACCCTGGTTGACGCCTCGCTGTCCTACAGCGGCTTCAAGAACCTGGTGCTGCGTGGCGGCGTCAATAACGTGTTCGACCGTGCGCCGGCGTTCGATCCATCGTCGAACATCGGCTACGATACCGCCTACGGCAATCCGCGTGGCCGCTACATCTACGTGTCGGCGTCGTACTCCTTCAAATGACGTGAGGGTAGATTGACGGGTGGGGCGGGCCGATTTGCGGCGCGCTCCGCAGCGGCGTACGTCGCGAAAAACCGGGCCTGGCCCGGTTTTTTTTCGCCCCTGCCGGGCGCAAGTGGCACAAGCTGCGGCGGCGGCGTTGCGCGGTTTGATTTTTCCCCTTGTTGGTCTGGTAAAATACATAGCTCTGACTGCGCCCAGCTGCGCTGCAAACGAATTCCAAACTCGCGACTGACCCACACCATCATGACAACTACGCTCCCGACTACCAAAATGGCCAATGCGATCCGCGCACTGGCAATGGACGCTGTACAAAAGGCCAATTCCGGCCATCCAGGCATGCCGATGGGCATGGCCGAGATCGCAGTCGCCCTGTGGAGTGGTCACTATCGCCACAATCCCGCGAACCCGAAATGGCAGAACCGCGACCGTTTCCTGTTGTCGAACGGCCACGGCTCCATGCTGCACTATGCGCTGCTGCACCTGACCGGCTACGACCTGTCGATGGATGACATCAAGGCCTTCCGCCAGATGCATTCGAAAACCCCGGGCCACCCGGAAGTCGATATCACGCCAGGCGTGGAAACGACCACCGGCCCGCTGGGCCAGGGCATCGCCAACGCCGTCGGCATGGCCCTGTCGGAGCAATTGCTGGCCGCTGAATTCAACAAGCCTGGCCACGACATCGTCAACCATTACACCTACGCCTTCGTCGGCGATGGTTGCCTGATGGAAGGTATTTCGCACGAAGTGTGCGCGCTGGCCGGCACCCTGGGCTTGAACAAGCTGATCGCCCTGTACGATGACAACGGCATTTCCATCGACGGTAAAGTGGAAGGCTGGTTCACGGACGACACCCCGGCGCGCTTCGAAGCCTACGGCTGGAACGTCATCCGCGCCGTCGACGGCCATGACGTGGCCGCCGTGGCTGCCGCCATCGCCGCCGCCAAGACCGCCAGCAAGCCAACCTTGATCTGCTGCAAGACCATCATCGGCAAGGGTTCGCCGAACCTGCAGGGCGGCGACAAGGTCCACGGCGCCGCGCTGGGCGACAAGGAAATCGCCGCCGTGCGCGAATACATCGGCTGGGACGCCGCGCCGTTCGAGATGCCGGCCGACGTGTACGCCGCGTGGGACGCCAAGAAACAGGGCGCCCTGCTGGAAGCGGACTGGAACGAGCGTTTCGTCGCCTACGGCCGCGAATTCCCGCAGCAAGCCGCTGAACTGTCGCGCCGCATGCAGGGCGAACTGCCACAGGCATTCGAAGCGGCCCTGAGCGCCGCCATCGCTTCCTGCGTGGAAAAGAAAGAAAACATCGCCACCCGCAAGGCCAGCCAGAACGCCATCCAGGCGCTGGCTTCATCCCTGCCGGAATTCCTCGGCGGCTCGGCCGACCTGACCGGTTCGAACCTGACCAACTGGAAAGAATGCGTGGCCGTGCGTTCGGGCCAGCCTGGCAATCATATCAACTACGGCGTGCGCGAATTCGGCATGAGCGCCATCATGAACGGCATCACCTTGCACGGCGGCTACATCCCGTTCGGCGCCACGTTCCTGACGTTTTCCGACTACAGCCGCAATGCGCTGCGCATGGCCGCCCTGATGAAGCTGCGTTCGATCTTCGTGTTTACCCACGATTCGATCGGCCTGGGCGAAGACGGCCCGACGCACCAATCGGTCGAGCACGTCTCGTCGATGCGCCTGATCCCGAACCTGGACAACTGGCGTCCATGCGACACCGTCGAGTCGGCTGCAGCCTGGGGTGCCGCCGTGCGCCGCAAGGATGGCCCGTCGACCCTGATCTTCTCGCGCCAGAACCTGCCGTACCAGGAGCGTAGCGCCGAACAGATCGACAACATCTTCCGCGGCGGCTATGTGCTGAACGACGTGGCCGATGCCAAGGCGATCCTGATCGCCACCGGTTCCGAAGTGGAACTGGCCGTCGCCGCCGCCAGCGCGCTGGCCTCGGAAGGCATCAATGTGCGCGTCGTGTCGATGCCGTCGACCGACGTGTATGACCGCCAGGACGCCGCCTACAAGGCCAGCGTGCTGACGAAGGGCGTGCCGCGCGTGGCCATCGAGGCGGGCGTGACCAGCTTCTGGTACAAGTATGTGGGCCTGGAAGGCGCCGTCGTCGGTATCGATACCTTCGGCGAATCGGCCCCGGCCGGCGTACTGTTCAAGCACTTCGGCTTCACGGTCGAGAACGTCGTAGCCAAGGTTAAAGCCGTTATCGCTGGCTAATATTGATTTTGAGCAGACCCCGGCAAGGTAATGCCGGGGGGCTGTGCTGATACCTTTTTTTTTAATCAGGAGCAGAGTATGACGATCAAAGTTGCAATCAATGGCTACGGCCGCATCGGCCGTAATGTGTTGCGCGCTTTCTACGAAGGCGGCAAGAAACAGGATATCCAGATCGTTGCCATCAACGACCTGGGCGACGCCAAGTCGAATGCCCACCTGACCCGCTACGACACCGCGCACGGCAAGTTCCCGGGCACGGTCACCGTCGAAGGCGACAACATGATCGTCAATGGCGATCCGATCCGCGTATTTGCACAGCGCAATCCGGCTGAAATCCCATGGGGCGAGCTGGGCGTGGACGTCGTGCTGGAATGCACGGGCTTCTTCACCACCAAAGAGAAAGCTTCGGCTCACTTGAAGGGCGGCGCGAAAAAAGTCATCATCTCGGCGCCAGGCGGCAAGGACGTCGACGCGACCGTCGTGTTCGGCGTCAACCACTCCGTGCTGAAATCGACCGACACCGTCATCTCGAACGCTTCGTGCACCACCAACTGCCTGGCACCGCTGGTCAAGCCACTGAACGACGCCATCGGCATCGAAACGGGCCTGATGACCACCGTGCACGCCTACACCAACGACCAGGTGCTGTCCGACGTGATGCATGAAGACCTGCGCCGCGCCCGTTCGGCCACCATGAGCATGATCCCGACCAAGACGGGCGCCGCTGCCGCCGTGGGCCTGGTGCTGCCTGAGCTGAATGGCAAGCTGGACGGCTTCGCCATCCGCGTGCCGACCATCAACGTGTCGCTGGTCGACCTGTCCTTCATCGCCAAGCGCGACACCACCGTGGAAGAAGTCAACGCGCTGATGAAAGCGGCGTCGGAAGGCGCGCTGGAAGGCATCCTGACGTACCAGACCGAACCGCTGGTATCGATCGACTTCAACCACAACCCGGCTTCGTCGAACTTCGATTCGACCCTGACCAAAGTGTCGGGCCGCCTGGTGAAAGTATCGTCGTGGTATGACAACGAGTGGGGTTTCTCGAACCGCATGCTGGACACCACCGTTGCACTGATGTCGGCCAAGTAATTGTTGACCGCATAAGAAAAACGCCCAGGTAGTTGCCTGGGCGTTTTTTTTCGTCTGTTGCCTGCGCTTACTCTTTAGGTTCGCACTGGTTGCGCCATTGCTCGCACGACGCCTCGACGCCCTGGTGGCACATGCTGAGAATGTAGTCGCAGTTTTCCGACGGAATCCACGCGCGCACGGCGGCGCTGCTGGAGAACGAGGCGGCGATGCCGACGGCGGCGGCAAAGACAAACAGGGCTTTTTTGATGGAAGTCATTTTTCTCGCTTTCAGAATTGGACAACGGTAGGGTGTCGTATCAAAAGGCCGCCAGGGCAGGCATGGTGAACCGGCCAGGCGCAGAAAAATATTAGCACTAAAGCCAGTCGATTGTTGCTACAAAGAAAAATATTTTCACTAACGCAAGATGCGCAGCCGGCGCCGGTAGAAGCGCCACAGCAGGCGCAAGTCGCGCAGCACGGGCACGCCGGACAGCAGGGACAGCACGCCGGCAAGAATGATGGTGGCGGCGGGAAAGCCGATATGCTTGAAAGCCAGCGCGCCGCTGACGCCGCCGATGAAGAAGCAGCTGATCAAGAGGCAGTGCGTCCTCAGCTTGCCCCGGTTGACCTTCACCACGCGGTCCGGCAATTGCCTGCGGTTGTAATACGCCATCTTGCCCAGTTCGATGCCGATGTCGGTCGACAGGCCCGTGACGTGGGTGGTGCGGATGACGGCGCCGGAAATCTTGGTGATGATGGCGTTTTGCAAACCCATCACAAAGCATAGCAGCAAGATGGTGACGGGACCCAGCACGTCCGGCATGGCGGCCAGGTAGTTGCCCGCCAGGCCGAACAGCAATAACAGGGCCGCTTCCAGCAGCAGGCTGGCGGCGAACTGGCTGTGCAGGCGCCGCCGCTTGCCCCAGTTCACCATGATGGCCGTGACGGCCGCGCCGCTGACGAAGGCCAGCCAGGCGCCCAGCGCGGCCAGCGCCACGGTCACGTTGCCCAGTGCCAGGTCGTCGGCCATGCCCGAGACGATGCCCGTCATGTGCGAGGTATAGCCGCCGATGGCGAGAAAACCGCCCGCGTTGACGGCGCCGGCCACCAGCGCCAGCACGCAGCCCAGCTGCAGGTTGGCTTGCGTATCGCGCGCCGATCCGCTCAGGCGGGACAGGTAGTGGAGCGGCATGCGGGTGCGGTTTCCTCTTGCCGTGGCTTATTTATAGATGCCGGAACCGACGATCATATTGTCGACCCGTTCGATGTAGCCGGATTTTTGTTCGACCACCTTGGTCAGCGGATTGGGCCACTTGAAGTCTACCCAGCCGCGTCCGGCCGGCGTGCTGGCCGTGGCGATCAGCGACTTGATGACGGCCTTGCCTTCATTGTCCTTCAGGTCGATCAGGTTCTTGCCGACCATCTTGGGATTGTTGCCGTGCGCCAGGGTGACGCCGTTCATGTCGTACACATAAATGTACAGGTCGCGGTCATGGAAGCTGGTGTTGGCGGGATCGGCAATGGCGGCAAAGGCTTTTTCCTTGCCATCGGCCTTGATCATGGCCACGGCGCGCTTGGTCATGGCGATGGCTTCGTCCGCGCTGCCTCTGGGGGCGGCCCATGCCGCTGCCGGCATGGCGCAGATGATGAAACTGGCAACGAGGGCATTGATGCCCGTTTTTACACTAGTCTTCATACGCTGTCTCCTGGGATGATAGGCAACCCCGGCGCGGCCTGTTCTACGGCACTACTTGGAAGTGGAGTTGCCTGTACGTATCATACGCCGCCGCCGGGCTTATGCAATCGTTGCGGGAAAGATCGTGTGCCACAGGCGCATCACATTGTCCGCATGCGCACGCACGCGCTCCGGCGCCACCCGGGCCAGGTCCTGGCCCTGCAGGCGCAATTGATGCTGGAGCTTGCGCAAGGCGCGGTAGGCATCGGCGACCAGGGCCGCCAGTTGCGCGTCGATCAGCCCCAGTTCGCCGCATAGGCGCAGCAGGGCGATATTGCCCGAGTTGGCCGTCAGCTGCGGATATTGCGCCGCATGCTGCAGCACCAGGTATTGCACCATGAATTCGATGTCGATCATGCCGCCCGGATCTTGTTTCAGATCAAAGCTGTCGGGGCGGGGCGGATGGGCGTCGAGCATCTTCTTGCGCATGGCCACGACTTCACCCTTGAGCGGGCCGTTTTCCGGTCTTTCCTTGCGCAAGATCGTGTCGCGGATGCGCTCGAAGTGCTTGCCGATGCTGACGTCGCCCGCGCAGAAGCGCGCGCGCGTGAGCGCCTGGTGTTCCCATACCCAGGCCGCGCTGCCCTGGTAGCGCTCGAACGCCTGTACGCTGGAAACGAGCATGCCCGAGGCGCCGTCGGGGCGCAGGGCGATGTCGATGTCGAACAGGATGCCGGCCGAGGTGTGCGAGGTCATCCAGGTAATGAAACGCTGCGCCAGCTTGGCATACAGGCCCGGCGCGTCCTGATCGTCGTCGTCGAACAGGAAGATGACGTCCAGGTCGGAGACATAGCCGAGTTCCTTGCCGCCCAGCTTGCCATACGCGATGACGGCGAATTTCGGCACGTCGCGGTGGCGTGTCGGCAACGTTTGCCAGACGGCTTGCACGGTGGCGGCGACGATGATGTCGGCCAGTTGCGACAGGTAGTCGGCCAGTTTTTCCACGCTGAGGTCGCCCGCCAGGTCTTGCGCCAGGCACTGGAACAGTTGCGCGTGGTGCATTTCGCGCAGGATATCCATCTGCCGCTCCGTGTCGCCGGGCGCGTCGTCGAGCTGGCGCTGCAGGTCCAGCGCCAGCGCGGCCGGATCGGGCACCGTGTTGCGGATGCGCTCGTCTAACAGTTCGTCGAGCAGGATAGGGTGCTGCGTGAGGAAGGTGGCGGCCCAGCCGCTGGCGCACACCATGCGCACGACGCGTTCCAGCGTGTGTGGATATTCTGTCAATAATGACAGATAGGCCGAGCGCCGCGCGATGGCTTCCAGGAAATCGAGCAGGCGTCCCAGCGTGGCCAGCTGGCTGGCCTTGCCTGAGGTGACGGAGCAGTCGGCGATCAGGGGCAGGGCGGAATTGACGAGGGCCACCAGGCGCGTGCGGCTTGCCTCGGGCAGCGATTGCAGGCGCGGCGCCTGCCACGTGGCCAGCAAGCGCCGCGCGCAGGCGGCCGGCTCGTCAAAGCCCAGCGCGGCAAAGCGGGCTTCGATGGCTTCCTGCTGGTCCGAGGCGGCGCAGTCGTTCGAGGTTTGCGGGTCGATGCCCGTGTCGGCCGGCGGCGCGCCGTTGCTCTTGTCGCTGAACATTTCGTCGAATTGAGCGGCGACAAACACGCGGTGCGCTTCCAGCCGGGCCAGCAGGGTGGCCGTGTCGGGCAAGCCCATCATCTGCGCCACGGTCAGGCGGTCGGCGTCGCTGGCGGGCAGGGTGTGGGTTTGCGCATCATCAAGATACTGCAGCCGATGTTCCAGGTTGCGCAGGAAAGTGTATGAATTGAGCAACTGTTCCACGATGGCCCCTTCCAGCAAGCCCTTGTCCGCCACCGTGCGCAGGGTGGCGCGCGTGGAACGGTCGCGCAGCTCGGCGTCGCGCCCGCCGCGTATCAATTGAAACACTTGCGCGAGAAATTCGATTTCGCGGATGCCGCCGCGGCCCAGCTTGACGTTGTTGCTGCGGTCCGGGTGCAGCCGCTCCTGGCGGTTGACCTCGGCGCGGATCTGGCCGTGCATGGTGCGGATGGCGTCGATGACGCCGAAATCGAGGTAGCGGCGGAAGACGAAAGGGCGCACGATGGCGTCGAGCGCGGCGATGTCCTCGGGCTTGCCCGTCACGGCGCGCGCCTTGACCCAGGCGTAGCGCTCCCATTCGCGGCCCTGCACGATCAGGTATTGCTCGACCATGCCCAGGCTGGCGGCCAGCGGCCCCGAGTTGCCGTTCGGCCGCAAAGCCATGTCGACGCGGAAAGTAAAACCGTCCTGCGTGATCTCGGCCAGGGCAGCGATCAGCTTCTTGCCCATGCGAATGAAAAATTCATGGTTGGACAGGCTGCGCTGACCCGGCTCGCTCACGCGCGTGTCGCCGTCTTCCGGGTAGACGAAGATCAGGTCGATGTCGGACGAGACGTTGAGCTCGCCGCCGCCTTGCTTGCCCATCGCCAACACCATCAATGCCTGTTCCTGGCCCGATTCCTCGCCGACAGGCACGCCGTGCAGGGCCACCATCTCGGCCATGATGGCGTCCACATGCGTGCGGATGGCGAAATCGGCGAAGCCCGTCATGGCCGTGACGACTTCGTTCAAGTCCGCCTGGCCTGCCAGATCGCGCGCGATCAGGCCGCAGACGAGCAGGTTGCGCAGGCGGCGCATGGCCCGTTCCGCGGGCAGCGGCGGCGTGGCGGCGTGCGCCTGGGCGGCCAACTCGGCGGCAAAGTCGAGCCCGTCCAGCGGCGCGCGCACCAGTTGCGCTACCTGCGCGGCGCGCTCGGGGGCGGCGTCCAGCCAGCGCTGGTAGAAACGGGAGGCGGAAATCAAAGGCGTTTGGCTCATGGTGTCGGTCAGTGTCTCGTGGATGCTGCGTGCATGGTTCTTGTTTAACTTGGATGCGAACGGCGGGGGATGCGGTAAAATTGTGCTGCAGGCGATAATGCTGCCTGGCAGTTTGCGCGACCTCCCGGACGATGGTAAGGGAGGCTTTGTTCAGACGCAAGCGCAAGGATGCAGGCGCGCACGATTCGGACGCGCCGCTACCCCACGAATTCAGACGATTTTTGCCATTATTTGGTGCCGGGCCAGTTTATTAGCGTATTGATGCAAAAACCGCCAGAAGCAAGCGTGACAGAACATGTGCCATTGGCTCTGCGCTGGCAGCGGCTGCGTGCCGCCTATCGCCTGGCCAACCTGGCCACCCACCACGTGCTGGGCTTTGCCATCAAAGGCGTGCTGCTCGCGTATTTCGTCTTCGCCGTCCTGTTCCTGTTCCTGCGCTACGCCATCCTGCCGAATATCGATTACTACAAGGGCGATATCGAACGGGCGGCCAGCCGCGCGCTGGGCAATCCCGTCAGTATCGCGCGCATTTACGCCTCCTGGCACGGCGTGCGGCCGAATCTGTTCCTCGGCGACGTGACCCTGCGCGACCAGGCGGGCCGCCAGGCGCTGAGCCTGCCGAGCGTGTCGGCCACCGTGTCGTGGTGGAGCGTGCTCGGTTCCGTGCGTTTCGAATCGCTGGAAATCACGCGGCCCGACCTCGATGTGCGGCGCAGCAAGGATGGCAAGCTGTACGTGGCCGGCGTGCTGGTCGACAACACGCAAGGCAGCGATGGCAAGGGCGCCGACTGGCTGCTGTCGCAGCACGACATCGTCATCCGCGACGGCAAGGTGCGCTGGACGGACGAGGCGCGCGGCACACCCGAGCTTGCTTTGACACAGGTCAACCTCCTGCTGCGCAATCGCTGGCGCAGCCACCGCCTGGGTTTGCAGGCGACGCCGCCGGCCAGCCTGGCCGCGCCCATCGATGTGCGCGCTCACTTCATGCATCCGCCTTTCAGCACGCGCATCTCGGACGTGTCGATGTGGCGGGGCGAGCTGTATGCGGACCTGAAAAACGCCGACCTGGCCGCCTGGCGCAGCTATCTCGACTATCCATTTGAATTGAGCCAGGGCAAGGGCGCCCTGCGTGCCTGGCTGAGCCTGGATCATGCGCGCCTGGCCGGCTTCACGGCCGACGTGAGCCTGACCGATGTGCAGGCGCAGCTGGGTGCACATATCGCCCCGCTCGACCTGCTGACGGCCAGCGGGCGTATTTCCGCGAAAGAAGACCTGTCGGTGGAGGTGCCGTCCGGCAAGCCGACGTTTGGCGCGAACGGCCATCAGGTGGCGTTGACGAATTTCGCGCTGGAAACACGCGATGGCCTCAGCCTGCCGCCGACGACGCTGTCCGAACGCTATGTCGCCGCCACCAGGCGCAAGCCGGCGCAGACGGAAGTCACGGCCCAGTCCCTCGATTTGCAGACCCTGGCCGCACTGGCCGACAAATTGCCCTTGGGCGCGCAGCAGCGCCAGCGCCTCGACGCCCTGGCGCCGCGCGGCCGCCTGCAGGATTTTTCCGCGCAATGGGAGGGAGACATGGCGACGCCCGCCAGCTACCGCCTGCGCGGCAAGCTCATCGAACTGGGTCTCGATGCCCAGCCGGCGCGCCTGGCCGTGGCGAAGACGGCGACCAGCCCCGCGCAGGCCGCCGCCCCCGCCATCCCCGGTTTCGACCACTTGAGCGGCAGCATCGACGCCAGCGACAAGGGCGGCAGCATCCATATCGATGCGCAGGACCTGGTGCTGCAGTTCCCTTCCTACCTGAGCGAACCGGCCTTGCCATTCGAGCAATTCGCGATGCAGGCGCGCTGGACCTTCGAAGCGGACAATATGCTGCAGGTCGCGCTGGACAAGCTTGATTTCAATCAACAGGGCTTGCGCGTGGCCTTGCACGGCACGCACCGCATGCCGCTCGACGGCAAGAACCTGGGGCAGGTGGACTTGACGGGGTCCATCGACAATTTTGAAATCAACACCATCGGCCGCTACCTGCCCGTGCAGACGCCCGAGCACCTGCGCCACTGGCTGACGGGCGCGCTGGAAGGCGGCGTGGCGCGCGACGCCAGCCTGCGCTTGCGGGGCGAACTCGAACATTTTCCGTTCAAGGCCGATACTCCGGCCCAGCGCAGCCGCGGCGAATTCCGCGTGGCCGGCAAGCTCGAGAATGGCAAGCTGAACTACGCTCCCGGCGAATTCGCGGAAAACGGGCCGCAGGCGGGCAAGGCGCCGCTGTGGCCGCAGGCGGAAAAGATCAAGGGCAGCTTCGTCTTCGAGCGGGCGCGCATGGAAATCCGCGGCGACACGGCCACCACGGGCGGCGTGGCATTGACGAATGTCAAAGCCGTGATCCCCGACCTGACCGTCTTCGACACCCTGCTCGATATCGAGGGCAGCGCTGCCGGCCCCATGCAGGAATTCCTCAAGTACGTGACGGCCAGCCCCGTGCTGGGCTGGATCGAGCATTTCACCGATGAAACGACAGCCACGGGCAACGCCAGGCTGGCGCTGAAATTGCATTTGCCCATCGAGCGCATGCTGGAAGCGACCGTGCAGGGCAGCCTGCAACTGGCGGGCAACGACGTGGTGCTGTTCCACGACATGCCGCCCGTGCTGGGCACGCAGGGCAAGATCGAGTTCAATGAAAAGGGCGTCAACCTGAATGGCTTGAATGGCAGCCTGCTGGGCGGGCCGCTGGCCATTTCGGGCGGCAGCCAGCCCGACAATTCCATCCAGGTGAAAATCGCCGGCAACATGACCGTCGACGGCTTGCGCAAGACGTATCCGGCGCCCGTGCTGCAGCGCCTGGCGAAACATTTGAGCGGCGGCGCCCGCTACAACGGCCTGATCACGGCGCGCGACCACCAGGTGGTCGTCAATGTGGAGTCGCCGTTGACGGGGCTGGGCCTGGATTTCCCCGCCCCCCTGAAAAAACCGGCGGCCGACAGCCTGCCCGTGAAATTTACCCTGACGGGCAACGCGGCCAATGGCGCGGGCCTGCGCACGGACGATATCCGCATCGCGCTCGGTGCCGGCATCGCCGCCCGCTACCAGCGCCAGAAGCAGGGCAAGGACGCGTGGCGCCTGGTGCGCGGCGGCATCGGCGTGAACGCGCCGGCGCCCGAGCCCGACAGCGGCATGATGCTCAACGTGAATATGAAGACGCTGGACGTGGACAGCTGGATCGCTGCCGGCAGCGAAATCGCCGGCAGCGGCGCGGCGTCCGCCGACGGCGGCGCCGACGAGGCGCCCGATATTGCGCAATACGTGGTGCCGGACATGATGGCGGCCCGTGCCAGCGAACTGATGCTGGGTGAGCGCAAGCTGGAAAACGTGGTCGTGGGCGCCACCCACCAGAAGGATGTGTGGCAAGCCAATATTGATGCGAAACAAGTGTCGGGCTATGTGACATGGCTGGAAACGCCGTCCGGCCTGGGCAAGATGACGGCCAGACTGTCATCGCTGATCATTCCGGAATCGGCCGCCAATGACGTGAAAAATCTGCTCGAAGGCAAGAGCGGCGCCCAGTCCATCCCTTCGCTCGATATCGTCGCCGAGCAGTTCGAGCTGTTCAACAAGAAGATCGGCCGGCTGGAGTTGCAGGCCTATAACACCATGGCGGCCGCCGGGCGCGAGTGGCGCGTGGGCAAGCTGCAATTATCGAACGCCGACGGCGCCCTGAGCGGCAGCGGCAAATGGGTCATCAAGGATGGGCAAAGCACGACCAGCCTGCGATTCGGCCTCGACATCGTCGACGCGGGCAAGTTGCTGGACCGCTTCGGCTTTGCCGATACGGTGCGTCGCGGCAAGGGCCGCCTGAGCGGCGATATCGCCTGGAATGGCTTGCCGTATTCGCTGGACATCCCCACCTTGTCGGGACAGATCGAAATGAACGTGGAGTCGGGCCAGTTCCTCAAGCAGGATCCGGGCGCGGCCAAGCTGCTGGGCGTGCTGAGCCTGCAAGCCTTGCCCCGCTTGCTGAAACTCGATTTCCACGACGTGTTTTCGGAAGGCCTGGCCTTCGACGGCATCACGGCCAATGCCAGCATCAAGCGCGGCGTGGTAACTACCGATAACCTGAAAATGCACGGCGTGGCGGCCACCGTGCTGATGGATGGCACGGCCGATATCGCCAATGAAACGACGAATCTGCATGTGGTGGTGATCCCCGAATTCAACCTGGGCACGGGACCCCTCGTGTATGCACTGGCCGTCAACCCCGTCATCGGCCTGGGCAGCTTCCTGGCGCAGCTGTTCCTGCGCGCGCCCGTGATGAAGGCGCTCACTTACCACATGCGGATCGCGGGGCCGTGGAAGGCGCCCGTGGTGACCAAGCTCGATGGTGGTAAATTGGAGCCTGTCGCCATGCCTGCAGCGGCGGCGAGCGATGCCGTGGCGAAATAAGTGCCATTCGGCAAGGTCGAATGTACAAGAGGTGAAATGATGCATACAGTTGCAGCAATACAAATGATTTCCTCGCCTTCCGTGGCGGACAACCTGGCCACGGCGCAGCGCCTGGTGGCGCAGGCGGCCGCCGGCGGGGCCGAACTGGTTGTGTTGCCCGAATACTGGGCCATCATGGGCAGGCAGGAAACGGACAAGCTGGCCCACGCGGAACAGCCCGGAAGCGGCCCCATCCAGGATGGCATGGCGCGGATGGCGCGCCAGCACGGCATCTGGCTGATCGGCGGCACCTTGCCCCTGAGCTCTGACCAGGAAGGCAAAGTGCTCAACACCACGCTCGTGTACGACCCGCAAGGCCAGCCGGCCGGCCGCTACGACAAGATCCACCTGTTCGGCTTTACGCGCGGCGCCGAATCCTACAATGAATCGCGCACCATCGTGGCGGGTGCGCAAGTGCGCGCCATCGAGACGCCGTTCGGCCGCGTCGGCCTGTCCGTCTGCTACGACTTGCGCTTCCCGGAACTGTACCGCGCCATGGGCGATTGCGCATTGATCGTCGTGCCGGCCGCGTTTACCCACACGACGGGCAGCGCCCACTGGGAAGTGCTGCTGCGCGCGCGCGCCATCGAAAACCAGTGCTATGTGCTGGCCTCGGCGCAGGGCGGCCTGCATCCGAACGGCCGCCGCACCTGGGGCCACAGCATGCTGATCGACCCCTGGGGCGAAGTGAAGGCCGTGCTGCCCGAAGGCGAGGGCGTGGTCAGCGGCGGGATCGACCTGGTGTTTTTGGCCGGCGTGCGCGAATCGCTGCCAGCGCTAAGCCATCGGACGATGTAAATTGAATGTTGAGAAAAGATAGCCATGATTCCATTTGAACCCAATCTGTCCAGCCTGGCCGTGGCGCGCGACATCCTGCTCACGCCGTTCGGCCTGGACGAAGACAAGCTGTTGAAAGCGCTGGGCACGATGTTTACGCACAAGGTCGATTATGCCGATCTGTACTTCCAGTCGACCAGGAGCGAAGGCTGGAGCCTGGAAGAGGGCATCGTCAAGACCGGCAGTTTTTCCATCGACCAGGGCGTAGGCGTGCGCGCCGTGTCCGGCGACAAGACGGCCTTTGCCTATTCCGACGATATTTCAGAGCGGGCCCTGCTGGAAGCGGCGGCCGCCACGCGCAGCATCGCGCGCATGGGCGCCGGCAAGGTCAAGGTGGCGGGCCGGACGCTTGCGCAGGGCGGGCGCTCGCTGTACCTGCCCGATGACCCGCTCGCCTCGCTGGACGCCACGGCCAAGGTGCAATTGCTCGAACGCGTGGAAAAGATGGCCCGCGCGAAAGATCCGCGCGTGGTGCAGGTGATGGCGGGCCTGGCCGGCGAATACGACGTGGTGCTGGTGCTGCGCAGCGACGGCGTGCTGGCGGCCGACATCCGTCCGCTGGTGCGCGTGTCGGTGACGGTCATCGCCGAGCAGAACGGCCGCCGCGAAACGGGCTCGGCCGGCGGCGGCGGGCGTTTCAGCTATGACTATTTCAGCGATGCCGTGCTGGAACAATATGCGGCGGACGCCGTCAATTCGGCGCTGGTCAACCTGGAAGCGCGCCCGGCGCCGGCCGGCCCCATGACCATCGTGCTGGGGCCGGGCTGGCCCGGCATCCTGCTGCATGAAGCCATCGGCCACGGCCTGGAGGGCGATTTCAACCGCAAGGGCTCGTCCGCGTTTTCGGGGCGCATCGGCGAGCGCGTGGCCGCCAGGGGCGTCACCGTGGTCGACGACGGCACCCTGGCGGGCCGCCGCGGCTCGCTGAATATCGATGACGAGGGCAACCCCACGCAGTGCACGACCCTGATCGAGGACGGTATTCTCAAGGGTTACATCCAGGACACCATGAATGCGCGCCTGATGAAGATGCCCGTGACGGGCAATGCGCGCCGCGAATCGTTCGCCCACCTGCCCATGCCGCGCATGACGAACACGTATATGCTGGGCGGCGACAGGGATCCGGGTGAAATTCTTGCTTCCGTGAAAAATGGCTTGTATGCCGTCAACTTCGGCGGCGGCCAGGTCGACATTACCAACGGCAAGTTCGTCTTCTCGGCCAGCGAGGCGTACATGATCGAAAATGGCAGGCTCAGTTACCCGGTGAAGGGCGCGACCCTGATCGGCAATGGCCCGGACGTGCTCAACCGCGTCTCCATGATCGGCAACGACATGCGCCTCGATTCGGGCGTGGGCGTGTGCGGCAAGGAGGGACAAAGCGTGCCCGTGGGCGTGGGGCAGCCGACCTTGCGCCTTGATGGCATCACGGTCGGCGGCACGGCCTGATTTTTTGGGCACTGTGAGGCCAACGCGATTGTCGGATGACGCCCTCAGGGCTCATCCGACCTACTTTTTTCTAAGATGGCGCTCGCGTAGGTCGGGTTAGCGCAAAGCGCGTAACCCGACACCACCAGCATGCCAAGACCAGCGGCCGTGCCGACAAAGCTGCTGGATTTCTCAGAATTTGTATTTCACCCCCGCACTGATGAAGCGCCCCGCCGCGCCCGCGTAATCGAGCGGGTTATAGCCCGTCGCACCATACGTGAGCGGGTCGAGCGGGGCGATCTTGTCGAACAGATTTTGCACTGTAGCAAATACTTCCAGCTTGGGCGTGGCCAGCCAGCGGGCCGTCAGGTCCATCGAGGTGAACGAAGCGATGCGGCAGCCACGCGGCGCGTCCGTGCCGTCGGCAAAGTGCGTGGCGCAGCCGTCCGGGTCATGCTTGAACAGCACGTTGTCGAGGTGGGCGCGGTAATTGACGTTGAGCGACACGCGCCAGTTCTGGCGCTCCCAGGTGGCGCCCAGGTTGATGCGGTCGGCCGGCGTGCCCATGCAGTTTGATACATCGCAATTGCCATGCGTGCCGGAAAAATCGCGCTGCGTGCCATCCTGTTCCGTGCGCAGCCATTTGTACAAATGCGTCCACTTCAGGTCGAACACCAGGTTGCCGTAGTCGCTGCCCAGGTTGAAGCGCTGGCGGGCGTCGACGTCGAGGCCGCGCACCGTCGTTTGCGCGGAATTCACATAGCTGGCCAGCACGGCCGTGATGGCGCCCGGATCGCCGGGGATGGCGGTGGCCGTCGACGGGTCGCGCGCCACGCTGCCGGCAGCAATGGCCGCGTCCGTTTGCTCCTGGTTGATTTCATTCTTGCGACGGATTTGCCACAGATCAAGGGAAATGCTGGTGCGCGGCAGCGGGTCCCACACGGCGCCCACGGAATAGCTGCGCGAGCGCTCGGGCGAGAGGCGCGGATTGGGCGAGGTGATGACGGCGATCGGCGCGGGATCGCAGGCCGCTTCCACGCCCAGCGCACAGCGCAGGGGATCGCTGGCGGTGGAAAATGCGGCCAGGCCGCCGACGCCGTTTTCCGCCGCGCTGGGGGCGCGGAAACCCTTGGCGAAGGTGCCGCGCAGGGCCAGTTCGCGCACGGGCGTCCATTTCACGCCCACTTTCGGCGTGTAGGAGTTGCCCACGTCGGTGAAATGGTCGGCGCGCAGGGCGCCCGACAGTTCCAGGGTCTTCAGCACGGGCGCCAGCACTTCCGCATAAATGGCCGAGGCGTCGCGGCTGCCCTTGTAGGCCGAGTAGCCGAGGCCGATGATATTGCCCCGCTCCGTGCCCGTGGTGGGCTTGAGTTCCGTCGCTTCGTGGCGCAGTTCGACGCCCACGGCCACGCCCAGTGCGCCGCCCTCGAGCTTGCCCATTTCGCGGTTGGCCTTGAAGTCGATCTGCGCAATGTGCGTCCTGGCGTCGTTGGAGATGCGCGGCGACAGGGCCGCGTACAGGGCCGCTGAATTGAGGCTGGCGTTTTCCGCGATGCGCCACAGGCTGCCGGCGGGCAGGGCGGCATAGGCGGGATTTGCGCTGGCGGCCGCCACATTGGCGGCGGTGGGGTTGAGCAGGGCGAAGACCACGTCGCGCTGCAGGTAGCCGTCGAGCTTGTTCGAAACCTTGTTTTGCGAGTACAGCAGCGCGCTGTCGATATCCCAGCCCGCCACGGTGCCCTTGATGCCGGCGACAAAACGCGTGAAGGTGGAATCGACCTCGGACAGGCGCGGCCCCACATCGGCCGCCAGGTAGCGCAGCCGCGCCGCCGTGCCGAAATACGGGTTGTCCGGATGCTCGGCGCCCAGCGCCACGCCGGCGTTGCTGACGGGACCGCCAGGGAAACCCACCGAGCCGCTGACGGTCGATGGCGTGGTGGCCGAGTTCGATTCACTGTGATACAGATTCAGCTCGGCGTACGTCTGCAGGGCCGGCGTCAGCTGCCACGCGCCGCGGCCAAAGAAGTTGATGTTTTTTTGCTTGGGCTGGATCTGGCCGTATTGCTGCGCTGCATCGGTCAGGCAGCCGCCGCCCGGGTCGCCTTGCGGATGGCTGGTGAAGTTGCCGCAGGCGGCGCCGGGAAAGGTGCGCGTAAAACCCACGCCGGCCAGGTTGCCACGGTTGTAGTAGTCGAGCGTGTCGGGGTTGCGCACGTTGCCGTTGACGGCGCTGCCGGCCGCGTTGTTGGTGGTGATGGCGCCGGCGCCGCTCAGGGACTCCTGCGCGCTGAAACCCAGGTCGCGCAAGTCGCTGCGGCCGACGGCGCCCCGTCCGGCCCGGTCGCGGTTCCAGATGGCGGCCTTTTCGCTGTATTCGAGGTTCAGCAGCACGTTGTAGCGGTCGCTGTCGATGTTGCCGAAGCCATGCGTGATGGCCGCGCGCGCGTCGCGCCCGTCCCAGTCCTTGGTCTTGCCGTAGTTGCCCTTGATGGCCGTGCCCTGGTAGTCGCGCCGCAGGATCACGTTGACCACGCCGGCGATGGCGTCCGAGCCGTAGATGGCCGAGGCGCCATCCTTGAGGATTTCCACCCGTTCCACCGCTTCCAGGGGAATGATGTTCAGGTCGGCGAACACCTTCTGGCCGTCGTCGGCCAGGCCGTACGGCGCCACGCGGCGGCCATTGAGCAGCACCAGGGTCGAGGCCGTGCCCAAGCCGCGCAGCGACACGCCGGAAGCACCGGCGGCAAAGCCGTTGCCGAAGGTGGTGGGGACGGAGCCCTGGTTGTCGACGGCCAGGGTCTGCAGCAGTTCGGCCACGCTGGACTTGCCCGATTTTTCAATGTCGGCCGCGTTCAGGGTTTGCACGGCCGATGCCGTTTCCGCCTGCGCGCGGCGGATGTTGGAGCCGGTGATTTCCACGCGGGCAATCGGGGCGGCGTCCTGCGCCAGCACGGGCAGGCTCAGCAGTGCGCCCGCCAGGGCCAGGCCCAGGCGTGGCGGCGCAAAGGCGGCGGGGTGTAAGGAAGGTCTAGGGGTCATGTTGTTCTCCGGAAAGGTCAAGCACACAAAGGTCGTCGATGCACTCTTGAGTCTTGTCCGTCCGGTCTGCCCGGGATTAGATCTTGATCAGTAGTGTGTCGCTTGCCGCCGCCGCAAAGGGGCTTGCGTGGCGCGTGCGCCACGACGGACACAGCGCTGGCGCACGCTTGCGGGATAAACGGCGCGCAACTTTTTATGCTTTTTCCCCCACTTTGCAGTGTAAAACGGCAGCGGCATGCGGCTTTGCCGACAAATATGCTTGCCAACCCTTGCAATTTAGGTTTATAGTCGTTCATCACTTACGGATGAATCGCATGTTCGCTCGCCACTTTTTTACCGCGTATTTTTACTTTAGCAATTCCAACCCAAAGGCGGTGGAGTAGCGGTCGGTTCACGTAGCAGCAAAACGAGATCCCAGCAAATTCTGAAAAACCGCCACTGATGGCGGTTTTTTTTTACCCAGATGTTTTACCCTTCCTTAAATTTTGGAGAAAATGATGCCCCGCACAGATGATTTGCGTATTCGCGAAATGAAGGAATTGACTCCGCCGTCCCACCTGATCCGCGAATTTGCCTGCTCGGAGCAAGCCGAACAGACCGCCGCCAGCGCCCGTATCGCCCTGCATCGCATCCTGCACGGCCAGGATGACCGCCTGATGGTGGTGATCGGGCCTTGCTCGATCCACGACACCAAGGCGGCCATGGAATATGCGCGCCTGCTGGTCAAGGAACGCGCGCGTTTTGCGGGCGAACTGGAAATCGTCATGCGCGTCTACTTCGAGAAGCCGCGCACCACGGTGGGCTGGAAGGGCCTGATCAACGATCCGTACATGGACAACAGCTTCCGCATCAACGACGGCTTGCGCATGGCGCGCGAACTGTTGCGCGATATCAATGAGCTGGGCTTGCCGGCCGGCACCGAGTTCCTCGACGTGATCAGCCCGCAATACATCGCCGACCTGATCAGCTGGGGCGCCATCGGCGCGCGCACGACGGAATCGCAGGTGCACCGCGAGCTGGCATCGGGACTGTCGTGCCCGGTCGGCTTCAAGAATGGCACGGATGGCAATGTCAAAATTGCCGTGGAAGCCATCAAGGCCGCTTCGCAGCCGCACCATTTCCTCTCCGTCACGAAGGGCGGCCACTCGGCCATCGTGTCGACCAACGGCAACGAGGATTGCCATATCATCTTGCGCGGCGGCAAAACGCCGAACTATGACGCGGCCAGCGTGGACGAGGCCTGCAAGGCCATCGCGGCGCAGGGCCTGGCGGCGCGCCTGATGATCGACGCCTCGCACGCGAACAGCTCGAAAAAACCGGAAAACCAGATCCCCGTGTGCGCCGACATCGCCAGCCAGGTGGCGGGCGGCGATGGCCGCATCGTTGGCGTGATGGTGGAGTCGCACCTGGTGGCAGGGCGCCAGGATTTGATCCCGGGCAAGGAATTGATCTATGGCCAATCCGTCACGGACGGCTGCATCGACTGGAGCGCCAGCGTGGCCGTGCTGGAAAACCTGGCGGCGGCCGTGAAGCAGCGCCGCTTGCAGGGCGACGCGGAATAGGGTGGCGCGCAGCATGAAAAAAAGCCCGGAAAGCTAAGCTTTCCGGGCTTTTCAGTTTTCAGCGCCTATCGGGCTTAGAACTTGTACGTGGCGCGCACGTAGAAAGTACGGCCCAGCGGATCGGCGTAGCGCGGATCGTAGCCAGACTGGAAGGTGCCGATCTGGTTACTGAACGGTGGATCTTCGTTCAGCAGGTTTTTCACGCCCACGGTGACTTCGGTGTTCTTGAAGCCCGAGTACGCGCCCGACAGCGACCATACCGAGTAAGCCTTGACGCTTTGCTCGAATTGCGGATCGACATAGTTCTGGTCGCGGTAGCCGCTCATGTACTTGTTCGACAGCGTGGCGTTCCATTTGTCCAGATTCCATTGCAGCGATGCATTATGTCTCCAGCGGAATACTGGTGCCTTGTCGCCATACACGCCCACGTTTTGCAAGAATTCGCCGCCGCGTTCGTTCTGGTACTCATACTTCTGCACCCAGGTGCCATCGAAGTTGAACGTGAAGTTGCCATACTGGCTGCGTGGCAATTTCCAGTTCAGGCCCAGGTCGATGCCCGAGGTGTGCATTTCGCCCAGGTTGCCCAGGGTGGCGAGCACGTAATCGAGCTTGCCGTCAGCGGTGTAGATGAAGTTGCTTTGATACTTGGCATAGTTGTCGAACAGGGTCTGTTCGGCCACGGTGCCGATCTTGTCGCGCAGCTTGATCTGGAAGTAATCGAGCGAGACGGTCAGCGATTTGGTTGGCTCGATGACGATACCGGCGCTGAAGGTTTTCGATTTTTCCGGGCCGACGTCCGGATTGCCGCCCGAACGGATGTATTGCTGCGCGCCGCAGGCCACGTTGCTGTTGGCGCCAGGAATTGGTACGCCGCCTGGGCACAGGCGTGGATCGTCGTACTTGTTGGCCGTGAAGGTCTTGGTTTGCGGACCATGCAGATCATACAGCGTTGGCGCGCGGAAACCTGTGTTGTAGGAGCTGCGCAGCAGCACCTGGCTCGTTGGCTGCCAGCGTACGCCGACTTTCGGGTTGAAGCTGCCGCCGACGTCGTTGTAGTGGTCATAACGGGCTGCCAGCGACAGTTCCAGGTCTTTCACGACAGGAATGCTCAGTTCCGAGAAGATGGCGGAGATGTTGCGGCTGCCCGACTGGTTCTGCGCTTCGGCGTAGCCGGAGCTCGATGCCTGGCCGGCCAGGTCGCGGTTCACGTTGTATTCCGCCTTGTCGTTGCGGAATTCCGTACCGACGGCGAAACCGACGGCGCCAGCCGGCAAGTTGAACAGCTCGCGGCTGATCTTCGCGTCGACCGCGGTACTGGTCATCTTCGCGCTCAGGTACTCGCCTTTCAGGACGGAATCCTTCAGGTATGCCGCGCCGGCGGTGCTCTGTTCGCCGAACGGGTTCAGGATGCCATTGCCAATGCCGTCGATGATGCGCTGGTCATTCAGGTAGCCGCCCGTGAAGGCGCTGGTGGCCTTGCTGACGGAGTAGCTCAGGCCGACGTTGTAGTCCCATGCGCCCAGAACGCCTTCGGAAGCCAGTACCAGGCGGTCCGAGGTGCTGGTGTCGAAGCCGCTGCGCTGGCCCGACGCCACTGGACGCCAGCTGATGTCCAGCGGCTCGCCCGACAGGCCTGCCACGGCCGGCACGCCGCCGCTGCCGCCTGGGTAGTAAGGCGAGCTCGACGACATGAGGATGCCGATGTTCGACATCGGCGGCGGCGAGATGCGTGCTTCGTTGGTGCTGCGCGAGTGCAGGTATTCGATGGTGGCCAGGTGATCCTGGTTCAGCTTGAAGCTGGCTTTGCCCAGGAAGGATTCCTGCTGGGTTTTCGGAATGGCCTGGATGAATGGCGTGACATCCATGGCGCACGTGCTCTTGCCCGAGGTATTCTTGTACAGGTTCTCGCCCACGCAACCGCCGGCGAAGGCCGGGTTGCCGATCAGGCCATTGCCCGTATCGTAGAAGTTGGCCGGGAAGGTGGTGCCGCTCAGGTTATCCACGCCCTTGCTCGGGATGTAGCCGCTCTTCGAGAAGGAACGGTCGGCCGTGCTCAGCGCCGACTGGCGATGCACGTCGACAACGCCGAAGACGTTGAAGCCATCTTTGTTCAGGTCGCCATAGCCGCCGGACAGGTTCAGGCGCGACTCGTCGCCGCCGCCCGCTTTCTGTGGCTCGTAATGTTCGACCGTGACGGAACCGCCTTTGACGGAACGCTTGGTGATGAAGTTGATCACGCCGCCGATGGCGTCCGTGCCGTAGATCGCGGAGGCGCCGTCACGCAGCACTTCGACACGTTCCAGGGCAGAAATTGGGATGATGTTCAGGTCGACGGACGAACCGTTGAACGGGTGGCTGGCGATACGGCGGCCGTTCAGCAGGACCAGGGTCTTGTCGCCGCCGATGCCGCGCAGGTCGGCGACGGACTGGCCGCCCGTTCCCGAACCGACCGATTGCGAGCTGCTTTGCGAGCTCTGATTCATGGAAATGGTGGACAGGACTTCCTGCGCCGTCGTCAAGCCTTGCTTGGCGAAATCGTCAGCCTTGATCGAGGTGATCGGCAGCGCTGTCTCCGATGCCAGGCGCTTGATGCTCGAACCCGTGACTTCCACGCGCTGCATGGTGCCATCTGTTGTTTCTTGTGCGTACGCGGCGTGCATGCCCAGGGCCAAACTGCCAGCAAACATCAGGCGCAGCGACCGCGATATTACATTTTCTATCATCATCTGAAATTCCTTGTTATTGTGATAAAGGCGGCAATTATTTTGAAATAACTTGTTGCTTACCAACAATTTATTTGCCTTTTTGAAAATCCACCAATGAAAATTCTGTAAATTTTCCGGGCCCTCATCAAAACATTCATGATTCAGATTGTCAATTTCGTGCAGACTTTTTGGACGAAATGCAACATATTGCTATTTTTTTTGCATTGCTTCAGGAATAAAATATCGTGGACCCTTGTCAGCCGTGCTCAGATGCGTAAAATAAAACGGCGCACATCATCGCTGATGGCGCCGCTCTTCTGTTGCTGGCACGCTGTTGCCAGCGCTGCCTGTTTTATCTAGTGATCTGAAAACCCCCCTTAAAACGTATAGCTGCCGCGCAAGTACCAGGCGCGCCCGACCGGGTCCGTGTAGCGTGGGTCATAGCCTTTCTGGAACAAGGTGCCCTGGTTCGAGAACGGCGGTTCCTTGTCCAGCAGGTTCTTCACGCCGGCCGTCAGCAGCAGGCCCTTCCATGCGTAGCTGCCCGACACATTGAGCAGGCTGTATGACGGCACATCGTGCTTGTATTGGTCAGCAACATTGTTCTGGTCCGTATAGCCGGACTTGAACGATTGCGACACGGTGGCGCCCCAGTTGCCCATGCGCCAGTTCAGCGCGGCCGTATGCTTCCAGCGGAACACGGGATTGTTGTCCGCATAGCGGCCCACGTTGGCGATGAACGGGCCGTCGCGCTCGTTCTGGTAGTCGTACTTGTGGGTCCAGGTGCCGTCCGCCGACACGCTGAAGTCGCCGTAGGCGCCGCGTCCCAGGCGGGCATTCAGGCTGACGTCGATGCCGTCCGTCTTCACTTCGCCGATGTTGTCGTTCATGTCGAGAATGGCGAATGGCGAACCGTCGGGATTGCGCAGGAACAAGGCCTTGTATTTCTCGTAGTTGCCGTAGATCGATTGTTCGGGCAGGGAAGAAATCTTGTCCTTCAAATGGATGTTCCAGTAGTCGATGGCGACGGTGACTTCCTTGACCGGTTCGAGCACCACGCCCACGGCAAACGTGGTGGATTTTTCCGGTTTCAGCTTCTCGTTGCCGCCTTGCAGCTTGAACTGCTGCAGGTCGCAGTCGCGCAGGGGATTGGCGCCCGGCTGGGGCACGCCGCCCGGGCACAGGATGGGGTCGTTGTAGGTATCGTTGGTATCATTCTTCGATGGCGGCGCGTTCTTTTCAAACAGGGTCGGGGCGCGGAAGCCCGTGCTGGCCGAGCCGCGCAGCACCAGCGCGCTGCTGGCCTGGTAGCGCAGGGCCAGCTTCGGATTGGTGGTGCTGCCCACGTCGCTGTAATGGTCGAAGCGGGCCGCCAGCTGCACTTCCAGGTCCTTGATCAGCGGCAAGTTGACTTCGCCGAAGACGGCCTGGATCGTGCGCCCGCCGCTCTTCGAGAGCGAACCGGACAGGCCGGAACTGGCAGCCTGGCCGGCGATGTCGCGGTTCACGTTGAAGTCGGCCTTTTCGCGCCGTACTTCGCCGCCCACGGCGATGGCCAGCGGGCCGCCGGCCAGCTGCGTCAGGTCGCGGCTGCCCTTGACGTCGAAACCCGTGGTGGTGACCCTGGCGTTCTGGACTTCGCCGCGCAGCGCCGTGCTGGCCAGGTAGGTCTTGCCGGCCGCATCCTGCTCGCCAAACGGGTTCAGGACGCCGTTGAGCACGCCGGCGGCAAACGAGGCGTCCTGCACGTAACCGTTGGTAAATTTTTCCGACGATTTGCTGATGGCATGACTCAGCCCAGTCTTGTAATCCCAGCCCGCCAGCTCCCCCTCCAGCGCCAGCACCTGGCGGTCGGCCTTGCCGTCGGAATCGATCTGTCGCTGGCCCGCCTCCACGGGGCGCCAGTTGACGCTCAGGGGCTGCCCCGACAGCCCCGGCTGGGCCGGCACGCCGCCCGCATTGCCCGGATAGTATTTGCTGGTATTGGGCAAGATCAATCCCGTTTGCGGCGGCGGCGCCGTGCGTGCCTTGACCTTGTTTTCCGAATGCAGGTATTCCACGGTGGCCAGGTGGCCGCCGCCCAGTTTGAAAGCGCCCTTGCCGAAGAAGGCGACTTGCTCCTGCGCCGGCAAGTCGTCGATCTGCCGCGTGTAGTCCTGGCGGCAGGTGCCGTTCGCCGGCACGGCCGGCACCGACAGCGGCGGCAGGCAGCCGCTGGCCGCATACGGATTGCCGGCCAGGCCCTTGCCGCCGTTGGCTGCCGCATCAAAATAGTTGCCAGGGAAGGTAGTGCCGCTGGTAATGGACAGGCCGCGCGAGGGGATGATGCCGGTTGCCGAGAAGTCGCGGTCTTGCGAAGTCAGCATATTTTGCTTGTGGTAGTCGAGCACGCCGAACAGATTGTAGCCATCCGCGTCGAGCTTGCCGAAGCCCGTCGACAGGTTGAGGCGGTGCTCGCCCGCGCCCTTGTGCTGGGGAGCGATGACTTCGGCCGTGATGTTCGTGACGTTGACGGAGCGCTTGGTGATGAAGTTGATGACGCCGCCGATGGCGTCCGTGCCGTAGATGGCCGAGGCGCCGTCGCGCAGCACTTCGACGCGCTCCAGGGCGGCGATGGGGATGATGTTCAGGTCGACGCTGGCGCCGTCATACGGGTGGTTGGCGATGCGCCGGCCATTGAGCAGCACCAGGGTCTTGTCACCGCCCAGGCCGCGCAGGTCGGCGCTGGCCTGGCCGCCCGTGGGCAAGCCGCTGGTGTTGCCGCCGACGGCATTGCCGCTGCCCATGCTGGAGGCATTCGCGGGTATCTTGCTGAGTACTTCCTGGGCCGTCGTCAGGCCCTGTTTGGCAAAATCTTCGGCCTTGAAGACGGACAGCGGCGTGGCCGTTTCCGACACGAGGCGCTTGATGGAGGAACCGGTGACTTCGACCCGCTGCATGGCGGGCGGCGCGCCGGCGGCGCCGGTATCCTGCGCCATGGCCGCATGGCCATACGCGCCGAGCAGGGCTGCGCACAGCAGGCGCAAGGTAGGGGAGGGACTGCGGGTGTGCGTCATCTGACACTCCTGTGGCGTGGTCACGGCCAAATGGCCTGCAAGGGAGTTTTACAGGCGGGCGGGAGGTCAGGTTTGCGCTGGCGCAATAGACGTGCGGATGAGCGACGTTGGGCCACAGTCGCCGACGAAAAAAAAGGCGGTGATTGCTCACCGCCTGGCGTCAGGATGCGGGTGTCGGCTTAGAAGAACTTGTAGCTGGCGCCCAGTTTGAAGTAGCGGCCGATGGCGCCGCTGGCGTCCATCGGGTTGTAGCTCATGCCGCCGTAGGTCAGGGGGTCGAGCGGCGCGATCTTGTCGGTCACGTTGTTGATCGAGGCAAACAGCTGCAGCTGCTTGCTGACGTTCCAGCGGGTCGACAGGTCGAGCGTGGTGAACGAGGCCAGCTTGCAGCCGTTCGGCGCCGGCGTGCCGTTGGCCAGCTTGGAGGCGCACGGGTCGCCCTCAAACTTGATATTTTTCATGTCCGAACGGTAGTTCACAACGCCGCTGACGTTCCAGTTGCCCAGGTCCCACGAGCCGGTCAGATTGATCTTGTCCTTCGGCGTGCCGGCGCAGTTTGACGTATCGCAATTGCCGTGCGTGCCGGCGAACTGGTAGCGCACGGCGGCCGATTCGGCGCGCACCCACGAGGCGATATGCGTCCACGTCAGGCCGAACGTGGCGCGGCCGTATTCGCCCAGGCGCACGCGCTGCTTGACGTCCAGGTCGATACCCTTGATCTCCGTGTAGCTGGAGTTGCGGTACGGCGCCTTGGTGATCAGCAAGGTGCCCGTGTTCGGCACCACCACGCCATTGATGGTCAGGTTGTTGTCGGAACGGATGGCCGTCGGCAGGGCGGCCGCTTCGTTGTACGGCAGCGGATTGATCTCGTTTTCGCGCTTGATCTTCCAGCCATCGAGCGACAGGCTGGTATCGTTGAACGGATCCCACACGATGCCCAGGGTGTAGCCCTTGGACTTTTCCGGCTTGAGGCTCGGGTCGCCGACCTTGACGGCCGCCACCTGCAGTTCGCAGTCGCTGGCATTGGCGCCCGGCAAACGGGTGCCGCCCGGGCAGCGCACGGGGTCGGTCACGGTCGAGGTGCCCGTTGATTGCGAATCGGCATTGCTTTCGGCCGGGCCCGGCGCGCGGAAGCCTTCCGAGTACGTGCCGCGCACGGCGAAGGTTTTCAGCGGCGTCCATTTGGCGCCCAGTTTCGGCGTGGTCGACGAGAAACGGTCGTATTTGTCGTAACGCAGGGCGCCCGACAGTTCCACCGTCTTGATGACGGGCGCCAGCACTTCCAGGAACACGGCCGAGACCTTGCTGTCGCCCTTGGCCGCCACGTAACTGGCGTTGATGGAGCCGTCTTGCGTGCCCGACAGCGAAGGATTGTCGAGCTTGTCGCGACGGTGTTCCGCGCCCACGGCCAGGCCCAGGGCGCCGCCTGGCAACTGCATCAGCTCGCGCGTCGCCTTGACGTCGATAATGTCGAGTTTGGTCGTCGAATCGGAAGTGGCGTTCGTGACCATGGCCGCGTACAGCGAGGCGGGATTCTTGCTTGCCTGTGCACCGATGTAGTAGGGGAAATATTTGCTCTGTGGGCTGGAATCGCCCAGGGCATCCCTGACGACGGCCATGTTCAGCATGTTGCTGTAATCGAGGTGCAGTTTCGATTCCGAATGCGTGTAGCCGGCATCGTAGTCCCAGCCCATGGCATTGCCCTTGACGCCGAGCACGATGCGGTTGAACTCGTTGTTGGCCTGGCGCGTGCTGGGGCCGACGTCGAAAGCCTGGTAGCGCACGCGCACCGGCACGCCATAGGGATTTTGCGGATGGTTGGCCGCCAGCACGATGCTGGTGCCGGTGCCGCTGGCGTAGTTGATGACGCCCGCCTTGTTGCCGGCGTTCGGCGGGAAGGCGACGGTGGGCGTGACCGATGGCGGGATCATGGTGAAGGCCGTATCGCGTTTCGAGTAGCCCGCTTCCGCATACACCTGGGTATCGGCATTGACTTGCCAGGTGCCGCGCGTGTACAGGTTGACCGATTCGATCTTCGGCTGCATCGAGCGGAACTGGTCATGGTGCCACAGGCAGCCGCCTTTCGGATCTTGCGGTGAAGACACGGACAAGTTGGAGCAGCCGGGCAGGGACACATAGTTGTTGGTGACGGGGTCGCGGATCAGGCCCGTCGGCGAGGGATTGGCGTCGTTGTTGCTGTTGATGTAGCCGCCGGCGAACTGGGTGTTGATCGCATAGCCGTACGGACGCAGGTCGGCCTTGCCTATCCATTTGCGGCCGGCGCGGTCACTGTTCATCAGCATGTCCGATTTGCTGTACTCGGCATTGACGACGACGTTGAATTTGTCCGTATCCAGGTTGCCCTTGCCGAAGGTCAGCGAGGCGCGGTGCTGTTTGGCGTCGCGGTCGCCGGACATGCCCGTGTCGGCTTTCAGGGTCAGGCCTTCGAAGTCTTTGCGCAGGATGATGTTGACGACGCCGGCGATGGCGTCCGCGCCGTAGGTCGACGAAGCGCCGTCCTTGAGGATTTCGATGCGCTCGACGATCTGCATCGGCACGGTGGACAGGTCGGTAAAGCTCTTCTGGCCGTCATCGGCGCGCGCGAACGGCGCCATGCGGCGGCCATTGAGCAAGACCAGGGTCGAGGTGGCGCCCAGGCCGCGCAGCGAGATGGCGGTCGAACCGGCGGCAAAACCGTTGCCGAAGCCCGTCGGCAGGGAGCCGGCGCCATCCGCGGTGAGGGTTTGCAGGTATTCGGCGACGGTGGCCTTGCCCGATTTCATCAGGTCGTCCCGGGTGATGAGCTGTACCGGCGATGCGGTCTCGGCCGTGGCCCGTTTGATGCTCGATCCTGTAATTTCCACGCGCTGCACATTGGCGTCCTGCGCCATTGCCGGCGCAGCCATCATGCCAAGGCTGAGCGCTGCTACGCTACCCGAAAAAATCAGGCGTACGGAGCGGGATATAACTGTTTCCATCATCATTCTCGAAACTCCGAAAAAAGCCAGGTTGGCCGTTTTAAGGCACAACGTCGCTAGTCTGAATAAGATTGCTGCGTCGGCAATCGCTGTGGGTACTCCGGCACATTTTGTGTGGCCGCAACCGATAAGATCATTTGCCGAGAAGCCTTGTCAACGCGCACATCTGGACTTTCAGCATGGAAACAACAGTGTTTTTTATAATGTTGCGATGTTTTCATATTGGTAATTATTTCAATGTTGCGCTGCGCTATGCGTTTTCCTCCCGCCGCTAAAAAATGCGCTCATTCGTGGACGTAAGGGTTTCTACCAATGCGCTTTTGCGTGGCATCGGCGCCGCTATGTTGCGGTGCGGAAAATTTCTCAGGTGGCGCGGGTGCTTGTTGCTGCGCACGCCAGAAGTGCCGCGGCTTTTCGCCCGGCATGCAAAATATGCGTTATCGTTACGCGTTTTCCAGCACGTCAAAGCACAGGCGCGGCTGGCTGCTAACAAGGCATAGATCTTGCGAGGATGGACTGGTTTTGGCGGTGGACTCCTGTACCCCAGGAGGAAGCCAGTACAAGCGCACCAATACGGTGCGACGGATAATCGAGATGAAGGGTATTACATGAAGTCACCATGGATGCGGCGCGTGGCGCTGCTCGCCTGCCTGGCCGCCCTGCCGCTGGCCGCCACTGCCGTTGACGCTGGCCCCGCGGCCGCGCCGGTCAAAACCTTGCGCTATATCCTGCCGGCCGCCGAGACGGGTTTTGACCCGGCCACCGCGCGCGACCTGTATTCGAACCACATCACGCAGGCCGTCTTCGACACCCTGTACACCTATGACTACCTGGCGCGCCCCGTGAAGGTGGTGCCCGGCGCGGCGGCCGCCATGCCGGAAGTGTCCGCCGACGGCAAGACCTACACCATCCGCCTGAAAAAAGGCATCCTGTACACGCCCGACGCCGCGTTTGGCGGCAAGCGCCGCGAACTGACGATGGCCGACTACGTGTATTCGTGGAAGCGGCTGTTCGACCCGCGCCTGGCGTCGCCGCACAGCTGGCTGTTCGAAGGCAAGGTGGTGGGCCTGGACGAGGTGGCCAAGGAGGCGGCCAAGTCGAACAAGCTCGATTACGGCAAGAAGGTGGCCGGCCTGGAAATCCTCGACCCCTACACCCTGCGCATCACGCTGACCAAGACCGATTTCAATTTCCCCATGATCCTCGCCTACGTGCCGACGGCCGCCGTGGCGCGCGAAGTGGTGGACAAATACGGCGACGTGAAGGGCGAAGTGGGCTCGAATCCCGTCGGCACCGGCTACTACACGCTCGGTGAATGGACGCGCGGCAACCGCATCGTCCTCAACCGCAACCCGCAGCACTTGCCGGAAACGTGGAACTTCATGGCCGGCGACGACCCGGACGACCAGCGCATCGTGCGCCAGATGCAGGGCAAGCGCATTCCCGCCATCGACCGCATCGAAATTTCCGTGATGATCGAAGACCAGTCGCGCTGGCTGTCCTTCCAGAGCGGCGGCACGGACGTGTTCTGGCTCGACGGCCCGCTGGCGCCGAAGGCATTGCTGAACGGCAAACTGCGGCCCGAGCTGGCGGAGAAGGGCGTGCAACTGTCGCGCTTGCTGGACCCGGAAATCAGCTATTACTACTGGAACATGGAAGATCCGACCCTGGGCGGCTTCAGCAAGGAAAAGATCGCCCTGCGCCGCGCCATTGCCATGGCGCACAATATCGACGAGGAAATCCGCATCATCTGGAATGGCCAGGCCAAGCGCCTCGACTATCCGATACCGCCTGGTGTCGTCGGCTATGACCCGCACTATAAATCCCTGCTGCAATACGATCCCGTGCTGGCAAACAAATTGCTGGACAAGTTCGGCTACAAGAAGGGCGCCGACGGCTGGCGTACCTTGCCGGACGGCAAGCCGCTGCTGATCCGCTACGCTTCGCGCAACGAAGCCAACGGCGTGCTGCAGGCGGAAATGTGGCGCAAGACGTACAACTCGCTGGGCATCCGCATGGAAAACGACCGCATGATCTTTTCCGACATTTTGAAGACGGAAAAGCAGTGCAAGATGCAGACGCGCACGGCGCCGTGGCTGGCCGACTATCCGGACGGCGACAACTTCATGCAGCTGTTCTATGGCCCGAACACGCACCAGAACAACAACGGCTGCTACCAGGACCCCGAGTACGACAAATGGTACGCGGCCAGCCAGGCCATGCCGGCCAGCCCCGAGCGCGACGAGCTGTTCCACAAGATGGCGCGCCGCCTGGAAGTCAATGCGGGCGCCCTGATCGGCTATGCGCGCTACCGCAACATGCTGGCGCAAAAGTCGGTGCTGGGCTACAAGAAACACCCTATCCTGTTCCAGGAATGGGCGTATATGGATATCGACAGCAATGGCGCACCAGTTCCTGCGCCAGCCGCCAAATAAGCGCAGCTTATAACAACAAGGAATCATTATGTTTGCTTATATCCTGCGCCGCCTGTGGCAGATGCTGCCCACCATGCTGGGCGTGGTCCTGCTGGTCTTTATCTTGTTTAACTGGGTGGGCGGCGACCCCGCCTACATCCTGGCCGGCAAGATGTCCAGTGCGGAAAGCATCGCCAACATCCGCCGCCAGCTCGGCGTCGACCAGCCATACTATGTACAGCTGTGGATCTTCATCAAGCAGATCGTCACCTTTGATTTCGGTCAAAGCTGGGCCACGGGCGAAACCGTGTCGCACATCATCACCTCGCGCCTGGGCCCGTCGATGATGGTCTTGATCCCGCTGACCGTGCTCGAAACGTTTTTCGGCGTGGCGCTGGCGCTGGCCATCGCGTTTGTCCGCGGCTCGCTGACGGACCGCATGGTGATGATCGCCTGCACGGTGGGCATGTCGATTTCCATCCTCGTCTACATTATCGTTTTCCAGTACGGCTTCGCCTACAAGCTGGGCCTGTTCCCCGTGCAGGGCTGGGGCGACAGCTTCTGGGAAAACCTCTTGCGCTATTCGACCCTGCCGATTCTGATCGGCCTGGCCGTGTCGATCGCGCCGACCCTGCGCCTGTTCCGCACCTTCGTGCTGGACGAGGCCAACCAGGATTACGTGCGCACGGCGCGCGCCAAGGGCTTGAAGGAAGGCCGCATCATGTGGGTGCACGTGCTGCGCAATGCCGCCATTCCCATCATTACCTATGTGATGTCGAACTTGCCGGCCTTGCTGATCGGCGCTTTCCTGCTCGAGCGCTTCTTCGGCATCCCCGGCATCGGGCGTGAAGTGATCCTGGCCGTCGAGCGCAGCGACTTTCCGGTGATCAAGGCGATCACCGTGTATGTTGCCGCCGCTACCATGCTCTTCAACCTGCTCACCGACCTGCTGTACCAGGCGGTCGATCCTCGCGTACAACTGAAGTAGAAAGAGACGATGTCGAAACCTCATACATCGCCCGGCCTGTGGGCCCTGGCGTGGCGCCGTTTGCGCGGCGACAAGATTGCAATGGTATCGCTGGCCGTGGTCGGCGCCTTTTTCCTGCTGGTGCTGGCCTCGGCCAGCGGCCTGGTGGCGGCGAACTGGGAAGACGAAGTGGCCGTCAGCTATGCGCCGCCCACCTTTGTCGGCGCCGACAACGACGCGCCAGTCGACGGCGCCATTCCCCAGTCCGACGAGCGCAGCGCGCCGACACCGGTCAACGTGCTCGACCCGCTGGCCGACGATATTGCGGAACTGCGCGCGCAGATGGGCAGCAACCCCTCTGCCGGCGTGGAGATGTACGGCGTCACCGACCCGCTGGCCGAGCACTTGACGGCCTTGCGCGCCGGCATGGGCAAGACGAAGAAGCTGATCGCGCACAAGGCGGCGACCTTGCCGTTCGGCGCCGACAAGTGGGGCCACGACATTGTGCAGAAAACCATCAAGGGCGGCGAAACGTCGATCGTCGTCGGCCTGGTGGCGGCCTTGCTGGCCGTCGTGCTGGGCACCTTGTTCGGCGCCGTGTCCGGCTACTTCGGCGGCATCGTCGATGACTTTTTTAACTGGTTCTACAGCATTTTTACCTCAATTCCATCGATTCTGATGATCTTGACGGTCGCGGCCGTGCTGCAGCAGAAGGGCGTGCTGACCATCGTGCTGATCCTCGGCTTGACGGGCTGGACGGGGCCGTACCGCCTGATCCGCGCCGAATACATCAAGCACAAGGCGCGCGAATACGTGATGGCGGCCGACGCCATCGGCGCCTCGCACTGGCGCAAGATGTTTTCGCACATCTTCCCGAACGTCAGTCACGTTGCTTTGGTGCAAATGTCGATTCTGGTCGTGGGCTTCATCAAGGCGGAAGTGATCCTGAGTTTCCTCGGCTTTGGCGTGCCGGTGGGCACCGTTTCGTGGGGAAGCATGCTCAACGAGGCACAAAATGAACTGATCCTGGGCAAATGGTGGCAGCTGACGGCCGCCGCCACGGCGATGGCCGTGCTGGTGACGGCGTTCTCGCTGTTTACCGATGCCTTGCGCGATGCGCTCGACCCCAAAGTGAAATAGGAGTTGCTCATGGACCAGAATAACCTGTTGGAAGTGCGCGACCTGCGCGTCACCTTCCGCCTGGACAAGAAGACCACGTTCGAAGCCGTCAAGGGCATCTCGTTCAACGTGCCGCGCAACAGCACCGTCGCCCTGGTGGGCGAGTCGGGCAGCGGCAAGTCCGTCAGCTCGCTGGCCGTGATGGGCTTGTTGCCTCCGGATAACACCATCATCGACAAGCAATCGAGCATCCATTTTGGCGGGCGAGATTTACTCAAATTGTCGATCGCCGAGCGGCGCACCATGTGCGGCAAGGATATCTCGATGATCTTCCAGGAGCCGATGTCGTCGCTGAATCCCGTGTTTACCGTCGGCTTCCAGATCGCCGAAGTCTTGCGCCAGCACATGGGCATGAACCGCAAGCAGGCGCGCGCGCGCACCTTGGCGCTGCTGGAAGAGGTGGGCATACCCGACCCCGCCACCAAGATCGACGCCTACCCGAGCCAGATGTCGGGCGGCCAGCAGCAGCGCGTGATGATCGCCATGGCGATTGCCTGCGAACCGAAGCTGCTGATCGCGGACGAACCGACGACGGCGCTGGACGTGACGATCCAGAAGCAGATCATGGACCTGATCGCGGCGCTGCAAAAGAAGCACCAGATGTCCGTGCTCTTCATTACCCACGACCTGGGCCTGGTGGGCGAGATCGCCGACCAGGTGATCGTCATGCGCCACGGCGAAGTGCGCGAGACGGGCGAGGTGCGGCAAGTGTTCGACAGCCCCCAAGACCCGTATACCAAAGCATTGCTACATTGTCGCCCTTCGCTGGACGAGCGCCCGTGGCGCCTGCCGGTGATCGCTGATTACATGGACGGCAAGGCGGGCCCCGGTATCGAAATGAAACAGCGCACGCGCGGCTACACGCCGGGCGACGAACCCGTGCTGGTGGTCAACAACCTCAGTAAAAGCTTTTATACGCGCGAGGGCCTGTTCGGCAAGCGCGAATTCCAGGCCGTCAAGGATGTATCGTTTACCTTGCCACGCGGAAAAACGCTGGGCGTGGTGGGCGAATCCGGTTCCGGCAAGACGACGGTGGGCCTGACCCTGCTGCGCCTGCATCAGGCCACGGGCGGCACGGCCATGTTCCACGGCAAGGACCTGATTGCCATGCCGGACAAGGAGTATTTGCCGTACAAGCGCCGCATCCAGATCATCTTCCAGAATCCGTACGCCTCCTTGAATCCCCGCTTTACGGTGGGGCAGATTTTGCTCGAACCGATGCGCATCCACAAAATCGGCGCCGATGACAAGGAACGCATCGCCAAGGCCTACTGGCTGCTCGATAAAGTCGGCTTGCCGGAACAGGCTTTCCACCGCTATCCGCACGAGTTTTCCGGCGGCCAACGCCAGCGCATCGCCATTGCCCGCTGCCTGACCATGCAGCCGGAAATTCTGGTCTGCGACGAGTCCGTCTCGGCGCTGGACGTGTCGGTGCAGGCGCAGGTACTGAACCTGTTGCAGGACTTGCAGGATGAATTTGGATTGTCGTATATCTTCATCTCGCACGATTTGTCCGTCGTCAAATACATCGCCGACCAGGTGATGGTGATGCACAAGGGACAGGTGGTGGAGCTGGCCGATTCGGACGAACTGTACCGCAATCCCGTGCATCCGTACACGCGCACCCTACTGAGCGCCATACCGAAGGGCGTCCAGGTGTAGGGGCATTTTTACGGTAAGATAGCGGCCATGCCCAACCTCATTTACCTGCTCGAACATTACGGTGTCCTGATTGTCTTCGGCATCGTGCTGGTGGAGCAGCTCGGCCTGCCGATTCCCGCCTTTCCCATCCTCGTGGTGGCGGGGGCGCTGGCCGTCGATGGCGACATGAACGGGGGGCTGGTGCTGGCCGCCGCCTTGGGCGCCTGCCTGATCAGCGACTTTACGTGGTTTCGCGCGGGCCGCCATTTCGGCAAGCGCATCCTGCGCCTGCTGTGCCGCATCTCGCTGTCGCCCGATTACTGCGTCAGCCAGACGGAAGACAAGTTCAAGCGCTGGGGCCCGAAAGCCCTGATCGTTTCCAAGTTCGTGCCGGGATTCAATACCGTGGCCGCGCCCATGTCGGGCGCGCTGGGCACGCCGCCGCGCCTGTTCTTCCTGTATGCGGGCCTGGGCGCCTTGCTGTGGAGCGGCACGGGCATCGTCGTCGGCGTGATTTTCCATTCCAGCGTGCAGCAGGTGCTGGACTTGCTCAGCACCATGGGCAGCACGGCCTTGCTGATGCTGGCCACCTTGCTGGGCCTGTTCCTGCTGTATAAATACCTGGAGCGCCGGCGCTTCCGCCAGGCCCTGCAGATCGAGCGCATCGGCATCGATGAATTGCTCGAACTCATAGAGCTGGGCGAGGAACCGCTGATGGTCGACGCGCGCAGCGCCACGGCGCAGGCGCTGGAGCCGGCCGTGCCGGGCGCCTTGTTCTTCAATGGCAAGGAACCGGTGCCTGCCATGATCGCCATGGACAAGGACCGCCACATCATCGTGTATTGCAGCTGTCCCAACGACGTCACGGCCGCGCAGGTGGCCAAGCTGCTGCACCAGCACGGCTTTCACCGCGCCAAGCCCCTGCATGGCGGCCTTGACGCATGGAACGCCGCCTACCGCTCGGACCAGCCTTCGCCGGCCAGCCTGCTGGGCGAAGGCTTGCCTTCCTGATCAGTAAAAAACCGGTAGTAATAATACGAAAACACCGTCGCCGTGCCATCGGGACGGCAGCGCCACGCCTGTGCCGCCCCTTACAAAGCGGCTTTGCGCAAACTGCGGCATACTCTTCTTTTCGGGCGATTCCTGCTGCTATGCAGCATGCTTCTCGCGTGCCTGCTGAGTGCAAGTACTTACTATAAATCATTGTTTGTGAGCAACTTTAGCCTTGCCTGTTGCATTTGGAGTGGAACTACCAATAAAGGCTTGTTTTGATGTACTTAAACTACAAACTTTGCTTGCCTCCGGGCGCATTCATCCTTTAAGCTTGGCGTCCCATGCGTCCCACTTCATCATTTAAAATCATGAGCGCTTCGTCTTCTCCCGTACTGCCGACTTCCGCCTTCGCCGATGGACCGCGCCTGCTGGCCGACGTGGGCGGCACCAATGCCCGTTTCGCCCTGGAAGTGGCCGCCGGCCACATCACCCTGGTGGAAGTGTTGCCCTGTGCCGATTACCCGAGCCTGTCCGCCGCCCTGCAAGCCTACCTGGCCCTGCCGCACGTGGCGGCCGCAGGCGGGCAAGCCGTGCGCCATGCCATGATCGCCATCGCCAACCCCGTCGACGGCGATTTCCTCAGCATGACGAACCACCACTGGTCGTTCTCGATCCGCGCCATGCGCGAAGAGTGCGGCTTCACGACCCTGGACGTGGTCAACGATTTCACGGCCCTGGCGCGCGCCTTGCCGCAGCTGTCGAGCGAGCAAAAGCACCAGGTGGGCGCGGGCACGGCCCGTCCGAACACGGCCATCGGCCTGATCGGCGCGGGCACGGGCCTGGGCGTGTCGGGCCTGATCCCGTCGCACGGCGGCTGGATCGCCCTGCAAAGCGAAGGCGGCCATGTCAGCTTTGCGCCGTTCAATGAAACGGAAGTGAGCATCCTGCAATTTGCCTGGCGCGAATACGAACACGTCTCGGCCGAGCGCCTGATTTCCGGCGATGGCCTGGAACTGATCTACCGCGCCCTGGCCGACCGCGCGGGCGTGCCGGCCGAAGCCTTGCCGGCGGCGGAAATCACGCGCCGCGCGCTGGCCGGCGAATGCCCGCTGTGCGACGACGTCATCGAAGCGTTCTGCTGCATGCTGGGCACCGTGGCGGGCAACGTCGCCGTCACCCTGGGCGCCCTGGGCGGTATCTATATAGGCGGCGGCATCGTGCCGCGCCTGGGCCAGCGCTTCGACCGCTCCGGTTTCCGCGCCCGCTTCGAGCGCAAGGGGCGTTTTGCCAATTATGTGTCGCAAGTGCCGACTTTCGTGATTACGGCCCAATACCCAGCTTTCCTGGGGGCATCGGCCATTCTCTCGGAGAAACTCGCCTCCCTGTGATGCGCAGGCAGGGCGATGTGTCGCTACAGGACCGGGTAAAACGCGTGTTTTGCCCGGTTTTGCGCTTTTCCTCTTTTTATCAGGTACAATTGGCATCGTTGGATGAAACGACGACTGTCGCTCACCTGTCTGGCTGGTCCGCCGCCACGGGAGAAGCAGCTGCTCCGGATATCGTTTCATTGCTGGTTATTTAAGGCCAGCACCATGGATCGCAGGACTTTCACTGCATCCGCATCAGTCCCGCTTTGCGCGCATCGGCCAAGGCGTCGGAAAAACAGCCTCAACTTGTAACACCAGCATGGCGTCGTCACCGATGTCTGCCATCCGTTACGTTGAAATGAACGTTTTGATTTCTTTCTCTGCATACGAATTGCAACACACATCCGCACAGAATTGCTATGAATACAATTGAGGCTAAAAAAGTCCTCGAAACCGCGTTGCTGTGCGCTCGTGAGTCGCTGACGATCCACAGCCTGAAAAAGCTGTTCGTCGATGCGGACGAGAACGGTCGCGTGCGCGGCGTCGGCGTTGGCGCCGACACGATCAAGCAACTGCTGGAAGAGTTGCGCGATGAGTGGGAGGGGCGCGGCATCGAGATCGTCAGCCTCGCCTCGGGCTGGCGCTTTCAAAGCCGGCCGGAAATGAAGATGTATCTGGATCGCCTGACGCCCGAGCGGCCGCCCAAGTATTCGCGGGCGACCCTGGAAACCCTGGCCATCATCGCCTACCGCCAGCCGGTGACGCGCGGCGATATCGAGGAGATTCGCGGCGTTGCCGTCAATTCGCAGACGATCAAGATGCTCGAAGACCGCGGCTGGGTCGATGCCATCGGCTACCGCGACGTGGTGGGACGGCCGGCCTTGCTGGCCACCACCAAGCAATTTTTGGATGACCTGGGTTTGCATTCGCTGTCCCAGCTGCCGCCTTTGCAGCAAATCAGCGAAATGCAGGGCAATGGGCTCGAAGCCCTGGAAGCGGCCCTGCAGGAAAATTTTGACAAGGCAAGCAATGAGCTTGCCCCCCAGCTTGGTGCAGGTAGCAATACGGCTGTGACAGATGTGACAGCAAGCCTTGATGCCGGCCCCGATGCTTCGCCCATGGACGAAGCCTACACTCACGACCCTGCGCCAGAACTAACGGTTGACGCTGCGCCAGGTCAGCACAGCCAAGAAACGAACAATGAATAATCCGAACACACCCGAGACAGTAACCGCCAGCGACGAAGCCATCGTTGCCAAGCCCAAGCGCCGCACCAAGGCCCAGATCGAAGCCGACGCGGCGGCTGCAGGCACTGCTGGCGACGCTGTCGCCGCCAAGCCGAAGCGCCGCACGAAAGCCGACGTGGCCGCCGACGCGCCCGTCGCCGCTGCCGATTCTGCTGTAGAAGCTGCGCCAGCCGTCAAGAAAACCCGCGCCAAGCCGGCCCTGAAGGCTGTCGCCGATGCCGCCGAAGCGGCTGCCGAGGCGGTTGCCGAAGTTGCCAGCGCCCCTGCGCCTCGTCCGCCGCGCGCCCGCGCCGCCGCCAAGGCCGCCGTTGCCGAGGCGCAAGCTGCGCCGGAAGCTGTCGCTGACAAGCCGGCCGAAGCACGCCCGACGCGCGGTCCGCGCCAGATGCGCGGCGTGCAGGCCGAACGCGCGCTGCGCCAGCCGCCGCGCGCCGAGGCGCCGCAGGCAGCCGATGCCGCGCCGGCCGCAGGACAAGCTGCCGCGCCGGCCGCCGACGTATTCGATGCCGAAGGCAACCTCGTGTCCGCGCCACGCGCGCCGCGCGGTCCGCGCAACGACGTGCCGGGCGCCGGCAAGAATGCGGGCAAGAGCCGCAAGAAGGGCAAGGGCCGCCAGGCTGCGCCCGGCAAGGTCAGCGATGCCGACGCCGTGTTCTCGTTCGTTACCTCCGACGCGTTCGACAGCGAAGACGGCGGCACGGGCCGCGTGCAGAAAGCGGCCGTGCGCCGCGACCTGACGTCCGACGACGACGCGCCGAAGCTGCACAAGGTGCTGGCCGAAGCCGGTCTCGGTTCGCGCCGCGACATGGAAGACCTGATCATCTCGGGCCGCGTGTCCGTCAACGGCGAGCCGGCCCACATCGGCCAGCGCATCCTGCCGACCGACCACGTGCGCATCAACGGCAAGCTGATCCAGCGCCGCGTGAGCAAGAAACCGCCGCGCGTGCTGGTCTATCACAAGCCGGCCGGCGAAATCGTCAGCCACAACGACCCGGACGGCCGTCCATCCGTGTTCGACCGCCTGCCGACCATGAAGGCGGGCAAGTGGCTGGCCGTCGGCCGCCTCGACTTCAATACGGAAGGCTTGCTGCTGTTTACCACCTCCGGTGACCTGGCCAACCGCCTGATGCACCCGCGCTACGGCATCGACCGCGAGTACGCCGTGCGTACCCTGGGCGAGCTGGAAGAGGGCATGCGCCAGAAGCTGCTGGCCGGCGTCGAGCTGGAAGACGGCATGGCGCAGTTCTCGAAGATCGCCGATGGCGGCGGCGAAGGCATCAACAAGTGGTATCGCGTGGTGATCGGCGAAGGCCGCAACCGCGAAGTGCGCCGCATGTTCGAAGCCATCGGCCTGACCGTGTCGCGCCTGATCCGTACCCGCTACGGCGCCATGACCCTGCCGAGCGGTCTGAAGCGCGGCCGCTGGGAAGAGATGGATGAAAACACCGTGCGCGACCTGCTGGCCGCCTACGGCATCGAAAAGAAAATGCCGCCTTCGGGCGACCCGCGCGCCGCCGGCGCCGCCAAGGGCCGCGAAGCGCGCAAGGCCAGCCGCGATGACGAGCCGAATGGCAACCGCATCGATGTGAGCAACCGCAACGCCGATCCGTTCCCTGTCGCGCCGCGCCGTGGCCAGCCGCAAGGCCAGTTTGCCCGTCCGCAAGGCCAGGGCCGTCCAGGCGGCGCCGGCCGTCCTGGCGATGCCCGGGGTCCTGGCCGCGGCCAGCCGCAAGGTCCGTTCCAGGGCGGTCAGCCGCGCTCGTCGGCATCGTTCGACGGTGTGTCGCAAGGCCAGGGTCGTCCGCCGCGCGCGGCCGGCCAGGGCCGTCCCGGTGGCGAAGGCCGCGCGCCGCAGCGCGGTCCGCGCCAGCCCGATCCGCTGCAAACGGCCTTCGGCTTCGCCAACACGGGGCCGCGCCGCAATGCGGGCGGCGGCGCCGGCGGCCAGGCGCGTTCCGGCGGCCAGCCGCGTGGCGGCATGGACGGCATGCCGCGCCGCCGCAGCAAAGGTTAATTCAGGGGTTTTCTTCTTGCACGCCCGCTAATCTGCTGCGGGCGCGCGCTCTTGTAACTGTTGTAAGCCGGGCCGCTCCTTGTGTGCGGCATTGCGGCGAAGTTAATAAGAGGTTATAATCTGCAGCCTAATAAAAGTTCTCCGCAGGGTTGTTTGGTGGGGAGTGCTTTCATCTGGTTGGGGAAATACAAGAAGATGGGCAGATGCCCATTTTTTTTTTGTTGAACCGTTTGTGATGGCGCCGGCAAGGCGCCATATATGACTTGTGCGTGTTTTTTTGCATGCCGCCGGCGCTGTTTCAGGGCCGCGATGCCGAAAACAGGCCTTTTTCTGGAGAATTTCTTGCAGCAGTTGGGATTAATTGAAAAGACAGTCACTGGTCTGGGCTATGAGCTCGTTGATGTCGAACGTGCCGAGCGCGGGCTGCTGCGCGTCTTTATTGATTTCAGCGCCGCCGATGCCGCTGAAAAAGGTCCGATCACGGTCGAAGACTGTGCCACGGTCAGTCACCAGTTATCGCATGTGTTGACGGTAGAAAACGTTCCTTACGAGCGTCTCGAGATTTCTTCCCCGGGTCTCGATCGTCCGGTGCGCAAGCTGGAAGACTTCGTCCGTTTCGCAGGCCATGAAATCATCGTCAAGCTGCGCGTGGCGATGCCGGGTACGAACAACCGGAAGTCGTTCCAGGGGATCTTGCAAGAACCCGTGGGCGACAATTTGTCGTTGGAATTTGAAGGTAAGGATGGTCCGGCGATGTTGGAGTTTACGCTCGCCGATGTGGATAAGGCACGCTTGGTGCCGCAGGTGGTTTTTAAGGGACGCAAAGCATGAGCCGCGAAGTTTTATTATTGGTTGACGCGCTGGCGCGCGAAAAAAACGTCGATAAAGATGTCGTCTTCGGCGCCCTCGAATTCGCGTTGGCGCAAGCCACGAAGAAACGGTATGAGGGTGAGGTAGACATCCGCGTTTCGATCGACCGCGAAACGGGCGAATTCGAATCGTTCCGCCGCTGGCACGTGGTGCCCGATGAAGCGGGCCTGCAATTGCCGGATCAGGAGATCCTGCATTTCGAGGCAAAAGAACAGATTCCCGATATCGAAGTCGATGACCACATCGAAGAACCGATCGAATCCGTCGAATTCGGCCGCCGTTTCGCCCAGGATACCAAACAGGTCGTCCTGCAGCGCGTGCGTGACGCCGAACGCGAACAGATCCTGGTCGACTTCCTGGAACGCGGCGATTCGCTCGTCACCGGCACCATCAAGCGCATGGAACGCGGCGACGCCATCGTCGAATCGGGCAAGATCGAAGCGCGTCTGCCACGCGACCAGATGATCCCGAAAGAGAATCTGCGTATCGGCGACCGTGTCCGTGCATACATCTTGCGCATCGACCGCAATATGCGCGGCCCGCAAGTGATCCTGTCGCGCACGGCTCCGGAATTCATTATGAAGCTGTTCGAGCTGGAAGTGCCGGAAATTGAACAAGGCATGCTGGAAATCAAATCCGCAGCCCGCGATGCCGGCGTGCGCGCCAAGATCGCCGTCTACACGGCCGACAAGCGCATCGACCCGATCGGTACCTGTGTCGGCATGCGCGGTTCGCGCGTGCAGGCCGTGACCGGTGAGCTGGGCGGCGAGCGCGTCGACATCGTGCTGTGGTCGGAAGATCCGGCGCAGTTCGTCATCGGCGCCCTGGCGCCGGCGAATGTGTCGTCGATCATGGTTGACGAAGAGAAACATGCGATGGATGTCGTCGTCGATGAAGAAAACCTGGCAATCGCGATCGGCCGCTCCGGCCAGAACGTGCGCCTGGCGTCGGACCTGACCGGCTGGAAGATCAACATCATGACGGCCGAAGAATCGGCCGACAAAGCTGCCCAGGAAACGGCTGCCGTGCGCATCCTGTTCATGGAAAAGCTCGATGTCGACCAGGAAGTGGCCGATATTCTGGTGGAAGAAGGTTTCGCCAGTCTGGAAGAAATCGCTTACGTGCCTATTTCCGAAATGCTGGAAATCGAATCGTTTGACGAAGATACCGTCAATGAACTCCGTACCCGTGCGCGTGATGCGCTTGTGACCGAGGCGATCGCTTCGGAAGAGGGTCTGGAAGGCATGGACGAGGCGTTGGTGGGTCTGGAAGGCATGGACCGCATTACCGCCGGCAAGCTGGGTCTGGCTGGTATCAAGACCGTTGAAGCATTTGCAGCACTGGCATACGACGAATTTGGCGCAATCCTGGCCTTGTCTGCGGACCGTGCGCGTGAACTGATTACAAGTGAATTTAAAGATGTGACCGACGATGAGATGAAGTTGGTTGACTCGAAATACGACGATCGTGCCAAGGCGCTGCAAGCCAAGGCATGGAGTCTGGCCGAATCCGCAAAGGCTTAATTTGAGTATCTTTATCATCTCCGCGACACATAGAAAAGAGGACTGAATGGCGAGTAACAACGTAGCCCAATTTGCCACCGAACTGAAGATGCCTGCAGATTTGCTGCTGACGCAGCTGCGTTCTGCCGGCGTCGAGAAAAGTTCGACGTCAGATCCATTGTCGAAAGATGATAAGGACAAGCTTTTGGATCATCTGCGCCGCACCCATGGCGCAGCGGCTGACACAGAAAAGAAAAAAATCACCGTGACCCGCAAGGAAACGACTGAAATCAAGCAAGCTGACGCCACCGGCAAGTCGCGCACCATCCAGGTGGAAGTGCGCAAGAAGCGCACTTTCGTCCAGCGTGACGAAGCGGCGCCGGTTGCTGCCGAGCCGGTCGCGCCTGCCGCGCCGGTGATCGATCCCGCCGACGTGGCGCGCCGTGAAGAAGAAGCCCGTAAACAGGCTGAACTGATCGCCCGCCAGGAAGCCGATCTGCGCGAAAAACAGGAACGTCTGGCCAAGCTGGACGCGGAAAAAGAAGCCCAGGCGAAAGCCACGCAACAGGCTGAACTTGCTGCGAAGAAAGAAGCTGAAGCGGAAGCGAAGAAAGCGGCCGCCAAGGCTGCCGCCGCGCCTGCCGCCAGCGCCGCCGCGCCTGTCGTTGACGACGCCGCCGCCGAAGCGAAAAAAGCTGCTGCCGCTGAAGAAGCGAAGAAAAAAGCCGCTGCCGCTGCTGTTGCTGCCAAGGAAGCCGCTGACAAGGCGGAAGCCACCGAGCGCGCACGCAAGGCCGTTGCCGACGAAGTCGCCCAGATCAAGGCCATGATGAACGCGCCACGCCGCGCCATCAAGGCACCGGAACCCGTACCGGTTCCCGTCAAGCCGAAGGCGCCGGAAGGCACCCTGCACAAGCCTGCTGACAAGAAACCTGGCGACAAGCCGGGCGACAAGAAGCCTGCTGTTGCAGACAAGAAATCCATCAAGTCGGCCAATGTGTCGTCCACCTGGTCCGATGACGCGAAAAAACGCGGCACCACCGGTGGTCCCAAGCCACGCGGCAACAGCGGCCCAGGCGGCCGTGACAGCTGGCGCGGTGGCGCGAAGGGCCGTCGCCCGACGCACCATGACGACCGTGAATCGAACTTCCAGGCGCCGACCGAAGCCGTCGTCAAGGACGTGCACGTTCCGGAAACGATCACCGTGGCCGAATTGGCGCACAAAATGTCCGTCAAGGCATCCGAAGTCATCAAGCATTTGATGAAATTGGGCCAGATGTGCACGATCAACCAGGTGCTGGACCAGGAAACCGCCATGATTCTGGTGGAAGAAATGGGCCACAAGGCGTTCGCCGCCGAACTGGACGATCCGGAAGCGCTGCTGGCCGACGTGGGCGAACACGCGCACTTCGAGACCAAGCCACGCGCACCGGTGGTCACCGTCATGGGTCACGTCGACCACGGCAAGACCTCGCTGCTCGATTACATCCGTCGCGCCAAGGTTGCCTCCGGCGAAGCGGGCGGCATTACGCAGCACATCGGCGCTTACCACGTCGATACGCCGCGCGGCATGATCACCTTCCTCGACACCCCGGGCCACGAAGCGTTTACCGCCATGCGTGCCCGTGGCGCCAAGGCAACCGACATCGTGATTCTGGTGGTTGCCGCCGACGATGGCGTGATGCCGCAAACGAAAGAAGCGATTGCCCATGCGAAAGCAGCCGGCGTACCGCTGGTGGTGGCGATCAACAAGGTCGACAAACCGGGCGGCAACGTGGACCGCGTGACGCAGGAACTGGTCGCCGAGCAAGTCGTGCCGGAAGAATACGGTGGCGAATCGCCATTCGTGCCGGTATCGGCCAAAACGGGCCAGGGTATCGACGACCTGCTGGAACAAGTGCTGTTGCAAGCCGAAGTGCTGGAACTGACGGCACCGGTCGATGCGCCAGCGCGCGGCCTGGTAGTCGAGGCGCGTCTGGACAAGGGCCGTGGTCCTGTCGCGACGATCCTGGTGCAGTCCGGTACCTTGCGCCGCGGCGACGTGATTCTGGCGGGCTCTTCGTATGGCCGTGTTCGCGCCATGCTGGACGAGAACGGCAAAGCCATCGCTGAAGCGGGTCCTTCGATTCCGGTCGAAATCCAGGGTCTGACGGAAGTGCCGGTCGCCGGTGAAGAAGTCGTCGTCATGGCTGACGAGCGCAAGGCGCGTGAAATCGGTCTGTTCCGTCAAGGCAAGTTCCGCGACGTGAAACTGGCCAAGCAGCAAGCCGCGAAGCTGGAAAACATGTTCGACCAGATGGCCGAAGGCGAAGTGAAAAACTTGCCATTGATCATCAAAACCGACGTGCAAGGTTCGCAGGAAGCGCTGGTCGGTTCGCTGCAGAAACTGTCGACCTCCGAAGTGCGCGTACAGGTTGTGCACGCAGCCGTCGGCGGCATCACGGAATCGGACGTCAACCTGGCAGTCGCCTCGAAAGCGGTCATCATCGGCTTCAACGCCCGTGCCGACGCCCAGGCGCGCAAGCTGGCCGAATCGAACGGCGTGGACATTCGCTACTACAACATCATTTACGATGCGATCGACGAGATCAAATCGGCGTTGTCGGGCATGTTGGCACCAGAGAAACGCGAAACCGTCATCGGCCAGGTCGAGATCCGCCAGGTTATCCTGGTCTCGAAGGTCGGCGCGATTGCCGGCTGTCTGGTCACCGATGGCGTGGTCAAGCGTGCTTCTTCCGTCCGCCTGTTGCGCAACAACATCGTGGTGTGGAGCGGCGAGATCGACTCCCTGAAACGCTTCAAGGACGATGCGAAAGAAGTTCGCGCCGGTCTGGAGTGCGGCCTGTCGCTGAAGAACTACAACGACATTCAGGTTGGCGACACGCTGGAAGTGTTCGAAGTCCAGGAAATCGCTCGTACCCTGTAATCACAGAAGTAATGGCGCGGACATATCGTTGTCCGCGCAAACACGTGGGGCGCATTGGTCAACGGGCAACCGTTTGATCCATGCGCCCTGCGGCACTTAGGACAGCACTTACTATCATGGCTAAACATAGCAAAACCATGCCGGCGCGCGGCTTGCGCGTGGCTGACCAGATCCAGCGCGATCTGGCCGAAATCATCGCCTACGAACTGAAAGACCCGCGCGTGGGCACGATGATCACCATCACCGAAGTACAGATCACCCCCGATTATGCGCACGCCAAGGTGTTTTTCACGATGTTGAAAGACAGCAAGGAAGCCATCAAGAACACCACGGAAGGTTTGATGGCCGCAGCCGGCTTCATCCGTGGCCTGCTGGGCAAGCGCCTGCACATCCACACCTTGCCGATGCTGCATTTCGTGCACGACAGCTCGACCTCGCGCGGCATGGAAATGTCCTTGCTGATCGACAAGGCCAACGCCACGCGCGCGGCTGACGCCGAGCCGGATGTCAAACCAGAAGCGGACGAGCAATAACAGTGGCCGGTCCGAAGAAACCGCCCGGCATCAAGCGGGTGCGCGACCTGGTCGATGGCGTCTTGCTGCTCGATAAGCCCGTGGGCTGGTCCAGCAATGACGCCCTGATCAAGGCCAAGCGCGTGCTGAATGCGAAAAAAGCCGGCCATACGGGCACGCTGGACCCGTTCGCCACGGGCTTGCTGCCGCTGTGCTTTGGCGAGGCGACGAAGTTCTCGCAGGACTTGCTGGAAGCCGACAAAACCTACGAAACCCTGGTGCACCTGGGGCAGATGACGGATACGGGCGACACGGAAGGCGACGTGCTGGAAACGCGCGACGTCAACGTCACGCAAGAGCAGATCGAAGCCGTGCTGGCGCGGTTCCGCGGGCCGATTTTGCAGACGCCGCCCATGTACTCGGCCTTGAAAAGGGATGGCAAGCCCTTATATGAGTATGCCAGGGCGGGTATCACGCTGGAGCGCGAAGCGCGTCCGGTGACCATCCACAAGCTCGAGTTTCTCGGCTATGAAGCCCCGTTCCTGAAATTGTCCGTGATGTGCAGCAAGGGCACGTATATCCGTGTGCTGGGCGAGGACATCGGCCAGGCGCTCGGCTGCGGCGCCCATCTGAACGCCTTGCGCCGCACGCAGGTGGGCAACCTGACTTTGGACGGCGTCGTCACGCTCGACGAGCTGACGGCGCATGCCGCGCCGCTGAGCTTGCTGGCGCCCGTCGATGCCTTGCTGTCGAGTTTCCCCGCCGTTCAGCTGACGGAAGAACTGGCCAAGCGCTTCCTGCACGGCCAGCGCATCGCGCTGGGCAAGGAAGACGTCGCCGTGCCGGCCGAGCCGGGCCGGGTGCGCGTGTATCACGACGCCAAATTGCTGGGCACGGGCCAGTTGCAGGAATACAGCATCCTGGCCCCGGAACGCCTGATCGCCACGGCACATCAGTGACCACCTGACCAAACCTACTGCGCGTCGTGATTTGCGGCCTGCGATGCTCACTGCCTCGGCGGCCCCGTGCCGCACACAGCTGCGCTTCTTAGCCACAACTCCCTTCCGCTCGCTACGGTTTTGTCAGGTGTCGTTAAGTCATAGGTAAGTCATGGTCAAGTCATATTGATCAGCGACACTGCTAACCCGGTGTCGTATTTTTAAACAATCCGTCCCCGACTGCGGGAGCCGCCAGCATTTTTAGATAGCGTTGCAACGCAACATGCTATACTACGCGGTTCCGGAAATAGATTAGCATTCGGGTATCTCGTACATCTTGTACGCACTCCGCAGTTTTTCAGTAACTACTACGACCATGTCAAATACAAAACGCGCAATTCGTAATATCGCCATTATCGCCCACGTTGACCACGGCAAAACCACGCTGGTGGATCAGCTGCTGCGCCAGTCCGGCACCTTCCGTGAAAACCAAGCGGTCGACACCCGAGTCATGGACTCGAACGACCTGGAAAAGGAGCGCGGCATTACGATTCTGTCGAAGAACTGCGCCGTTGAGTACGAAGGCACCCACATCAACATCGTCGACACCCCAGGCCACGCCGACTTCGGCGGCGAAGTGGAACGCGTTCTGTCGATGGTGGACTCGGTTCTGCTGCTGATCGATGCACAGGAAGGCCCGATGCCGCAAACCCGTTTCGTCACGCGCAAGGCGCTGGCACTGGGTCTGAAGCCTATCGTGATCGTCAACAAGATCGACCGTCCAGGCGCACGTCCGGACTGGGCCATCAACCAGACCTTCGAACTGTTCGACAAGCTGGGCGCCACCGACGAACAACTGGATTTCCCTATCGTTTACGCTTCGGGCCTGAACGGCTATGCCGGCCTGACCGAAGACGTGCGCGGCGGCGACATGAAGCCGATGTTCGACGCCATCCTGGAACACGTTCCAGTACGTGACGACAATCCGGAAGGCCCGCTGCAAATGCAGATCACCTCGCTGGACTACTCGTCGTACGTGGGCAAGATCGGCATTGGCCGCGTCAACCGCGGTACCGTCAAGGTTGGCCAGGACGTGCTGGTCATCAATGGCCCAGGCGCGACCCCAATCAAAGGCCGCATCAACCAGGTGCTGAACTTCAAGGGCCTGGAGCGCGTGCTGGTGGACGAAGCCGTCGCCGGCGACATCTGCCTGATCAACGGTATCGATGAAATCGGCATCGGTTCGACCCTGTGCGCAGTGGACACGCCGGAAGCGCTGCCTATGCTGACCGTCGACGAGCCGACCCTGACCATGAACTTCATGGTCAACAACTCGCCGCTGGCTGGCCGCGAAGGCAAGTTCGTTACTTCGCGTCAATTGCGTGACCGTCTGGAAAAAGAATTGAAAGCCAACGTTGCTCTGCGCGTCGCGCCGACCGACGACGACACGATCTTTGAAGTATCGGGCCGCGGTGAGCTGCACCTGACGATTCTGATCGAAAACATGCGTCGCGAAGGCTTCGAGCTGGCCGTGTCGCGTCCACGCGTGGTGTTCAAGATGGTTGACGGCGTGCGCCACGAGCCGTTTGAAAACCTGTCGGTTGACGTGGAAGAAGTCAACCAGGGCGGCGTCATGGAAGAACTGGGCCGTCGTCGCGGCGACCTGCAAAACATGGAATCGGATGGCAAGGGCCGCGTGCGTCTCGAGTACCTGATCCCGGCGCGTGGCCTGATCGGCTTCCAGGGCGAATTCATGACCCTGACCCGCGGCACCGGCCTGATGAGCCACGTGTTCCACGAATACGCGCCAGTCGACAACACCCGTGGCGAAATGGCTGGCCGTCGCAACGGCGTGCTGATCTCGCAGGATGACGGCGCCGCTGTTGCCTACGCTATCTGGAAACTGCAAGACCGCGGCCGCATGTTCGTGTCGCACAATGACCCTGTCTACGAAGGCATGATCATCGGCATTCACTCGCGCGACAACGACCTGGTCGTCAACCCGATCAAGGGCAAGCAGCTGACCAACGTGCGTTCGTCGGGTACCGACGAAGCGGTGCGCCTGGTGCCGCCTATCCAGATGTCGCTGGAATACGCCGTTGAATTCATCGAGGACGACGAGCTGGTGGAAATCACGCCGAAATCGATCCGTCTGCGCAAGCGCTTCCTGAAAGAGCACGAGCGTAAAAAAGCGTCGCGTGATTCGTAATCTGTTGTAGCGCATGGCCTGCGGGCCATGCCACGCTCAAGCCCGTTGCTCCGCCTTTCCTTCACCGGTGAGGCGCGCAGCGGGTTTGTCATTTGCAGCTCCTGTTTTTTGTAGACACCATGACTTCCTCTTCTTTGCCTTCCCGCCGCCTGTCCGTCGCCCCGATGATGGACTGGACCGACCGCCATTGCCGCAAGTTCCACCGCGAAATCACGCGCCATACCTGGCTCTACACGGAAATGGTCACCACGGGCGCGCTCGTCTACGGCGACGTGGAGCGCCACTTGCGCTTCAACGAGGAAGAGCATCCGGTGGCGCTGCAGCTGGGCGGCAGCGATCCGCAGGACCTGGCCACCAGCGCCAGGCTGGGCCAGCAGTGGGGCTATGACGAAGTCAATCTCAATTGCGGCTGCCCGTCCGAGCGCGTGCAGAAGGGCGCGTTTGGCGCCTGCCTGATGGCCGAACCGCAATTGGTGGCCGACTGCGTGAAAGCCATGCGCGACGTGGTCGACATCGACGTCACCGTGAAACACCGCATCGGCATCGATGACAGCGAGTCCTACGACTTCGTGCGCGATTTCGTCGGCACGGTGGCCGATGCCGGCTGCAAGACATTTATTGTGCATGCGCGTAACGCCATCCTGAAGGGCTTGAGTCCGAAGGAAAACCGCGAAGTGCCGCCCCTCAAGTATGACTATGCCTACCGTTTGAAGCGTGATTTTCCGCAATTCGAGTTCATTATTAATGGCGGCATCAAGACGCTCGATGAAATCGACCTGCATTTGCAGCACCTGGACGGCGTGATGCTGGGCCGCGAGGCCTACCACAATCCGTACCTGATGGCGCAGTTCGACCAGCGCTACTATGGCGACGACGCGCCCGTGAAAACGCGCGAGCAGGTGCTCGAGGCGATGATTCCGTATATTCGTGCGCAGCTGGAGAAAGAGGCGGGGCGGCTGAAGCTGAACAGCGTCACGCGCCACATGCTGGGCCTGATGCAAAACCTGCCCGGCGCGCGCGGCTTCCGCCAGACCCTGTCGGACTCGAAGAAGCTGGCCTCGGGCGACCCCCGTTTGCTGCTGGAAGCGGCGGCGCGCCTGTCGCTGCCTGCCTGATGAGCGGCGACTGCCGCGCCCATGCACAGCTGTTGCATGGCTACCTGCTGGCCGTCAGCGCCCTGAAGGATGACGGCAGCTTGTTTCTTTGCGAGTACCTGGGGTTCGCGGCGCCGCAGGCGTCGCTCGATGTCCTGTGCCGCGCGCTGCGGATTGCGCCGGAAGGCTTGTCCTTGCAGCCGCTCGAGAGCGTGGCGTGCAGCGGCGTCGCCTGCACGCCGCGCCAGTGGCTGCTGGAACGGTTTCGTCCCATGAGCGAGGCGGACCGCCAGCCGCTCGACGCGCGTTTATATGACGGTTTCGAGCGCGAACTGGCCGAACTGCTGGGCGGCGAGCCCCGCTGGTATCAACTGGTATCGTCTGGCCAGCGCAGCCTGGCCGGGCAATTGGGCGCCATCTGGAGCGTCTTTGTCTTTGGTACAGAGTGCCACGCCTATGTGATGCATTGCAGCTGGGACAGCTGATCGAACTTGTCTATACCGCTGCCCCTGCGCAGTGGTATTGTCCGCACGCCCCCTTCCTCTGAGCACCTCTTCCAAAACGCTGCAATATGGCAACGCCATGTGTTGTAAATGCGCTGTTTCGGCGCACGCCCGCACTGCGATGGGGCATTTCTAAGGCGCAAGAATCGGCGTTGTTGCCATTTCCCCGAAGAAAGTTAATCTGCTATTTATTCAGGTACTTATTGCTTGCTTTGAGGCAAAATTTACACCTATAATTGATTATAGACAAATATTTCTCATATGAATGTTTGATGTTGATCTCACATCATCAGTGTCAAAACTTCAGCGTGTGGAGCAAGTTTGCATTCGCAGTCACTGGGTGTTTCAGGGCTGGCGAAAGACCAGGAAGTACCTCGGGCTGCGTGCGGCCGGATACCGCCAGCATACCAATGGCTTAGGGCGGATACCGGTGTTCCGCGGCCTTCGTCTTGTCGTGCCGGGCAAAATTCTCATCAATAGTTTCATTTACGAAGAGCCGAAATGAATTTAGCAAAAATGAAGGTTGGTACTCGCTTGGGCCTGGGATTCGCCCTGGTACTGGTTCTGCTGGTGGCCGTGACCGTCCTCGGCATCGCGCGCATGGCGCAAATCCAGGAACGTCTCGATCACGTGATCAATGTCAACAACGTCGTCACCCGCCTGGTGATCGATATGCGTGGCAACGTCAGCGACCGCATCACCTCGCTGCGCATCCTCACCCTGATGACGGACGCAAGCGATATGGAGCCGGAAATGGCGCGCATCAAGACGCAGACCAGCACCTATCAGGAAACGCAGAAAAAGCTCGAAGAGAAATTCGCCATCGAGTCGACTGCCGAAGAAAAGACTTTGCTCGCTTCGATCAAGGAATACGAAGCGGCCGCCATGCCGGCCATTGCCAAGGCGTCGGCGCTGTGGATGGCCAATGATGCGGAAGGCGCCACGCGCGTGATGATCAAGGAAATCCGCCCGGTACAGAAAAAATGGATGGAAGCGCTGGAGCAGCTGGCCACCCTGGAAGACAAGCTGAACGAGCAGATGCAATCGGATGCCCGCAAGGCCTTCGACAGCGCGCGCCTGTTCATGATCATCCTCGGCGTGCTGGCCGTGGCGATGGGCGTGGCGGCGGCGCTGGTGATTACCCGCGGCCTGCTGAAGCAGCTGGGCGGCGAGCCGGACTACACGGCGTCGATCGCCGGCAGCATCGCCAACGGCGACCTGTCGATCGGCATCCACACCCAGCCATCGGACAATTCCAGCCTGCTGGCGGAAATGAAGGAAATGCGCAACAGCCTGGTGGGCATCGTCGGCCAGGTGCGCGTGGGCACGGAAACCATCGGCACTGCCTCGCGCGAGATCGCCGACGGCAATATCGACCTGTCGTCGCGCACGGAAATGCAGGCCAGCGCGCTGGAAAAAACCGCGTCGGCCATGGAAGAGCTGACCTCGACCGTGAAACAGAATGCCGACAATGCGCGCGAAGCCAATAAACTGGCCGCCACCGCCTCGGACGTGGCGCTGAAGGGCGGCTCCGTCGTGTCGCAAGTGGTCGATACCATGAGCTCGATCAATGAATCGGCGAAGAAAATCGTCGACATCATCGGCGTGATCGACGGCATCGCCTTCCAGACGAATATTCTGGCGCTGAATGCGGCCGTGGAAGCGGCGCGTGCCGGCGAACAAGGCCGCGGCTTTGCCGTGGTGGCGTCCGAAGTGCGCAACCTGGCGCAGCGCTCCGCTGGCGCCGCCAAGGAAATCAAGATCCTCATCGACGATTCTGCCGAGAAGACGGAACGCGGCACGCGCCTGGTGGGCCAGGCCGGCGTGACGATGGGCGAGGTGGTCGACAGCGTGCGCCGCGTGACGGACATCATGAGCGAGATCGCCAGCGCCAGCCAGGAGCAGAGCGCCGGCATCGAACAGGTCAACCTGTCGATCATCGAAATGGACGGCATGACGCAGCAGAATGCGGCCCTGGTGGAGCAGGCCGCCGCCGCGGCGCAAAGCCTGCAGGACCAGGCGGCCGAACTGGCCCACGTGGTCAGCATTTTCAAGCTGGTCGAAGGCGAGGAAAAGCCGGCGGCGTACGCGCCGGCCCCCGTGGCTGCCGCAGCCGTCGCGGCGCCGGCCGCCGCGCGCAAGCCGGCGCCAGCATTGCGCCCGGTCAAGTCGCTGACGCGCAATACCGAAGCGGCCGCCCCCGCGGCCGCCCCGGCGCCACGCAAGGCGGCGGCAGCCAGCAGCAATGATGAGTGGGAAGAGTTTTAAGCGCCAGCCGGCGTGAGGAGGGCGGCTGTGTCCAGGCAGGGAATCGGCGAATTGCCACCTCGACGGCAGCGCCCAGCGTAGTAGGCAGAAATTGTAATGACCGTATCTGATAATCATGGGGAAGCACATGTTTGAGAATAAGCGTTTTATGAGTGTTGCAGCAGCCTTGCTGGTTTCCGTCTCCTCCTCGGCGTTTGCTGCCGAAGTGCCGGCGTCGTTCGATGCCAAGAATTGCAAGGCCGACTATCCGAAAGCCTCGCTGATGAACGAGGAGCAGGGCACCGTGTCGATGTCCTTCCTGGTGAATGCCGATGGTAGTGTTGCCGATTCGAAAGTCGAAAAGAGCAGCGGCTTCAAGAACCTGGACAAGGCCGCCATCAAGGCCCTGTCCGCGTGCAAGTTCAAGCCGGGCACCAAGGATGGTTCGCCTGCGCAAACCTGGACCAAGGTGGACTACGCCTGGAAGCTGGACTGATCCACATGCTGCCGGGAGCCTGTCTCCCGCGCCTGGCTTATCCCGTACGGGCAGCGCTTGCGAAGGCGCTGCCCGTATTGTTATGTGCGCCAGGCAACGGCGCCATCGCGCCCGATTCTGTTACCCTCGGGGCATATCATCGCGGTTCCCGCCAGAAGAGGTTTAATATGCAACGCACCCTGATGCTCTCCACCGTCGCCGCCGCCAGCCTGCTGCTTGCCGCCTGCGCCACCCCGGGCACGCCCACGGGCTTGCAGCCGGGACAAACCGTCGCCATCGTCAATAGTTTGAGCTGGGACAATCCCCTGAGCGGCAAGCGCGATGGCGTGCGCACCAGCTGGCCCATCAAGGATGGCAAGATTGCCGCCGAGTATTTTCCACTGGCGCAATTGAAGCAGTGCGACGCCGGCGGCAAGGCTTGCGCCTGGGGCGTGATGCGCGCGCAGCGCGGCACCCCCGCGCTTGCGTATGCGCAGGGCGGCGTCGACGTGGCGCTGAGCGTGTCCATCGACGTGGCGCGGCGTCAGGATGCGCGCCAGGGCGAGACGCAAACGGCCATGGCGATCCCGCAGGACGTGGTGGCCCTGGCGGGCAAGCAGCGCGTGCAGCCGAGCTGGAAATTGAAGTATGGCAAGGTCGAACAGGTGGACCTCGATTATGGCGTGCGCTACCAGGTGTGCGTGCAGCGCTACGACGCGGCCGGCAAGGCGATCGACAGCTGCGACATTCCATTTATTTGAGGAAACATGCCGCATGGGCTGGGTGTGGCGGCTTTGCCACATTCCATGTTGCGGCGTGCGTCGGGGTGTAACAATCGGTAAAAGGGCAGCAAAGCGCGGCGTAATTTCTTATAGTACTTAATTAGAAGTCGTACAAGAGCAGCAGTACACAGAATGAGTACAAGAGGAGAATTGCGATGAAAACCCTGTTGGCAGTAATTTCACTGGCAGCCTTGGGTGGCTGCGCCGTGGCGCCGCCCGGTCCCGCGTATTACGGCTCGCGCGCGCCGCAGGCGGCCTACAATCCGTATGAGTGGCACACGGTGTCATCCGAACCGGTGCAGTCAGGCGGCGTGGTGAGCGCGCCGCGCGTCGAGTACACGAATGAACCCGTGTACGTGCAGCAACAGCCCATCTACGTGCAACAGCCCGTGTATGTGCCGGCGCCCGTGTATGCGCCGCAGCCGTATTATTACAACCCGCCCGTATCGATCGGGCTGGACTTCGTGTTCGGCTTTGGCCGCTACGGTGGACACCGCGGCGGCTGGGGCGGGCACGGACGTTACTACGGCCGCCGCTAGGCTATGGTTCTGGATGCATGACACAGCCGGGCTGGCTTTGCTTGCCCGGCTTTTTTGCTAGTGGAAATATACGGACGCCTGGTGCAGCACATCCGCCGAGCACAGGAGATACATCGCCGCCGCGGCCAGACCTATTTGCAAGGCACCAAAGCTGATCGGGATGAGGCGGGACATGTCGTACTCCTGAGTGGTAGGCGGCGTGTGGATGCGGTGGGCATGCTTGCATCATAGGACGAGTTGATGCTCATGGGCATCGGATGACTGTCCGACACCTTGTAGGACAACACCTCGTCACGCGGCCAGGCCCGCGTTTCCGCCGATCAGCGGTTCTTCCAGCGTACCACGGGCTCTTCCGGCGCCGTGTCGGGCACGTTCGAGATGGCCAGCCAGTGCCGCAGGCGCTCCGGATGCTTGAGATTGATCCCCATGCCATCGATGATGCCCACCTGTTCCAGCATGCGCGCATCGATCTTCGCCTTCGATACCGTGGGCGCGCCCATGACCATGCGGTCATAGGCCTTGCGCGCCTTGTGTTCCCACTTGTGCAGGTTGCTTTCATCGAAGCGGTTCGCCTCGAAATACACGGTCAGGCTGCCATCGAGGTTGCCGAAGCCGACGATCCCCGCGCCCTTGCGGATGGTGGTGGTATTGTCGATGTCAAATTCGGCCGTGGGCACGAAAATGCCGGCGCGGCCATCGATATCGGGACGTCCGACGGGCGTTTCCTTGCCGTAGGAACTTGTTTCAGTGATGGTTTTTTCTTCAGACATGGTGCGTGCTTGGTGGCGGCGCCAGGCGCAGAAACGGACCCGGCAGCGCCAGCCTTCCTGTTCAATAAATGCGTGCTGATGATCAAGGCGGGGTAGGGGCCTTGGCGGAGCGATGCTGGGCATTGCTTGATATAAGAAACGCTATTGTAGTCCCAATTTAATTCTTTTGGGCAACACTCCGTGAAACTTTCTACAGGGGCGGCGCCATGAAAAAAGCCGCCCGGCCTTGCGGCGGGACGGCTTAGGCGACGTGGCGGGGATCAAACCCTGGCGGCGGCCTTGCGGCGTGCCACGAAACCGAGCATGCCCAGGCCCAGCAGCATCATGGCGTAGGTTTCCGGTTCCGGCACGGCGGCCGTCACCGAGACCTTATCCAGGTAGGAACCGTAGGTGGGGGCGGAAACGGGGCCCACCGATTCGAAGCGCAGCAGGGTCGAGGCGCCCAGCGCCGTCACGTTCTGGCTGTAGGCTTGCCAGATGCCGCCCGTGTTGCCGGACAGCGCCGTCGGCGTCAGCAGGGTGGAGCCCCAGTAGACATTCATCAGGCTGTTGGCGCCGCCCGGCGTGTCGGGACGGCCCGAGTAGGCAAACGACAGCGCATACGTGCCGCCGGCCGTCGTGGCGATCGCTTGCGAAACGGACGTCAGGCGGTCCGTATTGAGTTCCAGGTATTGCACGCCGTTGGCGGCAACGGGGTTGAAGCCGCCCAGGCCGCCTTGCGTGGCGCCCTTCTGGATTTCAAAGGCGGAACTGCCGCTGGCCGACGATGTCCAGCCCGTCACGCTGCTGACGGGCGCCCAGGCGGAAGCGATGACGTTGTTTTCAAAACTGCCATTGACCACCAGTTCGCTCGCGGCGTTGGCGGCGCCAGTGGTGAGCAGGGCGGCCAGTGCGGCGATCTTGCAGAGAGTGGCAGGCGTTTTCATGTGTGATCCATTTGCTTGGTTAAAAGTTAATTTTATTTCCTAAATGACATTTAAAGAATATCACCAAAACTCACACAAAGAACAAGCGCTCGCTAAAAAAAGATGCGATTGTGAAATTAGTTATACCCACAATGCAAGTTATTGACGAAATAAACTCATTGCAATATTCGACCGGGGCGAAGCGGGCCTGGGCTGTACTTGCATCAGAGTATTTTTGTGACATCGGGGTGAAAAAAAACCTGCATCGTTACAACAACGATGCAGGTTCTTGCATGCCGCTGGGGGCGCGGCGGCATATCGATTCGATAGGCGCTGCCGCGCGCGGCCATCAGAACGCCAGGCGGCCCTGCAGGTAAACCATGCGCGGCGCGCCCACCATCTTGCCCAGGTTGCCGTCGTTGGTGCGCGTGAAATAGCGCTTGTCGGCCAGGTTGTTGACGCCGGCGAGCAGTTCCAGGCCAGCCTGGCCCGGCACCTTCCATTTCACTTGCGCGTTCCATGTGCGGAAAGCGGGAATGAGGCCCACGTCGCCCTTGGCGCTTTCCGCCACGGTGTTGGCGTCGTCGGCGAACTGGCGGCTCTGGTGGCTGCTCGACAAATCAACACCCCAGGCGCCCAGCTGGTAGTGGGCGCCCACTGTATCCGTGTTGCGCGAGTAGTAAGGCACGTCGTTGCCCGCGTTCGCGCCATCCTGCAGGGTGGCCTTGGTGTAGGTGTAGGTGGCGTAGGCATTCAAGCCGGCCAGCGGGCCGGACTGGTCGAAGCGGTAGTCGAGCGCCGTTTCCAGGCCCCGGTGGTGCGTCGCGCCCACGTTGTAGAAGGTGACGTTGCTGCCGCTGCCCACGGACTGGATCTGGTTGTCGAACTTGATGTTGAACAAGGTCGCCTCGGCCGAGAGCTGGCCGCTCTTCCAGCGCGCGCCCAGCTCGGCCGTTTTCGCCAGTTCCGGCTGCAGCGGGTTCTTGCCCGATTGCGCATTGAGCTGCGTGTTTTGCACGGCGCCGAAGGAACTGTTGTAGTTGGCGAACAGGGTCGTGTTGCTGTTGAGCAGATACGCCACGTTCAGCGAGGGCAGGGCCTTGTTATTGATCAACTCGATGCTTTCATCGGCCGGCAGGTGGTTGATGCGCTCCGTCCTGATGTGCTCGTAGCGCACACCCGGCGTGATGCGCCACGCGTCGATGGCGATCTTGTTGTCGATGTAGACGGCTTGCGCATCGGTGGCATTGTCGGCAAAGCGCGTGGGCGCCTGCTGCACGCCCGTGGCGATGACGACGTTGTAGACGCTCTCGTCGGCCCGTTCGGCCAGGTAGCGGTAGCCGACGGTGAGGTCCTGCGTGACCTTGCCCGTAGTAAAACGCTGCGTGTAGCGCGGCTCGACGGCCATGGTTTCATAGTTGCGCGGCTGGTGGCCCATGCCGGTGCCGGTGGCGTTGACCAGCGTGCTCTGGCGCGAACTCTTGTTGTAGTAAGCGCGTACTTCCACTTCCTGGGTGCCCGAGATGGCATTCAGGTAGCCGATGTCGAAGGCCTTGCGCTCGCCGCTCCAGAAGTCGCCGCGGCGCGTGTTCTGGAACGGGTCCTGCTGGTATTGGGCGGCGGTGAGGCCGCCCGGCGTGCGCGAATTGACGTCGTAGTAGGACAGCTTGCCGTAGATCTCGGCCGTGGGACTGAGGTCGTAGCGGAACTTCAGCGCGAAGTCGTTGACCTTCTCGTCGCTGGCCACGCGCCAGTCGCTGCCGCGGATGCCCGAGTACAGCACGGCCAGGCCCAGGCCATTGTCGAGCTGGGTGCCGGCAAACACGCTGGCCTGGGTATTGTGGCCCACTTCGCTGTAAGCGTTGTAGCGCACGGTGGCGTCACCCGTGACGCCGGCCGTGGCGGGCACGCGGCGCGTCTTGAAGTTGATGATGCCGCCCACGTTCTGCGGGCCGAAGCGCACGGCGCCGCCGCCGCGCACCACGTCGACCGTCTCGATATTGGCCAGGCTGACAGGCGCGAACGACAGCTGCGGCTGGCCATAGGGCGCCACCGACATCGGTATGCCATCGAGCAAGACCGTGCTGCGCGGCGAATAGCGCCCGGCCAGTCCCCGCACGCCGATGTTGAGCGACACGGCGCTGCCGGCGCTGCCCGAGTTGTCGCTGATCTGCACGCCGGGAATGCGGCGCATCACGTCGCTGACGCTGGACGCGCCCGAGCGCTCGATGTCGTCCTTCTGCACCAGCGTGCGGGCGCCGGCGAAATTCTTCGTGCTGGCGGCCATGCTGGTGCCCAGCAGGTTGCTGCTGACCTGGATCGATTCCAGGATGGGGCCGGCGTTATCGGCGCTATTGGCGCCATTGGCGTCCTGCGCCTGCGCGGCGAGGGAAGCGCCCAGGCTGGCGAGGGCGATGGCCAGCGCGCATGGGCGCAGGGAAAACGGCAGTGGGGAACAAGTGGCGGCCATGCGTGGATCTCCTAATGACAAGGTTTGCGCGTTCGCTCAGGCGGCGCGACAACATCGTGGCGTAGGCATCCGGCGCAAGGGGATAAGAATGATAATGATTCTCATTTTATTCGTCAATTGCGCATACCGCGTAGTGGCAGGCGCATGGCCGATGGGGCGGGGAAGTGTTGTTGGCGCGGTACAGCCGTTGCCCGGATTGTTGCTTGGCGCCATTGCTGGGGTGCGGCGGCATTGCGCGCGCTTCTTGTATACTGCCGCTTTTGCAGCCCTCAGACGTGAACGTACAATGAGCCAGACAACTGAAACGACGCCAGGTAGTTCCTCCGTGGAGCGCCGCCAGGGCGACAGGCCGGCCACGGCCGCGCGCAAACTCAATCTGCTGGTGGTCGACGACAACCAGGAAGTGGGCGAATCGCTGGCCATGCTGCTCGAAGCGCTGGGCCACCACGCCGTGGTGGTGCGCAACTGGCAGATGGCCGTCGAGCAAGTCAAGCTGTGCGTGCCCGACGCCGTCTACCTCGACATCGAAATGCCCGGCATCAGCGGCATCGAAATCGGCCGCCGCCTGCACAACAATCCCGACACGGCCAACGCCGTGCTGATCGCCGTCACCGGCCACAGCTTGCCCATGTACATGGACGACGCGCTGGCCGTGGGCTTTCGCCACTTCCTCGTGAAGCCCGTGCGCATGGAAGACCTGGCGACGACGGTGCAGTCGGTGCTGGCGGGGTAGCCTTTCCGCTGCCCAGGCTGATGGCTGCTCAAGTGGTCAGCGCTGCGGCGCGAAATTGCAAACCGAGTGCATGCGTCACCTTCCAAGCGCTGTCGAAGCGCGGCTTGCCTTCGCCGGACAGCGCCTTGTACAAACTTTCCCGTCCCAGTCCCGTGTCTTTGGCAAGTTGCGTCATGCCGCGTGCGCCTGGCAATATTGCCTAGCGCTTTGGCGATGAAGGATGCGTCGTCGCCAGCTTCTTCCAGGCAAGCTTCAAAGTAGGCGACGATATCCTCTTCGGTTTTGAGATGCTGTGCGCTATCCCATTGGTTGAGTTTCTGTGCCATCAGACCTCCTGGAGTGCTTGCGCGAGCTGCTGCGCCGTTTTGATAGCCTTCGCCTGCATTGACTTGTCGCCGCCAGCGAGCAGGATCATGATTTCCATGCCGCGTTGAGTGAAATAAACGCGGTAGCCGGGACCACAATCAATGCGCATTTCCGAAACACCGCCACCGACAGGCTTGCAATCACCGAAGTTGCCATCTTCGGCACGATCAATACGGGCCTGAATGCGGAAAAAGCTTTCCGATCCTTCAGCTTGCTGAACCGGTCATCGAACGTGGCGGTGGTATGGAGGTTTTTCACACATACCAGTGTATTTTTCGGGATACGGAAAATTCAGTGTATGCATCAAGTTTGACTGCCGCGCGCAGGCTGGCTTTGTTAGCTGATGCGTTTGCCTGGCATGCCGCGCAGGCGAGGGCTGCAGCTGCCTCATGCAAGTGCGCGGAAATGAAAAAAGGGTTACAAGCCGAAGCATGTAACCCTTTTATTTACCGCTAATTCTGTGGGGTGGCTGATGGGGCTCGAACCCACGACAACAGGAATCACAATCCTGGACTCTACCAACTGAGCTACAGCCACCACTGTCTTACTTGCCTGTTTAGCTGTTTTGCTGAACAGGTGCCGAATTATACAAAGAACTCGGCAAAGTGGCAAATCTAAATGCAGTCTTTTTCAAAGAATCGGAAGATTGCCTGAAAAGCCCCGTTTTCCCTCACACGGACAGGTGTGCCACGGGCGGCTGCAAGTCCAGCAAGCCGGCGAAGGCTTGCGCCAGGGATTCGACCTTGGCCGTCGTGTAGCCCTGCAGCCGCGGCGCGTCGTTATTGATGCGCCGCAAGCTGGCAGCGTCGAGCAGGCGGGCCAGCTGGCGCGCCACGGCGTCGCCCGTGTCGACCAGGGTGATCGTTTCCTGCGTATGCGCGCGCACCGTGCGTTCGATGGCGTCCTGCACGAAGGGGTAGTGCGTGCAGCCGAGCACCAGGGTGTCGACGCCTTGTTCCAGCATGGGGGCGATATAGCGTTCGAGCATGGCGCTGGTGGCGTCGAGCGGATCATTGCCCAGCTCGCATTGCTCGATGCGGTCGGCCAGGCCGATGCAGGGCTGCAGGATGAACGTGGCGCCGGTCGCGCTGCTGACCTGTTCGCGCAGGGCCAGCAGCTTGTCGCCGCGCAAGGCGCGTTCCGTGGCCAGCACGGCGATCTTGCCGTTGCGGCTGATGCTTGCCGCCGGTTTCAGGCCCGGCTCGACGCCGACGATGGGCAGGTCCGGGTAGCGCGCGCGCAGCGCCTTGATGGCGGCGATGGTGGCCGTGTTGCAGGCCACGACTAACGCTTTCGCGCCTTGCTGCAACAAAAAGGCGGTGATCGCTAGCGAACGGTCGACCACTTGCTGTTCCGTCTTGTCGCCATACGGGGCGTAGGCGGAATCGGCAAAGTAAATCAAATCCTCCTGCGGCAGCTGCGCGCGGATATGGCGCAGCACGGACAGGCCGCCCACGCCGGAGTCAAAAATGCCGACAGGCAGCTTGACTGCCGGGGACAGACCCGCTGGGGGAATCTGCTCCAGTGGAGCAGATCCCGAAGGGACTGACCCCAGATTTGCGCTATTACTTAAGGTAAAAGTCATATAAAGCCGAAGCCGATGAAAATAAAAAAACGCCGCGCTGGTGTTGCCGCGCGGCGTCTATGGTAGAGCTTGTTTAAGCGACCGTCACGGGAATCTTGCTGACGCTATTAAGTTGCTCGATCTTCGCCTGCCACTCTTTCGGGCCCGTGTTGTGCACCGACGTACCCTTCGCGTCGACGGCCACCGTCACCGGCATGTCGACGACGTCAAATTCGTAGATGGCTTCCATGCCCATGTCGGCAAAGCCCAGCACCTTGGCGTGCTTGATGGCTTTCGACACCAGGTAGGCGGCGCCGCCCACGGCCATCAGGTAGGCCGACTGGTGCTTCTGGATCGATTCGATGGCGACAGGGCCACGTTCGGCCTTGCCGATCATGGCGATCAGGCCCGTCTTTTCCAGCATCATGTCGGTGAACTTGTCCATGCGCGTGGCCGTCGTCGGACCTGCCGGGCCGACGGCTTCGTCGCGCACGGGGTCGACGGGACCGACGTAGTAGATCACGCGGTTTTTAAAATCGACCGGCAATTCCTCGCCTTTGGCCAGCATGTCCTGGATGCGCTTGTGCGCGGCGTCGCGGCCCGTCAGCATCTTGCCGTTCAACAGCAAGGTCTGGCCCGGCGTCCACGAAGCGACTTCTTCTTTCGTCAGGGTGTTCAGGTCGACGCGCTTGGATTTTTCCGTGTCCGGCGTCCAGTGCACTTCCGGCCACGACGACAGCGATGGCGGCGTCATGTAGGCAGGACCGGAGCCGTCGAGCACGAAGTGGCCGTGGCGCGTGGCGGCGCAGTTCGGGATCATGGCGACCGGCTTCGACGCGGCGTGCGTCGGGTGCATCATGATTTTCACGTCGAGCACGGTCGTCAGGCCGCCCAGGCCTTGCGCGCCGATGCCCAGCGAGTTGATCTTGTCGCACAGCTCGATACGCAATTCTTCCAGTTTATTCTGCGGGCCGCGTTGCTTCAGCTCAAACATGTCGATGTCTTCCATCAACACTTCTTTTGCCATCAGCATGGCTTTCTCGGCCGTGCCGCCGATGCCGATGCCCAGCATGCCGGGCGGGCACCAGCCGGCGCCCATGGTCGGCACGGTCTTCATGACCCAGTCCACCAGCGAATCGGACGGGTTCATCATGATCATCTTCGACTTGTTTTCCGAGCCGCCGCCCTTGGCGGCGACCTTCACGTCGACGGTATTGCCTTCGACCAGTTCCATGTGGACCACGGCCGGCGTGTTGTCCTTGGTGTTCTTGCGGTCGAAATGCGGGTCGGCCACGATGGAGGCGCGCAGCTTGTTGTCGTCGAAATTGTAGGCGCGGCGCACGCCTTCGTTGACGGCGTCGGTGACGGTGCCGGAGAAGCCCTCGAAGCGCACGCCCATGCCGATTTTCAGGAAGACGTTGACGATACCCGTGTCCTGGCAGATAGGACGCTTGCCTTCCGCGCACATGCGCGAGTTGGTCAGGATTTGCGCGATCGCATCCTTTGCCGCCGGGCTTTGCTCGGCCGCGTAGGCGCGCGCCAGGTGCTCGATGTAATCAGCAGGGTGGTAGTAGCTAATGTACTGCAACGCTGCGGCGACGGATTCGATCAGGTCTTCTTGCTTTATGACAGTCATGGTGTTCTCGCGGTGGATAAGAAGGGTAAGACTCTTTACTCATACTAGTTACTGCATTGGAATGACAAAAGCCCATGGCCGCCGCTGGCAGCCATGGGCTTCTTGTTAATGGGGTGCTCTTGCCTGGTTCTGCGTCACGGTCATGATGCGGTCCGTGTAGGCAATCGCCATGGCCGACAGGATGAAGACCATGTGTATCACCGTTTGCGCGATGATCACTTCGATCTTGTACGAGTTGGCATTGATGAAGGTCTTCAGCAGGTGGATGGACGAAATGCCGATGATGGCCATCGCCAGTTTCGTCTTCAGCACGGACGCATTCACATGCGACAGCCATTCCGGCTGGTCCGGGTGGTCGTCGAGGTGCATGCGCGAGACAAACGTTTCATAGCCGCCGATGATGACCATGATCAACAGATTCGAGATCATGACCACGTCGATCAGGCCCAGCACCACCAGCATGATGGTCGCTTCGTTGAGCTTGGTCGGCAGGGCGCCGCCCGGTACGGCCACGGCCGTCAAGACGTGCTGCAGGGCCGCGTCATTGCCGAACACGGCGCCGATCAGGTCCGACAGTTCCACCCAGAAATGAAATACGTACACGCATTGCGCAAGGATCAGGCCCAGGTACAGCGGCAGCTGCAGCCAGCGCGACATGAAGATGAAGGCGGACAGGGGATGCAGTTTGCTATGTTTGGGCTTTTGTAAGTGGTCGATCATCTGGAGTTTCCTGGGGGTAAATACCAATTTTTGGTATGCCCGACATTTTACACTTGCTGCTGATCACTGCGCATGCCCTCAATCTGGATTCTTGGCCTTGATGAAACGCAAAGCGGCATCAAGTAGTTGGCGCGTTATCAGTTTTTCCATCCAGAATGCCGTAGGGCGTTCCCTTGACGCCTGTCGCTTGTGGCGATTATGGTTAGAATTGATAGAGGAAAACGCTGACTGTAAGGCGTCCGTAAGACACGGCGCTTATCGTGTTAGCAAACAATTACTACACTGGAGACTAGCATGGCCGGTACAGAGAACCAAGGGCAGGGCACACAGCAGCAGGGACCAGAAGAGTCGCGCGTATTTGAACCGTCGGCGGCGTTTGCCGCACAGGCAACGATTTCCGGCATGGACGCCTACCGCGCCATGGTGGCCGACGCCGAACGCGACTACGAGGGCTTCTGGGCCAAACTGGCGCGCGAAAACCTGAGCTGGAAAAAGCCGTTCACCCGCACCCTGAACGAAGACAACGCGCCATTCTACAAATGGTTCGAAGATGGCCAGCTGAACGTGTCCTACAACTGCCTGGACCGCAACATCGAAAATGGCCTGGGCGACAAGACGGCCATCATCTTCGAAGCGGACGACGGCACCGTTACCAAGGCAACATATAAACAGTTGCACGAAAAAGTCTGCAAATTCGCCAACGGCCTGAAAGCCAAGGGCATCGCCAAGGGCGACCGCGTCATCATCTATATGTCGATGTCCGTCGAAGGCGTTGCCGCCATGCAAGCCTGCGCGCGCATCGGCGCCACCCATTCCGTCGTCTTCGGCGGCTTCTCGGCCAAGTCCTTGCAGGAACGCATCATCGACGCGGGCGCCGTGGCCGTCATCACGGGCGACGAGCAATTGCGCGGCGGCAAAAAACTGCCGTTGAAATCCATCGTCGACGAAGCGCTGGCGCTGGGCGGCTGCGATTCCGTGAAAAACGTCATCGTGTATCAACGCACGGGCAGCGACCTGCCGATGGTGGCTGGCCGCGACACCTGGCTGCACGACCTGGTCGAAGGCCAGAGCGCGCAATGCGAGCCGGAATGGGTCGATGCCGAGCATCCACTGTTCATCCTGTACACCTCCGGTTCGACGGGCACGCCGAAGGGCGTGCAGCACTCGAGCGGCGGCTACCTGCTGTGGGCCGCGCTGACGATGAAGTGGAGTTTCGACATCAAGCCCGACGACGTGTTCTGGTGCACGGCCGACATCGGCTGGGTGACGGGCCACAGCTACATCGCGTATGGCCCGATGGCCGTGGGCGCCACGCAGGTGGTGTTCGAAGGCATCCCGACCTACCCGAATGCGGGCCGTTTCTGGGAAACCATCAAGAAACACGACGTCAGCATTTTCTACACGGCCCCCACGGCCATCCGTTCGCTGATCAAGGCGGCCGACGTGGACCCGAAAGTTCATCCAAGCAACTACGACCTGACAAGCTTGCGCCTGCTGGGCACGGTCGGCGAGCCGATCAATCCGGAAGCGTGGATGTGGTACTACAAGCACATCGGTGCCGAGAAATGCCCGATCGTCGATACCTTCTGGCAAACGGAAACGGGCGGCCACATGATCACGCCATTGCCGGGCGCCACGCCGATGGTCCCCGGTTCCTGTACCCTGCCATTGCCGGGCATCATGGCCGCCATCGTCGACGAAGCGGGCCAGGACGTGCCGAACGGCCAGGGCGGCATTTTGGTGGTAAAGCGCCCATGGCCATCGATGATCCGCACGATCTGGAACAACCCCGAGCGCTTCAAGTCCAGCTATTTCCCGGAAGAACTGGGCGGCAAGATGTACCTGGCAGGCGACGGCGCCATCCGCAACAAGGACACGGGCTACTTCACCATCACGGGCCGCATCGATGACGTCCTGAACGTGTCGGGCCACCGCATGGGCACGATGGAAATCGAGTCGGCCCTGGTGGCCAACCCGCTGGTGGCCGAAGCGGCGGTAGTCGGCCGTCCGGACGACACGACAGGCGAATCGATCTGCGCCTTCGTGGTGCTCAAGCAGGCGCGTCCGACAGGCGAGGAGGCGAAGAAACTGGCCCTGGAGCTGCGCAACTGGGTCGGCAAGGAAATTGGCCCGATTGCGAAACCGAAGGAAATCCGTTTCGGCGACAACCTGCCGAAAACCCGCTCCGGCAAAATCATGCGCCGCCTGCTGCGCGTGCTGGCCAAGGGCGAGACGATTACGCAAGACGTGTCGACGCTGGAAAATCCGGCGATTCTGGAGCAGCTGAAGGAAGCGTCTTAACAGCCCCAAGCAACACCTGGGGTCGGGCGCTCCAAGTATGCCGATGATGCTTGGGTAGTCGAAACCCAAATCAACATCTGGGGTCGGACCCTCACTCAGGGGCCGACCCCAGTCCTTGCGGGTTTGCTTTCGATGCCTGAATGTTTTACCCCACGGTAAATAACTTTGGCAGTCCGTAGAATCTTTGCTATAATCTGCGGCTTCGCGACAAGCGAGAAATAGTACGCAGTGTGTGCAAGTAAGGCGCATTGCCTGCAGGAGAGGTGGATGAGTGGTTGAAGTCGCACGCCTGGAAAGCGTGTATAGGTTCATAGCCTATCGGGGGTTCGAATCCCCCTCTCTCCGCCACGGATAGTAATTAAGTAAGATCAGGACGTCTCAGGAAGTCCCTCAAAAACCGCTTAGAGCCTTGATTCTAAGCGGTTTTTTCGTTTTTCGGCGTCTCAGGTCGTGTCAGCCCATTTCAATGCATCGCGCTTTTTTTAGGGTAGGTGATGTGGAATCGGCGGCATACCCTTGATCGTCTACTCTTTTAATTTGTACCATCTTGTCTATAGTGTTCTTTCAACACGTTGACGTGGAGGTGCATCATGCCCAAGATCATTGCTCCGCTGACTGACGCTCGGATCAGGAACGCCAAGCCACGCGAGAAGTTGTACAAACTGTTTGATGGCGACGGCTTGTACATCGAGGTGACACCAAGCGGTTCGCGCATCTGGCGCTTCAAGTTCCGACAGGCCAACGGCAAGGACAACCTGCTGACCTTCGGCCCATATCCGGAAATCACGCTGCAGCATGCTCGCGAAAAGCGCCTGGAGACCCGCCGCCTGATTCTGCAAGGGATCGATCCCGGCAAGCACCGCGATGACGCCAAGCGGCGATTGAAGGAGCGCGCCGCCAACACATTTGAAAAGATTGCCCGCGAGTGGCACGCCAACAAAGTGCCGACCTGGAGCGAACGCACCGCCAAGAACACCATCCAGCGCCTGCAAGCGGACATCTTTCCAGCCATCGGTCGCATGCCGATCGATGAGATAAAGCACCTCGATCTGATTGCCGCGCTGCGCAAGATCGAGGAGCGTGGCGCAAGCGAAGTCGCCCATCGCCTGAGGGCGGTATGTGCGTCAATTTTCAGCTATGCGATTCAATGCGGATTCACAGAGCGCAATCTGGTCACCGATATGAAGGATGTGTTGAAGACCGTCCGCGCCGGACACTTCGCCGCCATCAACGCCGACGAACTACCGCAGTTCCTGGCCATTCTGGACCGCAACGAAGCACGCATGTTCGCGCCGACGCGCATTGCGCTGCGGCTGATGCTGCTGTGCTTTGTGCGCACCAGCGAGTTGATCGAGACGCCCTGGAGTGAAATCGATCTGGAGCGCGGCGAGTGGATCATTCCATGGCAACGCATGAAGCGCGGCAAGCTGACCGTCAATCCGGATATGACCAACCATCACGTCTGCCTGTCGCGCCAGGCGCTGGAGCTGTTGCGTGAACTGCATGCGATCACGGGCCGCAGCAAGTATCTGTTCCCGAATCAGCGCGACCACGAAAAGCCGATCAGCAATAACACGATACTGGTGGCGCTTGGACGCATGGGATACAAGGGAAAGATGACCGGCCATGGCTTCCGGGCGCTGGCCATGAGCACCATCAAGGAGCGCCTGGGCTACCGGCATGAAGTCGTGGACCGGCAATTGGCACATGCACCGAAGGACAAGGTGGCCAGTGCCTATGACCGGGCGCAGTTCCTGGCGGAACGGCGCAAGATGATGCAGGATTGGGCCGACTATATCGATGCCGTCAGCGGCAAGGGAGCGCCGCCGCAGACGCCCAGATTAACGCTGGTTAGCGGCGAATTCAGCCGGGATGGCGGAACAGGAGGGCACCATGTCTAAGTATGTATTGCGCCTCACGGATGCGCTTATCAAGCAGACCGCTTCCAAGGAAAAATTACATAAACTAGCTATCGGAGCCTTTGTCCGGACTGCAACGCTGCCGGTCAATGCCAGTAGCAGCAGCCCAGTCCGCGCCGGTCCCAATTCTGCGTACTACGAAAAGCGCACTTGACGAAACGAACCACTTGCAAACGTCGATATCAGGCATAGAATGAAGCTCTCTTATGTGGGAATCGCTCCCACGAGGGCATGCATCGAGCATGTCCCTATGCTTAGCGGCATAGGCGTTGCGGTCGTCACCCGCCACCATGATACTTAGCAGTTTCTGCTAGATATATCGCCGGGCCATGCAGAAGCATGCACATCTCGGCACGATAAAGCGCTGCCTTCAGCGTCTTCATATCCCACAATCCGCAAGTCGGATTGCCTGGATGATTGCGCCCGATGGGCGCTTCCTCAAACAGGAGCAAGACTCCTGCCCCGATTGGTTCGCATGCCCCACGAGGTAGCGCACCGTATGAAGCACAGCATGGCGTTGCCGCAAGCCGCACCGTCAGCAGAAATGCCAGCGATGCGATGCCATCGCGGCTGCCGCCAGCGCATGTGCTTCAGAGTCGCCAGTATCGTCACCGCAAGTGCGATGCTGGCATGTATGCCGTCACATGCCATGGCTACGTGCGCGCGTCGTTACTGGCGGCGTGCTGCCAGTGACGACGCGCCGCCGACGGCATAGGCCCAGGCGGCAAGTACAGAGCATCCGCGTGACGGTGTTCAGTGACGAGGCCAGATGCCTCTCCATCGCAGGCTAGCCTTGCGATTTCCTTCGCCCGCTACGGGCTGATTAGTTGAAGTTGATCCGTGCACGAGGTGCACTCCATGGACCCTGGGTGATTGGTCCCCGCTGCGGCAGCTCCCTCCGGGAGCGCGCAGCGGTGCCACACGCGCATGCGGCGCGGGCAGGCAGTAACAGCAACCGCATACACGGGAGTGGTGTCCCGAGGCCCTTGATTCAACCTTTTCTGCCGAGGCAGTGAGGGTGGCCAGAAACACTTACCAGACAGGATTACACCACGCGGCATCGATGTGAAAACCAATGATCGGAAGGATGACTTTGCCATGCGCGACTTGAACTACCAGCTCAAGCAACTGTGTCACCGCAACCGGGATGGCAGCTTTGCGACGCAGGTCGACCGCGAGCGCCTATTAAACCTGTGCGCCAACGACCTGGCGGACCGAGGCTTCCAGCATATGAGCGTGGACAGTCTGAAACCAAAGCATGTGGCGGCGCTGCTCGACAAGTGGAAGCAGGATGGTGTCAGTACCGGAACGATCAAGAATCGCATGAGCGCCCTGCGCTGGTGGGCCGAGAAAATCGGCAAGGAGAACATCATTGCCCGCACCAACGGCGAATACGGGATCGCGGAGCGGGTGTTTGTCACGAATGTATCGAAGGCGAAGGTGCTGGACGCCGACACGCTGGCCCGCGTGAATGATCCGTATACGCGCATGTCCCTGCAGTTGCAGGCGGCGTTTGGTTTGCGGCGCGAGGAAAGCATCAAGATCAAGCCGGGATGGGCCGATGGCGGGAGCGTCTTGCGGCTGAAGGATAGCTGGACCAAGGGAGGCAAATACCGGGAGGTGCCGATTGCCACTACGCAGCAGCGCGCCGTGCTGGAAGCGGCCAAGGCGCTGGCGGGCAAAGGCAGCTTGATTCCGGCGCAGTTGCGGTATCGGGACCAGTTGAACCGCTTTCGGGCGCAGTGCGACAAGGCTGGCATCCATGGCGTGCATGGGCTGCGTCATGAGTACGCGCAGCGGCGCTATGCCGAGCTGACTGGCCGACCTAGTCCGGCCAGTGGCGGGGCGACGTCCAGGCAGTTGGATGCTTCACAAAAACTCGCAGATCAAGCTGCGCGGATGAAGATTTCGACGGAGATGGGACATGGACGTGAACAGGTCACTTCCATCTATCTGGGCAGATGACCGCTCACTTGCATCAGGGCCGAAGCGCATGGAATAGAAAAGATGCAGAAGGGGCAGCGCTGGGGCTGCCGGAATGATCGCGGAGAGTCGGCATGACTCTCCATTGTTTGCAGTTCATCAATCGAAGGAGAGTCTTATGACCACGACTAAAAAATTCCTCCGCTTGCCTGCGGTAATCGAGGCCACCGGCTGGTCCCGCGCCACAATCTGGCGCAAGGTGAAGGCAGGTGTGTTGCCAGCACCAATTCCTATCGGTCCCAAGTCCGTCGCGTGGGACGCAGAGGAAATCGCTCAGTGGCAGCAGCGCTGCATTGATGCCAGTCGTGGGGGCATCTGAACGAGAGAATGAGCAATGCGGCCGGATCGGTAGTAGCTTGCAAGATTGGTCTGGAGGTTGTGCATGGGGTAAGAACAGTGACTGAGATCGCGCAGGGCAAGCTTCCGTCCCCGCTAAATGACAAAACGTGCTCCAGATTTCACAGCAATGACGCGAGGTTGTTAGCCTCTATATCTAGCTGGAATTGTTTTGCTGGCATACAATGCGAGGTTGTCGAACCGATCGAGGGCACATCTTGCTTGACCAACTTGCACAACGTGGTTTTGAGATTCACCTTCTCTCGCATGCGGCTGCGATCTTGGAGAAAGACTTCCCTGTAGTTCTCAATGAGCTTGAGCAGAGTCTGGCCAACTTCGAGATTCCCATTACTGAGATTATTGGTTCCGGTGGTGGGGAGACCAAGGGCACTCAACGCTTGCGGCGTAGTCTGGCGGATTTGGGCTGGGTGAAAACAAATTTTGAGATCAAGAAGACCATCAACGGCAGAGTGCTTGAGTCGATTTCTCATGAGGTTGATCATGTCAGAACTTTTCCTGATGGTACTGTGGTAGCGCTTGAGATTGAATGGAACAACAAGGACCCATTCTTTGATCGCGACCTCGAAAACTTCAAGCGCCTTCATGCAGAGGGAGCAATTAGCGTTGGCATCATTATTACCAGGGGGACAACTCTGCAAGATGATATGCGTTCATTGGTTTCCAGGTTCACTCGAGAGCGAAATATTCGTTCCTATGACGATTTGACCGCGATTGGACTAGATCCAACTCCAAAGCAGCGGGCCGCAGTCAACAAACGGGTTTCGCGGGTGAAAGACCCTTTACCTTTCGCTGAAGCTTGGATGCAGAACTTTGTGTCGAATAAATTCGGCGCAGCCCAAACGCACTGGAAGAAGTTAATGGATCGGGTTGATCGTGGTGTTGGCAACCCCTGCCCATTGCTACTAATCGGTATGCCTGCGTCGATCGTGACGTTCGATCGACACGCAATCATCGAAGTTGTCGAAGACGAGCAAGACGATGAAACGGATGCGGTCGTGGCGGCCCCTCCGGCTGATCCTTTGGCGGAATTCATCTAGTATCGTGCCGGACGATGTAACTTCCCTCTGTGCGAGGGTCGCCGGGGCGTTCCCTCCATATAGTTACCGTTGGCATTGCCGCCAAATATTGCGATTGATACGCGTGTAGCTGTTTTGGGCTGCTCGCTTGCCGTTCCTTCATTGTGTTGATATGGAGTCATGTTACGCGCCAAATTCGGGCGACCGTGTGAGAAAACAACTCCTGCATACCATCAGCCCTGCAAGTTGCAGAGTGCCGCACTTCGTCAATTAATGCCTAAAGAGCAACAATGAAGAATAATTTTGGTATGCTTCCATCTTGGGTTATCATACTTTTCGAAAAAGATCCAGTCCCTCGGAAATGCAGTTGTTTAGAAAGAAAGAGTTGATGGAGCTCCTAGTTGAAAAAAATATCAAAAATGCATCAAAAATGCCCGTAAGCTCCAGTGGGCAAACCATCGGCGAGTACGAGCCTCGCGCGTATCCGCAAGTTATCAAATACATGGGATCAAAAGCCCAAATCTTGGATTTCGTCGGTGAAGGGCTTTCTGCAGTCAGTGCTCACGGTCGCCCGTTGGTCGATCTTTTTGCTGGAGCATGTGCTATTACCGCTGGCTTTGGTGATAGGTTTAAAGTGGTGTCCAATGACATCCAGGAGTATTCGTCCGTTATTGCCAGTACATATCTCAAGCGGGCTGAAAGGATCGGTAACTTCGATTTGGTCGCTTTGGCGAGCGTAATTGCAGAGCGAAACATTGCGGAGCTACCAGCCACGATGCACTATCCTGCGACATCGACGCTTGCGTCATTCAACAAAATTGAGAAGTGCAATCGATCTTTGTTGATGAAGGAGTTCAGCACATCGCATCACCTTTTTACGCGAATATACTCCGGGACCTGGTGGAGTGCGGAGCAATGTATATGGATCGATGCCATTCGAGAGGTATTGGATGGACTATACCAGGATGGGCATATCCTCAAGGCCGACTTCAATTTTGGGCTAACCTGCTTGCTCCATGCTATGGCGTATACTAGCCAAGGAACGGGACATTACGCTCAGTACCGCGATGCGAAGACGGTCGAGGGTATGGCAGATATCAATAAATATCGCCGCACTTCTGTTCCAGTAATCTTTCGACGTAAGTTTGATTTGTTACTTGCATGGCACTTGAAACACGTGGTTGACCTAGACCATGAATTAGTGGCACTCGATTATCGCGAGTGTCTTGGAAAGATTAAGAAGTCTGTCGTTTACGCCGATCCTCCATATGCGTTTGTTCATTACTCGCGCTTCTATCATGCAATGGAGACGCTTGTTAGATATGATTATCCAGAGCTTCAATTTATGAAAGACTCGGTTGTTAAGGGGCGCTATCGAGTAGATAGGCATCAGTCACCATTCTGCATTAAGACGCAGGTCCAGGGGGCGTTCGTTGATATGTTCGAAGGGGTCAAAGACTCTAAGAGTGATTTGCTGTTGAGCTATTCGAATACTGGCATGATTGATATTGATGAGCTTATTGGACTTGCGAGCAATACATTTGGCCGAGGTTACCGTGTCTGGTTTGAAGAGATGAACCACACGCATATGACGATGGGCAGAAGTAAGGATCGGTCTCGCAAAGTCATGGAATCACTGATTATTGCGAAGAAGCTTTAAAATAGGCGTGCGATCTATTTTTTTTAACCCTTCTGTTTTGCAATTGAGCTGGCGGAATTTAATATTCGACTTCTGCAAATATTTCTAATGGTTCCGATGCGGAGCGGAGCAACGGTAGTATAAGTTTTTGATAGTCTGAGTATTTACTTGCAAGGATCCGCTATGCGCATTGATGCACGTTACACATTTTCTCCCTCGAAATAGTCAGAATCGACTCGTTTGATGTCGAAACTGCTAACTGGCGACCCTCGGAAGGGTCGGGGTCAGGTCCGCCATTTGGCCACGGGCTGATGCATTGAGTACTTCAGAAGCCCGGTCAGTTATAGCATCTAACGCACGTCCTCTGCACGCGATGCTGCCGACAAAGACCGAAGGGATTCTACTGCAACCACAGCACCAATCCGTGTCCAAATGGCGGACCTGACCCTTGCTCCTAATTCACAATACTTTCCTGAGGATTACTTAGTTGGTATCGGCACTAGGCAAGCCGCTTTTTGAACCCGTCAATCCAGGCTGCGAGTTCTGTCACGTCCCTCTTGATCTCCTCGAAATCGGGCAGTTCACCAGGCAGTTCGTCCGGCTGCGAGTGCTCGAAACTGGAATAGCGCGTCATGAGGGTATCGACGAGTTGGCAGTCCTCTGGCGTTATTTTGGCCAGCGCTCCTATCTTGTTTTTTGTCTCGACTGATCTTCGGAAGCGCGTCAGTACGTCATTTATCAGGACTTTTTCCACACAGCGCTCAACCAATATCCGGAAGTCACTGCACACACTTTTGGCGCGCTCCTCATATTCTTCCGCCTTTCCTGCTACAAACAGCTTGGCCAATTGAGGCACAGCCTCGTCTCTAAGACGGTTCGCTGCGCTCTGGGGATTTGCGTCGCGAATGCTAATTAAAGGGTTTGTGATGCCCGCGACCTTCCCCATCCTCCGGAGCGATTGGATCTGCAGCGTAACTGGGGCCTCTCTCCCTGCCATCTTGGCTTGCCCTTTCAGGCGCTCGATTGTGTTCTCGATTAGAGTAAGAAGCGATAAGCGATGGGTGAACACTACGACTTGTCTAGACTTCGAGAGATCTACGAGTCTGCTGACAACCCGTTCTTCGAACGATTGGTCGAGCGAGGAAATGGGATCATCGAAAATGAATGGACTGGGATCCGAAGATCCTCCCATGTCTGCGAGGAAGGCTGCTAGTGTAACTATTCGAGTTTCCCCCTCGCTTAGCACGCGTGAGGCATTTGATGGCTTCTTCGAGTCCTTCATCGTCAGCCCGAAACTTATCTTTCCTTTTCCCTCCTTTTTGCTTTCTGACGTGATTGAGATCCGCGTCCCGCCTAGTTCTGTTAGTTCGGCATTAAAGCGGGCTTGGTACTCGATGCTGAGTTCGTTCTCGCCCAATTCGTTCTTCTTTGTGGTAAGGGCATTTGTCTTCGCAAGTGTTCCCGCCTTCTCTATGCGTTTGAGGGCTGCAAGGCGGGCGATTTCTTCGGCAATGGAGTCTTTATTCTGGCTCAACCATTGCGAGATCCTGAGGTCGAGGATTCGTGTTGCAAGTAATTTCCGATTATCGTCCAGCAACAAGGCGGTAAGTGTTTTCTGCTCCGTGGTGTAAGTTAGCGTTAGCGAAGTCAATTGGTCTTCGAAAAGGCTCCATTCGAACGCTGGGAGCATAGCTAGTTCGGTGGCCGTACTTATGGCATTCCACCGTGCTTGCAATGCTGAGAAAGTCGCGTCTGCAACCTCCGTGTTGAGTTTTAAAATCCCACATTGCAACCTCCATGCCTCTTGGGTAGGCATGTTTGGGATATTCGCGTTTTCGTCCTTCAGGATCTTTTCAGCTGCGACCGCCTCTGCCTCTAATCCACTTTTCACGAACGCTTCGAACGAATGCAGTCGTTGCTTCGCGTGATCGTCAAGCGACTGCTGACATAGCACGCAGCGACCTTGGTCCGCAATGACGGGAAATGCCATATTTGGATATGCAAGTGACTCCGAATACTTCTGTGCCTGTTTCCAAAGTGCGAGCCAAGAATCTTGACCTACTCCGTCTAACGGCGCTTGGGCAAAGACCTTTTTCGCATCTTCGGAGGCCGCCTTCCGTTTCGATTGGGCGTCTTTTCGTGTCACAACCAAAGGTGTTATTTTTTCGATGCTGAAAGATAACTTCAGCGCGCTAAGGCTCGCCTGCAACGCTTGAAGGGTGGAAACGCTTTTCGCGACTAGCGCAAGTTTTCCAGGAATGTCCTTTTCGTTCAGCGCCTGTTCGCCTGCGATCCGTTCATCGTCGTGCGCTTGCTCGTAGGTGCAGCGTCTCTCGACATCGGCGATAGTTGTCGCCCCCGAGAGGCCGTTGGCCCATTTGGCCCCTGTTGTAGCCGCCAAGTCAGGTGGAGTGGCTGGCATCTTCTTGACGAGCGCAATCTTTTCCGCCTCCAGGCTCCTGGTAACGCTGTCGCAAATTGTTATTAACGATGATAGGAATCGCATTTTTCGCGGTTCGTACCGGGCTTCATTTTTTGGTCCCATGTAAAGTTGCGCTGACTTTGAGTCGAATACGTGTATGTCACGCAAGAAGCGATGCGTTGGTGCATCGATAGTCCAGTCAATTGGAGGCTGCACTTCCCCGGCTTTCGCAATACTGATTTTTGCCTTAGGAACGGAGTCGCCCGCCTCAAATACGTTCGACAGGATGTCCTCTTTTGCTCGTGACCCGCATGCATGTTTCAATAGTCTGGAAAATCCAGACTTTCCCGAGCCATTCTGCCCGTAAATGACCGTAATGTTGGCAGTGCCGAAATCGATACCTGTTCCTTCCTTGAGAGCGTTCACGCCACTAACTTCGAACAATTGGCGGATATGGATCGCTGGATTACCTGGCGCCGCAGCTAGGCTGCCCGCTGGAACCCCAGCGAATACTCCATTCTTTTTACCTGCAACTTCGTCCTTACATAGCAAGACAAGCGCGGCTATGCCGTCTTCGTCGGGTAGATGTCGGTTCTCAATCATTTGAGCGGCGGCAGTCTGCAGCCATTGAGGCCGTTCTGCCAACCATGTCTCAAATGGGTCGACAGCAATTTTGGCTACAATCGGCTCTGGCATATTCATCTGTTCCTCTGTCCTTGAAGTAGTGAGATTGGCAAGCCAGCGCGCCATAGCGCGAACGTGACTTGTTACCGCTAGATAACATATTCATCTGTATGCATGAAAAAACATCATTTCTATTTGCAAAGAGACAATGCGTGTTTGACAGTCTTGGATAATAGAGAATATTGGTCAAGGAGAATGAGAGATTGTGACATTTGGTGGTCTTGTTGGTGCAACAAGATTTTTGTCATTTAATCTGAGAGGGGGCATGGTCCAGAACTTGACTAAAGCCCAAGGATTGCGAATTCGAAAATGCCCAGGTTCACTTGTACTAGTGGACGTTATACACTGGGTGGACTTGGCGGACATGTGGGAATCCAGCAACTAGTACAATAACTTCAATCTGAGCTTGAATAGCTTTTCCATTATTTGTGATGCTGCCGGTTAACTTTAGGGTAAGGGTATAGTTTGGGGTATTTCTCCAGTTTCCACCTGTCGAAATTAGCAATTTATGCACCATGTGAGCCATGATTTGAATCCCCCTCTCCATTTCTGAGCGGCATCTGCATTGGCGGAACATCCCAGCTCATCACCACGAATATCCCAAGCCCCCCAAACCTTATCCCATCTCAACCCCCTCACAGTTTCCCGCATGTATCGTAAGCCTCTCCCACAAAGCTAGGAGAGCCCCATGTCCTACACCTACACCAAAGTCGACGACCTGGAAAAAACCACCATGGTCGGCAATCATCAATGCGTGGCGCTGGTCCGCCATTACGCGGGCGCCCCAACTACCCTGGCCTGGAAGCAGGGCGAGGCGGTGCTGGGGAACCGTTTGCTGCGCAAGGGCACGGCCATTGCCACTTTCGTCGACGGCAAGTATGCGAATTTGCAACATGGCAATCACGCGGCCCTGTACATGGGGCAGGCGCTGGACGGCATCCTTGTCATGGATCAGTGGAAGGACAAGCGCCCGCCTCTCGTGACGTCGCGGACCTTGCGTTCCAAAGGCTGCTACAAGAATGGCTTGTATATCGATCCTAGCAACAATGCCGACGCCTTTTTCGTCATCGAATAGGGGAGCATCCATGCAACATCAACGTTGGTTGACCGGCATCGCCTGCTGTCTATTCCCCGTGTTCGCGCAGGCTGCGATGCCCGCCGCCCACGCTTGCCCGGACAGCGTGCCCGAGGCATCGATCAGCCTGAACGCCGTGCCGGCTGGCTGGACGCCGTATATCGGCAGCCCGCTCTACCTGAGCGCCGCGGCGCCTATCGACGGCGCGCCGGCGCGCAGGGGGCAGCTCGTGCCCAGCGGGGAGCGCACGAAGCAAGGGCAAACGACGCTCAGCTACCGCCTGGAAGGCCGCTATCCAGAGGGCAAGTGGCTGCAATGCAGCTACGGCGTGCATGGCGAAGTCACGCTGTCGCGGAGGATGGACGACAGCGTCAGCCTGTGCGAGTTCACTTACAGGAAAGGCCGTAAGGCCGGGCAGAACGAGATCGATATCGATTGCCGCTGATTCATTTTGGCATCGCCGGTATTGCCGGGCTCCGCGCTTTACCTCACCGCGCACCGCCTCCCTTGGCTTCGGCCTCGATCAAGCAGAGCGCCGCACGCGACAGCAGGCCTCTGCCAACAGCACCTGCGCCTGTGCATGTCGGCTTACGCGTTCCGCTATGCCGACCTACGCAACTGCCGCCCGCCAGCGGCCCAGACGCAAAAAAGCCCGCCGAAGCGGGCTTGGTCACTCTACCGTCAAGCCAAAAGCTCAGAACTGGTTCATGGTGTTGTCTTTGCCGGCAGCTTTCAATGCCGCTTCGCCGCTGAAGTAATCCTTGTGGTCGTCGCCGATGTCCGAGCCGGACATGTTTTGATGTTTCACGCAGGCGATGCCCTGGCGGATTTCCTTGCGCTGCACGCCGGCCACGTAGCCCAGCATGCCCTGGTCGCCGAAGTATTCCTTGGCCAGGTTGTCGGTCGACAAGGCGGCCGTGTGGTAGGTCGGCAGGGTGATCAGGTGGTGGAAGATGCCCGCTTCGCGGGCCGAGTCGGCCTGGAAGGTGCGGATCTTTTCGTCGGCCTGGACCGCCAGTTCCGTCTGGTCGTATTCCACGCTCATCAGCTGGGCGCGGTCGTAGGCGGACACGTCCTTGCCTGCCGCTTTCATCGCATCGAAGATTTGCTGGCGGAAGTTCAGGGTCCAGTTGAACGACGGGCTGTTGTTGTACACCAGCTTGGCGTTCGGGATGACCTTGCGGATTTCGCTGACCATGCCGCCGATTTGCGCGATATGCGGTTTTTCCGTTTCGATCCACAGCAGGTCGGCGCCGTTTTGCAGCGAGGTGATGCAGTCGAGCACGCAACGCTCTTCGCCGGAACCGGTGCGGAACTGGAACAGGTTGCTCGGCAGGCGTTTTGGACGCAGCAGCTTGCCTTCGCGCTTGATGATGACGTCGCCATTGCCCAGCGCGTCGGCCGACACTTCTTCGCAGTCGAGGAAGGAATTGTATTGGTCGCCCAGGTCGCCTGGTTCATTCGTGACGGCGATCTGTTTGGTCAGGCCGGCGCCCAGCGAGTCGGTGCGGGCGACGATGATGCCGTCATCCACGCCCAGTTCCAGGAACGCATAGCGGATGGCGCGGATCTTGGCCAGGAAGTCTTCGTGCGGCACCGTGACTTTACCGTCCTGGTGGCCGCATTGTTTCTCGTCGGATACCTGGTTTTCGATCTGGATGCAGCAGGCGCCCGCTTCGATGAACTGTTTCGCCAGCAGGTACGTTGCTTCGGCATTGCCGAAACCGGCGTCGATGTCGGCGATGATGGGCACGACGTGGGTGACGTGGCCGTCGATCTTGGCCTGGATGGCTTGCTTCTCAGCACCTTGTGCTGCGTCCAGCTGGCGGAACAGGCCGCCCAGTTCGCGGGCATCGGCCTGGCGCAGGAAAGTATACAGTTCCTTGATCAGTGCCGAGACGGCAGTTTTTTCATGCATGGACTGGTCCGGCAGCGGGCCGAACTCGGAGCGCAGGGCGGCGACCATCCAGCCGGACAGGTAGAGGTAGCGGCGGTCGGTGCTGTTGAAGTGCTTCTTGATCGAGATCATCTTCTGTTGACCGATGAAACCGTGCCAGCAGCCGAGCGACTGGGTGTACTTGGATGGGTCCGCATCGTAGGCGGCCATGTCGTTGCGCATGATCTTCGCCGTGTACTTGGCGATGTCCAGGCCGGTCTTGAACTTGTTCTGGGCGCGCATGCGGGCGGCGGACTCGGGATTGATGGCGTTCCAGGCGCTGCCTTGTTGGTCTTTCAAACCGGCAACAGCTTTGATGTCGTCTTGATATTGGGACATGTGAATCTCCTAAAAAGAAAAGCTATGTTTGAGAAAATCGCCGAGTGCGCCACAACGTCTTGTCGAAGCAAACTGCATGACTAAATAGTAGGCCGATTCGCACCGATCTTCAAGTCTTATATAAGACATATAACTTAAATTTAATCGTTCTTTTTCAACGACTTAATTATAATTTTTCAGGATGTGAAATGAATTTTCAAAAAGTGAGAGAACTAATGGCTGAGTTTGCTGCTTGAGATTTTGCGATGTGAAACGCCTTTTCAGAATTTGGTGCAGCGCGACAAATCGGGGCGAAAAAAAGCCGCCCGAAGGTGGCGTAGCGGTACATTTGTTTTAATATCATGATCCGCTTGTGAAAGGTAACGTCAGCGATGCAGATTAACGGTATGGATTTACCCGTCGAGTATATTGCCTTTGCGGCAAGATATCGGGATGCGGCAGGATTCTGCAATTTGAGGCTGAAGGAGGAGTTTGATTCTTTCGGTCGCGTGCTGCAGACGGAATTGGCTCACATCTATACGGATGCCGTCGAATTGACTGCCCGGACAGCGCAGCTTGGGGCGTATTTCGTCGGCGATGGCTGCTATGGAGAGCCCGGAAGCGGCAGTGCTGGCCCGGGAGCCATGCCGGACATCGTTGATTTTACAGAAATCATTTGTTTCGGCATGGCCGGTGACGGCAGTCAATTCTGTCTCGATTTCAGGGGCGCCCGGGGCGCGCCCTCTGTCATCTTGTGGGACGATGATTACTGGCGGAAGATTTCAAACTCCCTTGAAGACTTTCTATTGCTATTTTCTTGATCGCTTACCGGGGCAACTGCTGCAGCGCGCGAGGCAAGTCCGCGCGCTGCCCGAGTCTAAGTAACCCCCAATAAATTATTGTGATTTCTGACTTCCATAACCGGCGCTCTGCGGCGTTGCCCGCTGCTAACAGTGCTCGCACTGCGTCGCAGCGGGCGCCTTGCATAGCATCCAGTTCTGTTCGTCATAAATTCACAATAATTTCCTGAAGATTACTTAGCGTCCCACCGTCTGCCGCTGATCCTTGATGAACAGCGCCGTCAGCATGCCGATCACGCACACGCCGATCACATAATAGGCGGGGCCCAGCACGTTGTTTTTCAACATCAGGGTCACGACCACGGGCGTCAGGCCGCCGAAGATCGCGTACGACAAGTTGTAGGAAAACGACAGTCCCGAGAAGCGCACCTGGGCCGGGAACGCCTGCACCAGCACGTAGGGTACGGCGCCGACGACGCCGACGAACAGGCCCGTCATCGCGTACAGAGGCAGCAGCAGGTCGGGGCGGGTGCCGACGGTGGTGTAGAAGAGATAGGTACTGATGGCCAGCAGCACGGAGCCGGTGAAGATCACGCGCTTGCCGCCCAGGCGGTCGGCCAGCATGCCGGCGATGATGCAGCCGAAGGCCAGGCACAGGGTCGCCACGGTATTGGCCACCAGCGTGGTGCGCGGCGCGATGTGGTGGATTTTTTGCAGCAGGGCAGGTGTCATCAGGATGACGACGACGATGCCGGCCGACAGCATCCACGTCAGCAGCATCGACACGACGACGGCGCCGCGGTGGCTGCGCAGCACGGATTTCAAAGGCATTTCCGTCGCCAGCGCCTTGCGCTGCTGCATTTCCGCAAAGACCGGGGTTTCATGCAGCCAGCGGCGCAGATACATGGCGCCGAAGCCGAAGATACCGCCCAGCAAGAACGGATAGCGCCAGGCGCCGTCGGCGATTTCCGCCGGCGTATAGACGGTGTTGAGGCCCGTCGCGACGAGCGAACCGAGCAGGATGCCCACCGTCAGGCCCGCCGTCAGCACGCCGCAGGCAAAGCCCGTGTAGCGGCTCGGTACGTGTTCCGAGACAAACACCCAGGCGCCCGGCACTTCGCCGCCCACGGCCGCGCCCTGGAAGATGCGCATCAGCAGCAGCAGCAGCGGGGCTGCCAGGCCGATGCTGGCGTAGGTGGGCAGCAGGCCGATCAGCAGTGTCGGCACGGCCATCATCAGGATGGACAATGTGAACATGCGCTTGCGGCCGAGCAAGTCGCCGAAGTGGGCCATGACGATGCCGCCCAGCGGACGCACGACGTAGCCGGCGGCGAAGATGCCGAAGGTTTGCAGCAAGCGCAGCCAGTCCGGCATTTCCGGCGGGAAGAACAACTGGCCGATGGCGTTGGCGAAGAAGACGAAGATGATGAAATCGTAGAATTCCAGCGCGCCGCCGAGGGCGGCCAGCGACAGGGTCTTGTAGTCTTGCTGGGTGAGGGGACGGCTTGCGGCGTGGATGGCGGCGGTGTTGGAAGTAGGCATGTGTCTCGTTCTTGTGTGTTATCGGAGATTGCCAGATCTAGCATACGCATTTCCGCCGCGTGAGTAAATGCGGCGCGTATGGGGAGCCGCCTCAGCTGCGCTTAATACAACGCCGCTATCATCAGCGTTGACTTCATTGGAAAGGACATCGCATGAAAATCATGATCGTGGGCGCCAGCCGGGGCCTGGGACGCGCGCTCGTCGACGGGCTGAGCGAGGGAAACGAGCTGGTCGGCGTGTCGCGCCAGCGGCCCGCGGGCGCCGATGCGGGCGATGGCGCCGCCGTGCAGTGGATCGCGGCGGACATGGCCGAACCCATGGCGGCGGTCGAGCAGATCGCGCGCGAGGCGCCGGCCGACCTCGACGTGCTGATCTACAACCTGGGCGTGTGGGAAGAAAAGGCGTTCACCGATGACTACGCTTTTCTCGACGACGGGGACGAGGCCATCGTCGACATGATCAATATCAACATCACGGCCACGATATTGCTGCTCAAGCGCCTCGTGCCGCGCCTGCTCGCCAGCTCCAAGCCGCTGCTGATATTGACGGGCTCCACCTCCGGCTTGCGCCAGAGCGGCCGCCCGGAAGTGGCGTTCAGCGCCTCGAAGTTCGCCCTGAACGGCATCGCCGACGCCTTGCGCGAAAGCTTCCGCGCACAGGGACTGGCCGTGACGGCGCTGCAGCTCGGCTATCTGAATACCTACGATGGCTTGGCCGTGCCGCTGGCGGACGCCGCCGCGCGGGGCGAGGGCGAGCTGATCCCCGTGCATGACGTCGTCACCGTCGTGCGCGCCTTGCTGAGCCTGTCGAACGTGTCCTTCGTGCGCGAGCTGGTGATGCCGGCGCTGCGCGACGAGCGCTTCTAGCCGTTAGGCGTCGTCGCCGTAGACTGCGCTCCAGCCGAGACGCTCTTCCAGCCACTCATCCGCCTCGGACGAGTCCATCTGCAGCAGCAGCGCGCCCAGCCGCAGTTGGCCCTTGGCAAGCGCCAGCACGGCGAACACGGATTCGAGCATGACGGGGTCGAGCTGGCCCTGCAGGTCGCGCGCGGCGATGGCGGGCAGCTGCGCCCAGGCCGCCTGGTAGCTGGCGGCCAGCCAGTCCGGCAGCGGCGGATTGTGCTTGCGGTGGCGTTCCAGCTCGATCAGGGCGATGAGCGCATAGAAATCTTCCTCGCGCGCATAGGCGCCGCCCAGCATGTGGACGAGCTGGGGCACGGCCGCATACGAGGCGACACCCACGTCGCCCTGGTGGTGCAGCTCGTCCCACAGCTCATGCCAGACATCCTCGCCCGCCTGCATGGCCTTGAGCGCCGCGGCCACGTCGTAAGGCACGCGGTAGCCGCCTTCCAGGGTGGGCCAGATGGGATCGTCGAGTGATAGCAGCATGGGTTTCCTTCATGGAACAGTGCCCGCCTGGGCAAACGCGCACTATACAAGCACGCGGCGCACGCAGCGCGCATAGCCGTCAAGCGCGTGCGCATTTTGGTAGGCAACGCCCGTGTCGAAATCCTTGCACCAGGCTTCGTCTTCGCTGTCGCCCGGTTCGCTCGACCAGTGCCAGTTGGGGCGGAATGCGTCTTTCAAGGTCGCATACAGCAAGGTCTGCTCGCGCCGATCCGGCAGGCTGTGGCCCAGGCTGGCGGCCCAGTTGGATGCCGCTTGCCAGGACTGGTACTCCAGCTCGCACTCGTCCGGCAGCAGCACCAGGTGGTAGTCGGGCGCGCCATCCGCGCCGAGGATCAGGCCGGCATAGCGTTCGCCCTGCTGCAGGGGGACGGGCGCGGCGGCCGAGGGCGGCAGTTCGGCGCGGCGCACGGCACAGGCGCGGCCTGAGTAGGTCTTGCGAAAGTTGTACTGGGTGCCGTTGTCGAAATCGTGGCTCCAGGCCATGCGGGGCAGGATGGCGTCCGCTTCCGACGACCAGTACCACGCAGCGGGAAACGCGTGGCCCAGGTTGGCGTGCAGCAAGGCCAGTTCGCTGCGCGTCGGCAAACAGGCGCCGCGCGCCGCGGCCCAGTCCAGCGCCGCTTGCCAGGGCAGGGCATCGGCCTCGCCGGGCAGCAGGAACAGCTCGTAACTGGCGCCGCCATCCTGGCCAGGCATGACGCCCGCGTAGCGCTCGCCGGCAACGGCGCCCAGCACGCCCGGGCAATGCTCGAACCAGCCATCGTCTTCTTCCGTGGCAATAAACGCCGCGATCAGTGCTTGCTGCGTCGGCGGCGCGGCGGCCAGCAGGGTGTTGAAGCAATTAATCGCCGAAGCGTGGGGCGTGCCGGCGCCGTTGGCGATGCCGACGAGAAAGTCGCCTGCCCAGTCGGGCAAGGTGGCGATCAGGCGCGGCAGTTCCTGCAGCAGGGCGGCGCAATACGCCGTCTCGCCGAAGCGCCAGGCGGCGCGGCTGGCCGTCTGGTAGGCGCCGTAATCGTGTTCGGCTTGCACGGACTGAAAAATGGCCAGTGCGTAGTGCGCGCCTTCATTCCCCGTCAGCGCATCGAGCATGGCGCAGTAGCGCCGGAAACGCCGCTGGGCTTCCTCGGGCGGCATGACGGTGTCGTCATCCTGGACGACGTTACCCACAATTAATAATTCGGCTTTCCAGAGTTCAAAGGCTGTCGGCATCGGTGTGACTGGCGAGAGTGACGAAGGTGATTATTATGCCCGCGCCAGCCGTGTTTTAGCGTGCCGGTTGAACATGCTACAGTCCGCCTTTGCCGCCAGCCTGGCGCGGCCTTCCTGGATCACGTCGATGCCCACCTGGACTTCCCCGCCCCAACTCGTCGCCCTCGCCGCCTTCTATGCGCGGGCGCAAGCCCATCCTGAAACAATCAGTGACGCTGTCTTCCTGGCAAACGTGAAAGCTGCCCACTGGCCCACCAATTGCTGGAGTTATGTGGAAGCATCGTTCGCCATCATCGCCCCAGCCTGCCTGCTGCGTCCGCATCTGACCGCCGAGCTGATTGCATGCCCCATCGACGCCATGATCGCCGGTGGCCTCGAGGATGCGGGCGAGGTCATTGCAATCGGCCTGGACTGCGCCAGGCGCGACGCGCCGTATGTGGAGCTGAGCGAGGATGGCAGGCGCTGGCTGACGCAGCTGTGGCCGGGACTGGGGGAGGTGGTCGAGACCGTGTTCCGGGCCAGGCTGCAGGCGGCGCTGGCCGATGACGAGGAATAAGTGAAAGTCTTCGCGTGGCTGAATTGGCTACCTCAATATGCTGCATTATCAATCTTCGATAGAATATTCTGATTGCAATAATGTCGATCAACCAAGTAAGTGTTATTGTCTCAATGAAACTTACTTGTGGATGAATATATGGAATTTGAAGAGTGGATGATTTCCGAAGGTCTTTCGACATCAACCGCAGAAAAATACAGGAGTGCGATTGCTGGCCCTTTGACAACCTGGGCGCGAATGCACAGAATCGTTGAGGCGGACTCTTTGTATGAAATTGCCGATACGGATATTTTTGCATCTATTTCTGAGAAAATCGTAATCACGCCGGAGTTCGAAGATCGAAATTTACGTGGCCATGGTATGTACGCCGCGGCGTTGCGAAAGTATGCGGATTTTCTTGGCGAAACCTTGGCGGGGACCATAGTTGCAAATGGCCACTTTTCGAAGCAGATTTCTGCATTAGAGGTGACAGCTACTATACAGTCGGAATTTTGCCCTAAGGATCAGAATGATGCTCGTAACAAGGTGCTTCGTGAGATCGTTGTGCGGCGTGGGCAGCCGAAATTTCGGAAAGAACTCATAGAAGTGTATGGTGCCAAATGTGCGATCACAGGATGTGGTGTTTTACCAATACTTGAAGTGGCCCACATCACACCCTATCTCGGTCCAGCTACAAATCTCAAGAAAAATGGCATCCTTCTTCGTGCAGACATCCATTCGCTATGGGATTTGGGATTGATTGCGATTCATCCGCACGACAATAGCATCGTTGTAAACGAAAGTATTGCAGATGAAACTTATCGAGTGTTGCAAGGAAAGACTCCTTTTGTGCCGCATGCTGAGGATAGTAAGCCGTCTGTTGCAGCAATTTATCAACAGTGGGAATTATTTCAGAATAAATCTGAATGAACGTATCAGTACGTCCTGAATGGTCGGCTTTGCTTTTGTTTAACCGCGATTCAGTTTTATCATTTCGTGCATCTGCTTGAACATATCCCTATGTTTCGAGCGCTGTCCTTTCAATCTTCTGCAGATCAGCATCTTGCACTCACGCAGCATCCTCAGCCTCTTGACCCAGGATGATGGTTTACGTTAGGGTATACGTAATTACTTACATATATTCTGATCTCATGTCTTCCAACCTGCAAACCTATGGCTCGCTGATGCTGGCCAGCCGCCTGCGCCGTCTTTCCGATCAACTGTATGCGGGCGTCGATACCAGCTATCTGGCGGCCGGCGTCGAGCTGACGTCGCGCTGTTTCCCCTTGTTATTGCTGCTGCGCGACAACGGCCCTACGGCTATCACGGCCCTGGCCGCGCAGATCGGGCAGACGCATCCGGTGGTGGTGCAGCTGGGGCGCAAGCTGCTCGATGCCGGTGTGGTGCTGGAGCTGCCGGACGCCAGGGATGAGCGGCGCCGCCTGCTGGCGCTGTCCGACGCGGGGCAAGCCTTGCTGCGCAACATGGCGCCCCTGTGGGACGACGTGCGCGCCGCCGTCGACGCCGTGTTCGAACAGGGCACGCCGCAGCTGATGGCCAGCCTGGACCGGGCCGAAGCGCGCTTGCAGGCGCAAGGCTTCGGCGAGACGATCGCCGCCTGCCGGCGCCAGCGCGAGCGGGCCGCCGTGGAGATCATCGACTATGCGCCGCCGTTTGCGGCCGATTTCAAGCGCCTCAATATCGCCTGGCTGGAACGATACTTTTATGTCGAGGCGCTCGACGACCAGGTGCTGTCCGACCCGCAACGCTCTATCCTCGACGACGGCGGGCAGATTTTCCTCGCGCGTTTGGACGGCAAGATCGTCGGCACCTGCGCCCTGATCCGCGCCGGCGGAAACAGCATCGAGCTGTCGAAGATGGCCGTCACGCCCGCATGCCAGGGGCTGGGCATCGCGCGCCGGTTGATCGAACGGGCCTTCGACGCCTTCGAGGCGAGCGGCGCCAAGCTGCTGTTCCTGGAGTCGAACAGCAAGCTGGGGCCCGCCATCGGCCTGTATGAAAGCAGCGGTTTTACCCACGTGGCGCGGCCGGCCGGCGACGCCCATTACCAGCGCGCCGACGTCTACATGGAGTGGCAGGGCAGGTAGCACGCGCCAGGGCGCCACGCGGCGCTCCCCATCGGCCGTCTCCCGCGTTACAATACGTGCTCCCATAACGGAACCGTGGTTCCACTATCGAGAGACGCCGACGCCGCATGCCTTCCTTCCCGATGCCCTTCCCGCAGATGATCGTTCCACCGGAGCCCACCCAGGCGCGCAGCAAGCAGGCCTTCGAGCGCCTGCTGCTGGTGGGCGAACAGTTGCTGGCGGAAAACCGTTTCGATGAAATCGGCGTGGCCGACCTGGCCCGGCTGGCGGAAACCTCGGTCGGCACGTTTTACCGTTTATTGGGCGACAAGGACACCCTGAGCCGCTTGCTGCTGCAGCGTTTTTTTTCCGACATGGTGGAAAAGGTCGAGACCCTGACGGAGCTGCGCCAGTGGGAAGGGCGCAGCCTGGAGGAGTTCATCCGCGCCATGGTGGCCATGTTCGTGGCCGTCAACACGGGCCGGCGCGGCGTGCTGCGCGCCCTGATCACGCGCGCGTCGCAGGATGCACAATTCCGCGACAGGGTGCACCAGATCAATCATCTGATCTCGCAGCGCACGGTCGCCGTGCTGGCCAGCAAGTCGTCCAGCATCCGCCACCCGAACCCCACGCAGGCCATGATGGTCGTGCCGCCCGTGCTGCTGGGCATACTGAACCAGCATACCTTGACGGGCTCGCTATCCTTTTTGTCGGGCGCGGCGCTCGAGGATGAACTGGTGCGTGTTGCTTTGAATTACCTGACTTCAGATATTTAGCGATTTAACTTGAAATCGGAATTCGGATTCCGTATTATGTTTTCCAACAGCAGGAAAACATATTCCTGCACCTGAACACAAAGCATGTTCAACAGCAAGGAGACAGAATGCGGCGTCACACGACATCCGATGTTCCATTGCATTACCTCGACCTGGGCAAGGGGCAGGGAGATCCTGTGTTTTTGCTGCACGGCCTCGGCTCCTGCGCCGCAGACTGGCGCCCGCAGATCGACGCCCTCGGCACAAGCTACCGCCTGATCGTGCCCGACCTGCGCGGCCATGGCGCCAGTCCCGCGCCAGGCGGCGACTGGCAGATCGGCGACTTCGCCAACGACCTCTTCAACCTGATGGACCAGCTCGACGTGGCGCGCGCGCACATCGTCGGTTTTTCCCTGGGCGGCATGGTGGGCCTGGAAATGGCCAACCGCGCCCCTGGCCGGGTGGCCAGTTTGTGCCTGATCAACTCGCAACCGTTCCAGGGCAGCAAGCCCGCCTCGCTGCTGTTTGCCTACTGGCTGCGGCGCACGGTGATCGCCACCGTGGGCTTGAGGCCCATGGGCAAGATTATCGGCAAGAAACTGTTTCCCGATCCGCCACAGCAGGCGCTCGTCGAGCGTTTCGCCGCGCAGATGGCGGGCATGGACAAGCGCGCCTACCTGGCCGCCCTCGACGCCATCTTTCACTGGGATATCGACATCCATTTCCAGGCCCTGGCCATGCCCGTCCTCATCATGGCGGCCGACCAGGATTACACGCCCGTCGCCAGCAAGCGGGCCTTTGCCGCACAGATTCAGCATTGCGAGTTTGAAATCATCGCGAACTCGCGCCACGCCACGCCCCTGGACCAGGCGCAGCGTGTGAATACCTTGTTGCAGTCCTTCCTCGCCATACATTCAAAATAAACAGGCCGCTTGCCGCAGGGGCAGGGGGCCGGGAATCAGCCATCGCAGGACGGGTGCACGCTTTTTGCGCGCCGGTATCGTTACGTCTTGTGATTCTGCAAACCGGCCGTCCGCCAATGTTGCCAGCGAGCATGAAAAACATGGAGACGCTATGAAACTTGCTTTGAACCCCTTATCCGCTTCCCTCGCCCTGGCCGGCGCCTTCAGCTTTTCCACCCAGGCCCTGGCGCAGGAGGCGGCCGCGCCTGCCGCCGCCAGCGCCCAGAGCGCCAGCGAAGCCAGCGACGCGAAAGAACGCATGGACACCGTCACCGTTTCCGCCCGCCGCCGCGAAGAGCGGCTGCAGGACGTGCCGCTGGCCGTCACGGCGTTTTCCGCCAAGGCCCTGGAACGGGCGAATATCCAGAACCTGGCCGACCTGCAGGAGCGCGTGCCGAACCTGACCGTGTACGCCTCGCGCGGCACGAATACCACCTTGACGGCCTTCATCCGCGGCGTGGGCCAGGCCGACCCCGTCTGGGGCGTGGACCCGGGCGTGGGCATTTATTTCGACGACGTCTACATGGCCCGGCCGCAAGGCGCCCTGCTCGACGTGTTCGACGTGCAGCGCATCGAAGTGCTGCGCGGCCCGCAAGGCACCCTGTACGGCAAGAACACCATCGGCGGCGCCATCAAGTATATTTCGCGCCCGCTGGCGAAGGAAAACGGCGCCTCGGCCGAAGTGGGCCTCGGCAATTACAATCAGCGCAACTTCAAGGCCGCCTTCAACGTGGCCAACGAGAGCGGCACCTGGCGCGCGCGCCTGGCCGCCGCCAAGCTGGACCGCGACGGTTTCGGCCGCAACACGTTTAACGGCGAACAGGTCAGCAACCAGGACAGCACGGCCGCGCGCCTGTCCGTCGGCTATTTTCCGCAGGACATCCCGCTCACCGTTGTGCTGAGCGTGGACGCCACCGATGACGAATCCGGCGTGCGCGGCTTCCAGCGCATGGGCGTGAGCGCTTTCGACCCGCTCAAGCGGCCCGCCAGCACCAGCGCCTACGATATCGAGAGCGGCATGCCTGGCCACAACTTCACGCATAACCGGGGCGGTTCGCTGGTGGCCAACTACACCTTGTCGAACGACTGGTCCGTGAAAGTGATCGGCGCCCGGCGGCACAGCACCTCCGAGCAAACCATCGACTTCGACGGCTTGCAGCAGCCTATCGCCGACGTCTTCGGCGATTCGCGCGACGAGCAGAAAAGCCTGGAATTGCAGGCCTCGTACAGCGGCGACTACGGCGCCGGCGTGATCGGCCTGTACCGCTTTGAAGGCAAGGCCGGCGGCGGCATCTACAACAACTTCCTGGGACGCCAGTTCACGGCCGCCGTCAGCACGGTGGAAACGGACAGCACGGCGCTGTACACGGACTGGACCTGGCCGCTGGGCAAGGTGTGGAGCATCAACGCGGGCTTGCGCCACACGCGCGAGGACAAGCGCGCCATCGTACTCAACCGCGCCTTTGCCGACGTGGGTTTCACGCGGCCCATCCAGACGGCGGCCGACTTCGACAAGTCCTTGTCGGTGAGCAATACCTCGCCGAAAATCTCCGTGCGCTATGAAGCGTCGAAGACGACGAATTTCTACAGCAACCTGTCGCGCGGCTTCAAGTCCGGCGGCTACAACGTGCGCGCCAACAACCTGGTGGTACCCGATTCCGCGCGTCCCTACAAGGACGAAAAACTCGACGCGCTGGAAGTGGGCATGAAGTACGCGGCGCCGGACGACACTTTCGACGCCAACGTGGCCCTGTTCTACAACCGCTACAAGGATATTCAATTGTCCGTCTTCACCAGCTACGTGCAGCCGGGCGGCGTGCCGGGCTTCTATGGCGACTTCACGAATGCGGGCAAGGGCACCGTCAAGGGCGCGGAGTTCGAATTCTCGTGGCGGCCGAACCGCCAGTGGGAAGTCAACGGTTTCCTGGCCCTGCTCAATGCCGGCTATGACGAGTTCATGAGCGGCGGCAAGAACATTGCGGATACGCAAAAGTTCAGCAATACGCCGGCCCGGCAAGCGGGCTTGAACGTGACGCGCACGGACCGCGGCGTGTTCGGCGGCGCGCTGCGCAGCATGGTCGGCTATGGCTATCGCAGCAAGGTCTACCCGACCACGGACTTGAGCGAAACCCTGGCGCAGGGCGGCTACAGCATCTGGACGGCCGGCCTCGTGTGGGAAGCACCGAAGAACTGGACCTTCAGCCTGCACGGCAGCAATCTGGGCAACAAGCGTTACCGCACGGATGGCTACAACATTCCGGCCGTGTTCATCCTAGACGGTTTCTATGGCCCGCCGCGCCAGATTATCGCCAAGGCAGGCTACAAATTTTAAGGGCTTGTAGAAGTACCGGCTTGATGTGTATCAAGCCGCTTCGTTGTCGCTGTTTTCGTCGTGAATAATAATCAGGAGACTGGCATGGCACATCTGCATCAGCAACTGCGTCACTTGTTATCTGCACTCATCGCCGCCTGCGGCTTGCTGGCCGCGCTGCCGGCTGCCGCCGGGCAGTGGGATTTCGGCCTGTATGCGAGTCTGTGGGGCTCGCGCGAATACCAGGTCTGGCTGCCGAGCAATTACAATCCGAATACCCCGCTGCCCGTGGTGCTGATGCTGCACGGCTGCGGTTCCGAGCCGAACAGCATGGCTGCCGTCAGCCGCTACAACGAGCTGGCCGACCGCGAGAATTTCATCGTCGTCTACCCGCGCCAGAACGTCACGGCCAACCCCATGCGCTGCTGGAATTTCATGTTGCCGCTGAACCAGGAGCGGGGCACGGGCGAGCCGGCCGTGCTGATGGGCATCTTGAACAAGGTCAAGGGCAAATATGCGGTGCAGGACAGCCGCGTGTACGTGACGGGCATCTCGGCCGGCGGCGCCATGGCCTCCATCATGGCCGCCTGTTACTCCGACGTCTTCGCCGCCGTGATGGTGCATTCGGGCGGCATGTACAAGGGCGCCATCGGCATGATTACGGCCGCCGACTCGCTGTTCAACGGCAGTTCCTTTGACCCGAAGGTGCGGGGCAAGGATGCGTGGCGCTGCTCCGGTTCGCCGCGCCGGCTGATGCCGACGATGGTGTTCCACGGCACGGCCGACATCGTCGTCAACCCCGTCAACGGCGAGCAAACCATCGAGCAATTCCTGCAGACCAGCGATTACGGCGACGATGGCCTCGACAATGACAGCGTGCGCTACCGTGCCGACAGCATCGTGCGCCAGACCGTGCCTTACGGCCGCAGCTATTCCATCGACACGTATCTGCATAACGGCGCCGTCATCGCGCAAAAGTACACGGTCGAGGGCATGAACCACGCGTGGAGCGGCGGTCCTCCGGGCTGGCCCTTCAGCGATGAACTGGGCCCGGACGCCACTGTCATCAGCTGGCATTTCTTCAGGAATTACCAGCGCTGATGCCGTGAGGAAATTGCAGCTTGTACAATGGGGCGCGGCGATTGCGCCCCATTTTTATGCCTGTGAAAGATCCCATGCCCGCTTGCCGTTTGCCGTCCTGTCTTGCCCTTGTATTGCTGTCCGCCTGCGCCGGCGGCGGCCCGTCCGCGCCATCGGCTGCCTACACGCAAGCGTTCGAGCGTGCGGCCCAGCAAGACAGCATGCGCAGCGAGTGCGACTGGAACGTGCGCTATGCACCCGTCGCACCCAAGGACGCCAGCGTGGCGCAATTGCAGGCCATCGCCACGGCGCGCCTGGCGGTCCTGCAACTGGCGCCCGCCTGGACCCTGGCCATGCCCGCCAGCGAGGCGCAGCCGTTTACCGACTCGGCGCAAGACCGTGCCGGCCTGCAATTGCTGCTCAGCATCGTGCTGCCGGCCATGGAGCGCTACCCGGCCGGCGTCTTCGCGCGCACGGGCTTGCGCCGCGTCGTGCTGGTGAAGGACTTGAGCGTGGATGGCCAGCGCCGCCTGGCCATGCCGGCGCCGGACATCGACAGCGTCGTCTACGTCGACAACCTGCTGGCCGCCCTGTGTCCATCCGGCATGGAATTGCGCGTACACCACGAGTACTACCACTTCATCGAACACCGGCTGTTCAACGATTTCTATTACCGCGACCCCGCCTGGCTGGCCCTGAATCCGCCCGGCACGGCCTACGGCCAGGGCGGCGCCACGGCCTACGGCAAGGGTTTCCAGAACCTGGGCCACCCGCAGCCCGCCCTGGTGAGCCTGTACGCCGCCTACGGCCCCGAGGAAGACAAGGCGGAGGTGTTCGGCTGGATGATGACCCCCGCGTATGCGTTGCGGCTGCAGCAGTGGACGGCATTCGATCCGGCCTTGCTGGCGAAGCGGCAATTGTTGCTGGATGTATTGCGCAGCAAGACAGATTCTTACTAAATATCAAGTCTGTTTCGCTTTCGCCACCTTGCGCACCTGCTGACAGGCCGTCCGCCCGGCATTTTCTGGTAACTATATAATCGGCGCTTGGGCGATACCCGTCCCTGAACGTCGATTGAAGGAATGCCATGCCAGGATATTTCATGCGCTCTGTCGCGCTTTTTACCGTATCGGCCGTATACCTCTCAGCCAGCGCCGCCGAGGCCGTGGCGGTGGATGCGCAGCAGCGCGCGTCCTTGCTGGCATTTTATGCGCAGCAATATCCGGGCGAACCGGCGGCGCGCACCGTGTTCGAGAGCGTACCCATCGTGGGGGGACGTGGCAGCGAAGTGGTGGGCAGCGTGGAAACGCCGCCGTATCGCGGGCATGGCGCGCTGTGCCGCACGCAGCGCACCAAGTTCGTGCTGCACGGCACCGGCTGGCAAGAGGCGGGCATGGAATACTTCGCCTGGCTCGACCGTGGCGCGTGCCGCCCCGTGGCCGAACCCGTGCGCATGTTGCAGCGGATACCCGATGTGGAACTGGAAGGCGTCTTGCTGTACCAGAAGCCGCTGCTGGAACGGGCGCGATTATTGATGGCGGGTAACACGGCCTGCGCACCGCTGCGCGCGCTGAAATTTTCGCTGGCGGCCGTCGACGTGGGCGCCGCCGCGCCGCGTGCCGAGGAGCGCTATGCGCTCGTGTTCAAGAGCGACCGCGGCAGCTACGCCCGCATCTGGCTGCGCAAGAGCGGTGCCCAGTATGACGCCTGGAATGTCACTTGCCCTCCAGTGCTGTAGACTGCTCGCCCTTTGCCCGATTTTACTTTTTGACTGTTGCAACCATGAACGAAAATTCCACTTCCGCCCGCAGCTGGGGCACCATCGTCACGCATAGCGACGAGATGGCCATCATCTACCGCTACGTCGACGCCTTCCATGACGACTGGGATTTGTCGTCGCAGCCGGACCGCATCATCATCGCCTGGCGCTATGAGGATGAAACGGGCATGCCCGCGCCGAACGAGCGCGAGCATATGGAAGAGCTGGAAGCGGCGCTGGCGCCCGTGGTGGAAGAAGAGGGCTTCGCCACCCTGGCGCTGGTATCGACGGGCGAAAACTTGCGCGAATGGATTTATTACACGCAGTCGGGCGAAGAATTCTTCAACCGCCTCAACACGGCCCTGGCGCCGCGCCCGAAGTTTCCGATTGAAATCCGCAGCGCGGCCGATCCCGCCTGGTCGACTTATGCGGGCTTCATGGCCGCCCTGCCGAAGTAATTACACCAGCGCAGCCGTCACGATGCGCGTGGCGGCCGTGATGATGTCCTGATTCGTGTCCGCGTTTTTCTGTTCGCGCGTGTAGTACACGGCGATGAGCAGCGGCGCGCCGCCGGGCGGGTAGGCGACGCCGATGTCGTTGACGCTGCCGTAGGCGCCCGAGCCCGTTTTATCGGCCACCTGCCAGCCGGCCGGCACGCCGGCGCGGATGCGCTTGTCGCCCGTCGTGTTGCCGCGCATCCAGCTATCGAGCTGCTGGCGCTGCGGGGCCGGCAAACTATTTCCCAATAACAATTGCTGCAAGCTGTGCGCCATCGACGCGGGGCTGGCCGTGTCGCGCACTTCGCCGGGGATGGCACTATTCAATTCCGTTTCCCAGCGCTCCAGCTGGAATACCGTGTTGCCGATGCTGCGCGCAAACGCCGTCACGGCTTGCGGCCCGCCCAGTATTGTCATCAGGAAATTGGCTGCGCTATTGTCGCTGTACTGCAAGGTGGCGGCGCACAGGTCCGCCACGCTCATGCCGTCGGCCAGATGCTTTTCCGTGATGGGCGAATAGGTGACCAGTTCCTTTTTCTCGTAGCGCACCTGCTGTTCCAGCAAGCCCGGCTGGCTGGCGCTGCGGGCCAGCACGGCGCCCGCCAGCATCGCCTTGAAGGTGCTGCACAGGGGGAAGCGTTCGTCGGCGCGGTAGGCCACACGCTGCTCGCTGCCCTGGCGCCAGGCGGCAACGCCGAGGCGTCCGCCGGCGACCTGTTCCAGCGCGGCCAGCTGAGTTTGGGCGGCGGCGATGCCGGTGGCGGGCGCGGCAAACAGCAGCGGCGCCGGGCACAGCAGGGCGGCGCCGCTGGCCAGCAGGAGGGTGCGGCGAACGTGGTTCGGGGAGTCAGTCATGGTCTGTCGCTATGTTTGGAGTGGAAAGGGTGGCCAGCAGTTCGCCGATGGCATGCAGGTTGGCCGGCTTGGTCAGATGGTGGTCGAAGCCTGCCGCGCTCGATTGACTGCGGTCGTTTTCGGCGCCCCAGCCCGTCAATGCGACGAGCACGGCAGCTGCGCCGGCCGCTGTCCGGCGCAGCGCGCGCGCCACTTCGTAGCCGTTCATGCCGGGCAGGCCGATGTCGAGGAATATGACGTCAGGCAAGAATTGCGGCGCCACGGCCAGCGCCTGCGCGCCGTCGTGGGCCACTTGCGTGGCATGGCCCATCATGTCGAGCACGGCCGCCAGGGTCTCGGCCGCATCGACATTGTCGTCCACCACCAGCACGCGGAAGTGGGGGGCGGCGGCGCTGGCGGGGGCGACCGTCGCGGCGGGTGTTTGGGCTTCCTCTGCCAGCAGCGGCAGGCGCACGCTGAAGGTGCTGCCCAGGCCGGCGCCGGGACTGGCCGCCGTGGCGCTGCCGCCATGCAGCTCGGCCAGGCGCCGCACCAGCGACAGGCCGATGCCCAGCCCGCCCTGGGCGCGGCCCATGTTCTGGCCCACCTGGGTGAACATGTCGAACACGGTGGCGATCGATTCGGCGGGGATGCCCACGCCGCTGTCCTTGACCTCGATCAATGCTTCGTTGCCGTCGCGTACTGCGCGCAAGGCGATGTGGCCGCCGGCCGGCGTGTACTTGGCGGCGTTGTTGAGCAAATTGCCCAGCACTTGCGCCAGGCGCGTGGGGTCGGCGTCGAGCGGCAGCGGCTCTTCAGCAAGTTGCACCTGCAGCTGGTGGCGGCTCGCCTCGATCAGCGGCATGCTCGTTTCCACGGCGCCGGCGATGATGGTTTTCAAGTCCGTGCGTTCCAGCCGCAGTTCGATCTGCCCGCGCGTGATGCGGGCCACGTCCAGCAAGTCGTTGACCAGGTGCACCATCTGATTGACTTGCCGCTCCATCACGTCGCGCACTCTCGCCACGGTGGCGGGCTTGTCGGCAGCCAGGCGCATGATCTGCAAGCCATTGCGGATGGGCGCGAGCGGGTTGCGCAGTTCGTGCGCCAGGGTGGCTAGGAATTCCGTCTTGCGCCGGTCCATTTCGGACAGGTTGTCTGCCAGCTGGCGCAACTGCTGTTCCGAGCGCTTGCGTTCGCTGATATCGCTGAACAGCACCGTCAGCAGGCGGCTGCCGGGGCCGCCCAGGCGCGCGGCGAAGACTTCGAACCAGCGCTCCATGGCCACGGCCTCGTTTTCGTAGCGCACGGGCTCGCCAGTCTTGACGACGTGGTCGTACAGGTCGAACCAGTGCTGGTCGTGCTCGGGCACGAAGCTGCGGATGGTCTTGCCGATGGCATTGTCCAGGCCCGACTGCTTGACGAAGGCGGGGTTGCCTTCCAGGTAGCGGAAATCCACGGGACGGCCATGCTCGTCGTACAGCATTTCAATGACGCAAAAAGCCTGGTCCATCAGTTCGATCAGGGTGCGGTAGCGTTCCTCGCTGCTGCGCAGCGCGTCTTCCACCTGTTTCTGGCGCGTGATGTCGAGCAGGACGCCGGGCAATTGCAAGGGCGTGCCGTCCGGCGCATAGTCCACGCGCCCCCGCGCGATGACCGAGCGGTAGCGGCCGTCGTGGTCGCCGATGCGGTAGCTCGCTTCGAAAGGCGCATGCGCGCGCACGGCCTGCTCAATCTGCGCGCTGACTCGCTCACGGTCATCGGGGTGGATGATGTCAAGGTAGCGCGCCAGCGGCGCCGCCGTGGCCGCGCCGGCATTGACGGGGAACAAGCGCGCCATGTTGTTGTCGGCAGTCACGCGGTCAGCGACGATATCCCAGTTCCACGTGGCCACTTCGCCGGCCGCCAGGGTCAGGCGCAAGGTTTCCTCGTTCTGCTTGCTGGCCGTCAAGTCGAGCGAGATGCCGGACAGGGCGATGACATTGCCGGCGCCGTCACTGGCGCAGGTGCCGCGCATGTGCGCCCAGTGCAGCGAGCCATCGGCCCAGCGCACGCGGATTTCGACCTCGAAATCGCTGGCGCTGGCGATGGCCGCGTGCACCGCCGTCTGCCAGTGCTGCAGGTCGCCGTCGAGCATGGCCCCCGTCAGTTGCGCGTAATCGATGTTGCTGGCGGGCGGCAGGCCCAGATTGGCCTTGAACGCGTCGGAGCAGCTCATGCTGCCGCTCCCCAGGTCGATTTCCCACGTGCCCATGCGGCCGCCCTGCATGGCCAGGCGCAAGCGTTGTTCCGTCTGCCGTTGCTGCGTCACGTCGCAATGCGAGCCCAGCCATTCAACGATGCTGCCGTCGGGCGCCAGCACGGGCAGCATGCGCACGATGACGTTGCGGTAGCTGCCGCTGACGTGGCGCAGCCGGTATTCCGCTTCGAACACGGTCGTCAGATGCGATGGCATGACATAAGGCAAGTTGCGGTCGTCCGGATGCAGGGCATTGAGCCAGCCGCGGCCCAGCAGTTCGGCTTCCGTCTGGCCCGTGAAGGCGCGCCACGAGGGCTGGTCGGCATCGAACTGGCCGAAGGTTTTCGTGCTCCAGACGATGTCGCAATGGGCGCCCAGCAGCATATGCGCGGCCCGGGCGGCGGCGGGAGAAGTGGGCAAGTCGTGGCTATGCAGGCTGGGTTCTGGCATGGATAGGGTACGTAATGGTGCGGCGCGCCGCCGCTGCACCGGGATGTGGCAGCACGGCTGGGTCAGGTACGGCGATATTACAGTCAAATCTCCGCCCGGGGGTGTCCTTCAGGGACCGCGTCGCCGCTTTGCGGAAATCGCGGCGCCCGGGCTGGAAAACGCGAATACAGCAAGGTCTCGTCCATATTGTGGCTGAATAACCACTAGTCAGCCTTGAATGTTGGTGAATAAATATTTTACATAACAATATTCTTGCCGTGCATAAGCTGCTTGAATTAAATTGGCGCCTTACTTAAAAGTTGGTGTTCATCAGACATCCCAGAGATGCGGCCGGAACCGCTGTCAACTTGAGTGACAGCCAGGACAGAGCCAGTGACGCCGAGAGCGGGGGAACATCCGCTCGCGCTGCTGCACTGTGATGGTGCAAACGATCGTCCAGCGCCGTATATAACCGGGAGACAGGTTGCAAGAAAGACAGATTTCGCAATTCTTTTTTTAAACTTCTGGGAAACCACATGATCAAGATGTCCAAGATGCACCAGCGTTTGTGCGCCAAAAGCGCTGCAATGCTGGCACTGTCCGCTGCCTTGCCTATCGGCTCGGCTTACGCTGATGAAGTCGCTGCTGATACGGCCCCTGCCGCCAGCCAGCTGGAAACCGTGACCGTCACGGCGCAGCGCCGCAAGGAAAATATCCGCGACGTGCCCGTCTCCGTGTCGCTGCTGCGCGACGAGAAGCTCGACGTGCTGGTCTCCGGTGGGCAAGACATCCGCGTGCTGGCCGGCAAAGTGCCGAGCCTGAACGTGGAATCGTCGAACGGACGCACCTTCCCCCGCTTCTACATCCGCGGCTACGGCAATACCGACTTCAACATCTTTGCATCGCAACCTGTTTCCCTGATTTACGACGACGTCGTGCAGGAAAACCCTATTCTCAAGGGCTATCCGATTTTCGACGTGGCCGGCGTGGAAGTGCTGCGCGGCCCGCAAGGCACCTTGTTCGGCCGCAATACGCCGGCCGGCGTGGTCAAGTTCGAATCCGTCAAGCCGAAGCTGGACAAGGTTGAAGGCTATTACAACGTTTCCGCCGCCACGCACAACACGACCAACTTCGACGGCGCCGTCAACGTGCCGCTGAGCAAGGAATGGGCGCTGCGCGTCTCGACCCTGCGCCAGCACCGCGACGATTACGTCGACAACACGTTTACGGGCCAGAAGAATGCGCTGGACGGCTACAACGAACATGCGGAGCGCGTGCAACTGCTGTACGCACCGAACACCACGTTCAACGCCCTGTTCAATGTGCACCAGCGCAACACCACGGGCAGCGCGCGCGTGTTCTACGCCAACCTGATCAAGCAGGGCACGAACGACATCGTCGACGGTTTCGACCCGAAGAAATCGTTCACGAATGCGCCGAATTTCCAGCGCCTGCGCACCAACGGCGCCAGCGCCCGCCTGAGCTGGGACCTCGACGGTATTAAACTGTACTCGATCACCGGCTTGGAACAGGTCGGCAATTATGTGTCGCACGGCGACATCGACGGCGGCACGCCGAACGGCCTTGGCCCGACCAGCCCCAACTTCATTCCTTTCCAGGTTGAAACGGCTGGCGGCATTACCAGCGTGAAACAATACTCGCAGGAATTCCGTGCCGAATCGAAGAATGCCGGCCCGTTGAACTGGCAGGCTGGCGTGTACTATTTCAACGAAGATGCCAACGGTTTTACCGACAACTTCGACACCGACACGCATGTGCTGACCACGCACCTGGCCAGCCGCCAGAAGAACTCGGCCTGGGCAACGTTTGGTTCCGTGAACTACGCCGTCAACGATGACTTCATGCTGCGCGCCGGCTTGCGCTACACCAAGGACAAGAAAGATTTCAACACGGTGGAAGCGACCAACATCGTGCAGGTCAACCCGACCAGCGCCGATGTCAGCAAAGCCAAGGTCAACTGGGACCTGAGCGGCACCTATAAATACAACAAGGACGTGAATTTCTACGGCCGTATCGCCACCGGTTTCCGCGCGCCAAGTATCGCCCCGGCCAGCGACAAAGTATCCGTGACGGTGGCCGATGCGGAAACCATCACCTCGTTCGAAGCGGGCGTCAAGGCCGACCTGTTCAACCGCCGCGCCCGCGTGGCGTTCAGCGTGTACGACTACCAGGTGAAAAACCAGCAACTGACGGTGGTCGGTGGCACGTCGAACGTGACGCGCCTGATCAATGCGGCCAAGACGAACGGCCGCGGCGCGGAACTGGAACTGGAAGGCTTTGTCACGCCGAGCCTGAAGATGTCGCTGGGCGGCAGCTACAACTTCACGGAAATCAAGGACCCGAGCCTGTCGATCGCCACCTGCGACAAGACGCGCTGCACGGTGACCGATCCGATCAACGCTGCGAACCGCGCCGTCATCGACGGCAATCCGTTGCCGCAAGCGCCGAAGTGGACGATCACCGCCACGGGCCGCTATTCGATCCCGATGGAAAACGGCGAATTCTTCGTCTTCACGGACTGGGCTTACCGCAGCAAGATCAATTTCTTCCTGTATGAGGCAACCGAGTTTACCGGCAAGCCGATGGTCGAAGGCGGCTTGCGCGTCGGTTATACCTGGGATGCCGGCAAGTATGAAATGGCCGTTTTTGGCCGCAACATCACCGACACCCAGCGTATCACGGGCGCCATCGACTTCAACAACCGCACGGGCTTCATCAATGAGCCACGTCAATTTGGCGTGCAATTCAAAGGCAACTTCTAATTGCCTGATGCCTGGCGCCGGCCCTTGCGGCTGGCGCCTGCTTCAACCCGCCGACGGCTCGCGCCGCGGCGGGTTTTTTTATGCCCGCTCAGGAAGGCGCGCCAGCCGCTGCGCCCAGGCGGGAATGGCTTGCCGCCAGAAGTCTTCCACGTTGTCGGCACGCACGTCGAGACCGAGGAAGCGGGCGGCCGGCAGCAATGCCGACGCCAGCAGTTCGGCCGCACCGGTGCCCGTGTCGAAGGCGAGGGCGCCCGTCTGCTTCGACAGTTTCTCGCCGCTGTCATTGACGACGACGGGCACGTGCAAGAAGCCCGGATGGGGCAAGCCCAGCACATCCTGCAGATACAGCTGGCGCGGCGTGGAGTCGAGCAAGTCCGCGCCGCGCACCACCTGCGTGACGCCCTGCGCGCCATCGTCGACCACCACGGCCAGCTGATACGCCCAAAAACCGTCGCCGCGCAGCACGATGAAGTCGCCCACTTCCTTGGCCAGGTCCTGTTGCTGCGGCCCCACCCAGCGGTCCGTAAAAGAGTACACCGCATCGGCTCCCTGCGGCACGCGCAGCCGCCAGGCCCGCGCCGCCTTGCCCGGCGCCAGGCCATGGCGGCAGGTGCCCGGATACACGGCGACGCCCCCCTTGGGCGCGCCCGCTTGCAGCACCGAATCCTGGATCTCCTTGCGCGAACAGCCGCATGCATACACGAGGCCGTCGTCCTGCAAGCGCTTGAGCGCCGCCTCGTACAGCGGCAGCCGCCGGCTCTGCCACGTCGCCTCGCCATCCCAGTGCATGCCGCAGCGCCGCAGGCTGGCCAGGATGCTCGTATCGGCGCCCTCGACATTGCGGTCGTAGTCCAGGTCCTCGATGCGCAACAGCCACGTACCGCGATGCACCTTGGCATCGAGATAGCTGGCCATGGCGGCAACAAGCGAGCCCATGTGCAGGGGACCGGAGGGGGAGGGGGCGAAGCGGCCGATGTAGGGGGAGGGCATACGGAGAACTGTTGATTCTGTATAGTTGTGGCGCGATTTATGGATGACTTGTTATTGGCTGCAATGCAGGCAGTGGCAAGTATCGTTCAGAGTATATGTCAAGTCAAATGCATTGCTAATTTTTACTACTTAAATGAGTAATTTATTAATATTTCTAGGGGATGGATAATACGTCGTATTGATCGCGGGTTTTTTGATGGGCATCGTGGAATTATTTTTTTGAAATGGCGGTTTCTATGACGGAAATTACATGTTTTATCCCGTTGGTGATGGCTGATTTGTTGTTGATGTACTTATCCTTCATTTTCTTTAGTATTTCAATATTTGCAATTTTTTCTATGTCCATGTCAATTGCATTCGCTACATTGTGATCAATGTTCGTTTCATCTAGAATTTTTATTATTATTTCTATCGTATTTTCAATTTGTTTTTTGTGTAAATAAAATTCGGCAACTAATAGTCGAATTTCGCCTGATTTATTTTTAAGTAATTCATTTTCAATGCTTTTGATGTCATTATTTTCTGATTTAAATAGTGCGTAACATATTGCGTAATTTAAACTATGTGAAACGGTTGAATATTCTTCGAAGTTTTTTATGGATTGTATTTCTTTCTTGGCTAATTTCAGTAATTCGCTATTTTTATTTCCTTTTAATGCGATTAGCCAGAGTATTTCTTTTTTTCTTGCGCTTGTGTTTTTCTGATTGATTTGTTTAAATATTTCATTTAAGTGTTCATCTTCCAATGTTTTTTCGTTGGATGATCTTGATAGATCCTCCAATTCAATTACTCCACCTTTTTTTATGATGTCTAATATTTTTGAATTTATTGATTTTTTCATTTTCCCAATATTCCATTTTTAATTTCAATGTGCATAGCTTTGTAGTCACCGGCTGCGGCTGGTTTTCCAGTGTCATCACATAACTTTGCTCCAGAGATTTTTGGCGGGGCATAATTTCCGTTGGTTACGCTAGATGTCGGAACAATTTCCTTGTGGGCATGAGGTACTTCATCTGCATTTCCTAGTGGTATAGCGCGTTTTTCAGCTGGGTCAATGCGCACTGCTGCTGTATTTCCATCTGGTAGGTTCTTTGTCCAGACTTGCCCTCGTTTATTGGATCCTGAAGGGTTAGTTCTGGAACCCACCATGGTGTAACCTCTTCTCCGTAAAATTTTTCTTATATCACTTGGAAGCATATTATTCAATGCTGGTAAGTTTTTTATTTCGTCTACGGCGCTGGAAATGATGACTCTGCATTTTGCCAGTCCTAATGGGTCGCTCCACTGAATAGGATTTGTTGCATATGCGTAGCCATTCAGTCCACCTAGAATGCCGATAGGATCTTGACTAAGATAGCGTCCGCAATCAGGCTCATAGTACCGATACCGGTTGTAAAACAGCCCCGTTTCCCCATCTTCATACTGCCCCTGAAACCGCAGCGGCTGCTTGATTTCTCCCTCGACGTGCAGTAGGCGTCCCCATGCCTTGTAGCGCCCGCTCCAGACCACGTTGCCTTGCGCATCCGTCAGCTCGCGCGGCGTGCCCAGGTGGTCGCAGTGGTAGTGGGTGATGTGGTCGTGTACTGCCGCGCCGTCGGCTGCCGCTTGGATGTGCTGCCATGCGGAGACATGCAGTGCTTCGGTATCCGCTTGTTCTTGCGCAATCGCCGCTTGCAGTTCGGCATCGTCCCGGGTGGCGGGTAAATCCCACTGCGCCAAGCGTGGCCGGTGTACGGCGTTTGCCTGTCGGCAGGCTGGCGAAGCGATTCTGGCCAGCGGCACGAAGCTGTCCGGCTCGTACAGTTATGTGACTGTCTCTTCCTGCCCAAGTTCCTGTGCAAGCGTGTCGCCATCCCAGATGAAGAAGGTGGTGGTGGCGCTCGTGCGGGCGGGCTGGTCTTTGCTGATGTCTTGTTGCTTGCTCCAGCGTGCTTCTTCTACCCGCTTGGCGATGCGACGGCTGAAGGCGTCATAACAGTAGCGGGCGCGGTGGCGCGACTGGCGTTCCGTCCTGCTGGCGTGGCTGAGGCGGTTTTCGGCGTCGTATTGCAGTTCCAGGTCGCTCCAGGCCGACTCCCTGCCCGGCGGATGGAAGCGCTTGCCGGTGGCGTTGCCTTGCTCGTCGTAATCGTAGTCGGCATCGCCATAGTTGTTCACGACGTTGCCGGGTGCGGGAGCCTTGTCGATCAGATTGCCAGCGGGGTCGAAGGCGAACCGTTCCGCCAGGCCCGGCTGCACGGCGGCCAGCAGCTGGCCGACGGGATCGTAGGTATAGCTGAGTTTGCCAAGCGGGCCGGCAGTGGTGGCGCCCGTTTGAACGATGGTGGTCAGGTTGCCTTGCGCATCGTATTCGAAGCGGCGTTCGCGCACGGGGGCGGGTGCGTCGGCGCCGCGCGCCAGGGTCAGCTGGGTGAGCCGCGATTGCGGATCGTACTGGCGCGTGGCGAGCAGGCCGCTGTTGCCCAGAGTGCGCTGTTTTTCGCGGTGCAGTTTGTCGCGCTCGACATCGACCACGGTCTGGCCTTGCCACAGCACGCCATGCCAGTGGCCGGAACCGTAGCGCAGCGTGTCGATGCGGCGGCCGTTCGGCAAAACCGTCTGGATACGGTTGCCCAGTTCGTCATAGGCGTGCGTCATGGCAAAGCTGGCATCCGGCACGCGCGGGGCGTTGGGCAGCCTGCCGGCGTCGGGCAGGGATTGCAGGAAATATGCGCTGCGCTCTTCGGTCAGCTGGCCCAGCGCATCGTGGACAAAGCGCTGTTCGGCTTGCGGCGCGGATACGGCTGTCAACCGCCCCAGCGCATCGTAGGCGTAGCGCACCACGCCGTCCGCCGTGGTCTTGACGGATAACAAACCGAGCGCGTCGCGCAGCAGCTGCGTGCGCTGGCTGCCGCACTCGGTGGCGGTGAGGTTCCCGGCCTGGTCGTAGCTGTATTGCGTGCGCTTGCCGTCGAAGCCCGTTTCCGACGCCAGCCAGCCTTCCGTGTGATACGCGAGCCGGTAGCTTTCGCCCTTGGCGTTGATCAATTCCGTCAGTTGCAGCGCGGCATCGTAGCGGTACTGCACCGTCTGGCCGATGGCGTCCGTGCGCTCCACGGGCAAGCCCTGGCCGTTGTAGCGGTAGCGCGTCTGCTGGCCGGCGGCACCCACGTGCGAGACCAGATTGCCGTCCGCATCGTAGGCGTAGTGTTCCCGTGTTTTGTCTGGTGCGATGAGTCCGGTCAGGCGGCCGAGGCCATCGTATTCATAGCTGCTGACGTGGCCCATGGCATCGCGTGCCGCCGTCAATCTTCCCTGCTTGTCGTAGCTGTATTCGCTGGTGTGGCCGGAGCAATCCGTATAGGCGGTGAGCAAGCCCTGGCGGCTGTACTGGAAATGCTTGCTGCCGCCCCTGGCGTCGACCAGTTCCACCAGCTGGCCGCGCTGGTCGTAGCGGTAGCACGTGACGTGGCCCAGCGCATCGGTGATGCTGACGGGGCGGCCTGCCGCATCGTATTCGCGGCGTGTGATATTGCCCAGCGCATCCGTGAAGGCGACGGGCTGGTTCTGGCCGTCGTAGTCGATGTTGCTGCCGTGCCCCTTGGCATCGGTGCTGCGGGTCAGGTTGCCGGCGGTATCGTAGGCGTAGCGCGTGGCGGCGCCGTTGGCGTCGATATCGGCCAGCAGCATGCCATCGCGGTCCCATTCACGCTGGCCCAGCGAGGCGGCCTTGCCGTCGATCACGCGGCGCACTTCGGTGACCAGCCAGTTGGCGTCGAAGGTGTATTCGAGGACGCCGCCGTTTTCCGTGACGTGGCTCGTGTCGTTGTCCACGTAATCGATGCGCGTGTGCTCGCTGCCATCCCGGGCGCGCGTGGCGATGGCGCGCGCCTGGTAGCTGTTGGCCACGGTGACGGGATGGCGCTGCGCCAGTTCCTGTTCGCTCAATGGCGAGCCGCGCCAGCGGGCGCGCAGCGCGTCCAGGCTGATCCATTCCAGTTCGTACGTAAAACCCGTGTAGCTGCTGCACGACGTGAGCAGGTGGTGGCGATAGCTGTAGCGGCGCGTGTCGCCCAGGGCATTCGACTGGCTGACCAGGTTGTAGCGGGGCGCGAAGGGCGGCTGGCTATCGTCTGTTTCGCTGGCATAGGCGTAGCGGACATGGCAGAGCCGGCTGCCGTCCGCCAGCGCTTCGTCAACCCGGCCGATGCTGCAGGACAGTTCTGTCTCTCCGCGCATGGCTTCGAGCACGCTGCCATCGTCGCTGCGCAGGCGCAGCAGCACTTCGCCCGGCTTGGCCTCCATGACGCGGTCGATGCTGACGCCGCGTCCATCGCGCCCTTCGCTGCGCACGAGCGCAAAACGCTGCGCGGCAATCGGCGCGGACGGGGCCAGCATGGCGTTGACGCCGTCGTAGCCGTGCGGCAGCCAGCCGCCTTCTGCGCGCGCGTAGCGGTCGCTGCTGCCGTCGCGCCACAGCACGGTAAAGGTGTCGGCGCCGTCGCGCGTGAGCGAAAAACCTTCCTTGCGGCTGTCGTGCTGCTGGCCCGGTGCCAAGCCAGGAAGGCGCAGGGCGCGGCCGCTGTCGTCGTGAAACACGATGCCGGCTTCGCACAGCGACAGGCTGGTGGTGTAGGGCGTGGACCAGCGCGCGCCCAGCAAGCCCCAGTCTTCGCATTCGGCGCCGGAGCGGTAGCAGCGCGTCCAGGCGATGGGGATGCTGCGCTCGAGCGCGAAATCCGTCTGGTACAGGATTTCCTGGCCCGTGCCGAAATGCACGGGCTTGCGGCCCTTGACGGGTTTTTTCGCCGGGCCGCTATCCTTGGGACAGCAGTCGGACGGCGGTTCCGATTTCGGCTCCTTCTTGCCACGGCTCTTGCCGTCGTCGCCGCCGTTTTTCGGGGGAGGTTTGTCGAGTTTTGGCGGCGGCTTGTCCGGTTTCTGGCCGACCAGCTTGTCCTTGACCTTGTTGATGGTCGGTGCCGCTTTCTTGCCGAGAAACTTGCTCAGTATTTTTCCGCCGGGAATCTTGCTGAAGACTGCCGCTTGCAATACGTTGCCGGCGACATTCATGCCGATGTCCGCAGCGGTGCTCAGTAGATCCGGTGTCTTGCCTGTCAATATGTAATCGGCCGCCTGGTCGAGCACCGTGGCAGAGGCTTCCACTGCCGTTCCACTGGCAACGGTCGCCGTGCCGGCAACGGCGCCTGCTGCCGCTCCCGCTTCCATCGCGGCGGCAACGGGGGCGCCCACTCCCGTTGCCGCCACGCCAACGCCAGCCACGCCCAATACGGCGCTGCCTGTCAGGACGGTGCCGCCCGCGTCCACCAGGTCTTCGGCGGCGCCATGCATTTTCTTGGAGCCATGATCCTTGTAGTCTTGTGCCGCCTCCCGTATCGCCGCCTTCAGTTCCTTGAGCACGGGCTTGGCCGCCTCCGCGCCCCGCTCATAGATCTTGCCCACGGTATTGCGCGAATTCATCCATACTTCGCGCCCCATCTGCACCAGGCTGGCGCCGTTGGCGCGGTGGATGGGGCTGGCGACCTTCGTGTCGACCTGCTTGCCGACGGTGCCGCTCTTGATGCCGCCCGCCTTGCCGGCCGCGTCGCCCTTGACGGTGGGAATGGTGCTGCGCTGGTGCAGGATGACGGGCTCGCTGTGCGACTTGACGTTGGGCGAGGCGTTTTGTGCTTCCGCAAATTCACCGATGATGTTGTAGGGAATAGGGGGCGTGCTGGAGCCGACGGGCGTCTTGCAAATGTCGGGGCTGAGGCTGACGCAATAGAAGCGCGAGGCTTTGGTGACGGTTTCATTTGTCATTGTTTTGACCTTGCCCGGCCGCCTTGCCCAGTGCTTCCTGGGCCTGTTCCAGCAGTGCTATGCGTGCGATCTGCGCCGGCTCCATCACGTGCAGCAGGCGCGACGCGACCTGGCCCGCGTCGGCCGGCACGATGGCGCGCCACACCAGTTCCACGCTGGCCGCTTCAGGGGCGATCAGCACCGTATCGATGGCCAGGCGCCAGACGAGCAACTGATCGTTCTTGTCCGCCAGTAGCAGGCACATCACTTGTTGGGGCAGGGCGAAGCGCAGCACGGTGTTGCCGCGCGGGTCGATGCGGGCCGACGGATGGTCGTGGCGGCACAGATTGGTCAACGTAAATTGCTCCAGTCCCGCCAGGTGCGGGCATTGCTGGTCGGGCGGCGTGCTGTTCCAGTACGCGAAATCGAAGTCTTCCGGTAACAAGGGGACTTCGTCGGCACCCCATGTGTCTTTTTCCACGATGTGTCCGGCCAGTGCGCGGCGCGGCAGCCAGCCTCGGCCGATAGCGGCCAGCCCCGCCGGCGCGGGAAGCTCCTTGCCGCCCGCGCCTTGCCAGAACTGGGCGGCCGTGCACGGCAGCGACGGCTGCGTGATGCGGGGGGCGGGCACCTCATCGATATGTTTTCCATCCAGATACCAGTGCCGCGCAAAACCGAGCCCCAGCGGATTGGCCTGGCAGGAATCGTGCTTCGCCGCGTTGCAGTCGTCGGCCTCGATACGGCATTGCCCGCCATAGGCGCAGGCGTAGTGCAGCGGCAATTGCAGGAACGGTTCAGGCGTGGACAAGTACCACGGATTGGGCCGCAGCAAGCCCGCCGTGGCAATGCGGGCGCAGCCTTGCGCCAGGCGCGTCAGGATGGCTTTCTTGCGGAAGGCGCGCTCGCCGCACACTTGCAGGGTCTTGTCGATCAGGCTCTTCTTTTCCGACCGCACCTTCAGGTTGACGAGAAATTGCGGCATTGCCTGCCCGCGCGGCGCGTGCGCCATGCCATTGACGATCACGTCGCAGCGCGGCTTGTAGGGCGCGAAGTCGCTCTCCTGCACGGTGCCTGCCTGCGTGTCGCCGTGCAGGTGCCGGTCTTCCGTGGCCAGCGGCGACTGGCGCGCCATGGGCAGCAGGCTGGCCACGCCGTCCGCGCCGCAGGGACCGAAGGTGTAGCCCATGCGCGCCACCACCACGTGAAAGGCTGCGCCGAATTGATCAACCATGTCGAACTGGCTGGCCGCGTGCGGCGTGCGGTTGTCGAACAGCAGGTTGGGGATGTTGAAATGGGCGGTGCCGGCGTCGTTCATCGTCAGCCCGGGTTGTTGTCGATGTCGTCACCGTGGATCTGCACCTTGGACCTGCCGCGGATGATGATTTCATCGGCAACGAGTTCGATGCGTCCCGGCGTGATGGTGATGCTGGACGTGCCTACCGTCATGGTGTGCGAATCGGTGGCCGTGAGCGTGCTGCCGGCGCCGACGATGACGCTTTTCGCCAGGCCGATCTGCTCCGCCTGCGCCAGCACCACGGTGGTGTTCATGGCGCCGATGACGGTGGTCTGGTAGGCGGCGCCGATGGTCAGCACCTTGGCCAGGCCGATGGTTTCGTCCTTGGCCAGGGTCACCCGTTCCGAACGGTGGCCGTCGATCTGCACCTGCTCGTTGCCGCCCACGTGTTCGCGGCGGTTGTCGCCGATGTCGATGTGTTCGTCATGGTCGACGCGTTCCTTGCGGTTGTTGTGCACGGTGATGTCTTCATCGTGGCCCACCGTCTCCGTGCGGTCGCGCTTGACGTGCACGGTTTCATCGCGGTCGACGGTTTTGCGCCGGTCGTTGCCGACCCAGTGCGACTCGTCATGCTCGACTTCGATGCGCTGGTCTTTTTCTGCATGCAGCCACAGCTCTTCCGCATCCTTGCGGTCCTCGAAGCGCAGGGCGTTGGCGTGCGCGGCGGAACCCTTTTTTGACGAGCGGCTCAGCATGCCGCTTTGCGTCTTGTTGGCCGGTAGCTCCCATGGCGGCATATTGCGCGCGTTGTAGATGCAGCCGATGATGATGGGCATGGCGACGTTACCGTCGAGAAATTGGACGGCCACTTCCATGCCCACCCGGGGCAGGCTGATGTGGCCGAAATTCGGTCCGGCCCAGTTTGACACTACCCTGATCCACGGCGAACTCCTGTCGTCGAAGTTGCCCAGGCGGTCCCAGTGGAATTGCACCTTCACCCGTCCGTAACCATCCGTATGGATTTCCTCGCCGGGTGGCCCGACCACGGTGGCCGTCTGCACGCCATAGATCTTCGGTTCCCGGCTATGGAAATTGCGGCCGGGGCGCCAGGGGATGTCACGGGCGATGCAGGTAAAGGTGTTGCTGTAGTGTGAAGTGGCGTTGCGTCCCTGCTGATAGTTGTTGCTGGCGTAGTGGTGCACGGACAGGATCAGGTATTCGCTGTCGGTACTATCGAAATGCCCGCCCAGCGTGAACCAGCGTCCCGGTTGCGCCGTGCGGTCATTGCCCTGCGCTTCGAACAGCTGGCCCTGGGCATCGCGCTCTTCCATGCGGCGCTGGGCCAGTTGCTCGCCGTCGTCGAAGTTTTTAAAACCGTAGCTGCCCGTGTTTTCATACACTTCCAGAGACGGCACGGCGCCTTGCCGGTTCAGCGAGTCGCGGCTGGCGCGGGCGCTGCGCGGATTCTTGAAATTGAAGCTGGCTACCGTCATCTGGCTTGGGGCCATGCGCCGCACCGTGCTCCATTGATGCACGCCATCGTCTTCCAGGGAACCGGCCTGGTGCTGGAAGGGCATTTCGTTCCGTTCACCGTCGATGGCCTGGCCGGTGGTGCTGTCGTCGGACAGCCACAAGGTGTGGCCGTCGCAGCGGTGTTCGTAGCGGTAATGCCATCCCAGCTGCTCCCAGTGGCGGTGCAGCAGATTATGGTCGCTCTCGTTGTGCTGGCAGGTGTAGGTGATGGCGGGATCCAGGCCGCTGGCGGCCAGCTTGTAGTCGCGCATCAGGTAGTCATCGAAGACCTTGTCCGTGAGCGCCGCCACGGTCAGGCCGTGGAAGGCGACATTGTTTTGCCGCAAGCGCAGGTGCGACAGCCATGGCTCCAGCACCATTTCATAAAAGGCGAAGCCGCCGTCCGTGCGGACGAAACGGAACTCGAACACGTAACCATTGAAGTAGCGCAAGCTGCCATCTTCGCGCACCAGCTCGACGGTCGCCATCTTGCCCATCAGCTTGTCGGGCGCGATGCAGGCGTCGTCGGAAAGCACTTCCACGACATAGGAAAAATCGCGCGACAGGCTTTCGCTGGCGCTCAGGCTGTTGGCCAGCAGGCTGCTGGCGGGCGCATCGCCGTGCGGGAAATGCAGGCGCAGCAGGCGCTGGCCCTGCATGTCGCCCACGAGCTGGGGGAATGCCGCCGTCGTGTCCGGGAACAGACTCATCACGCATCGCTTCACGGTAAGGATCGTTGGCTGACTGTAACAATCGCAGGCACAGGCGTTTTGCGCAGCCGCAAGGTTCAATCGTTGAGCGAAGGCATCAGTTGCATTTCGTAATGCTTGTCATCGCGGTGGCGCGGCGTGGCTGGATTGCCGAGGAAACTGTTGCAGCCGAGGCCGCCTTGCCCGCTGGGCGGCAGGGACAGGCCGTGCACGTCACTGGCGTGCAGCAGCAGCACGATGTCGTAGCGCAGCAGCGGCTGGCCAAACAGCATCAGCATCTGCCGAAGCTGGGCGCTGGCCGGGCCGCGCGGCAAAAAGCGGGCGTGCTGTGCTGCTGTGAGCGGGCCGATGCGCAGGCGCACGGCCAGGTCGGGGCGGCGGCAGCGCTCGCCCACGATGGCGCGCCGGCCCAGCACGGCGTTCGCGCCGCCCAGCGCCGTTTGCTCGCGCGGCGCCAGGGCCGCCATGGTGCCCGTCGCCTCCTGCACATGAAACGGCACGCCGAAGTGGTCGGCGAGGATGCGCGCCATGGCGATGGACGAGATGTTGCGTTGCTGTAGCAAGCCGCTGTACAGGCCGATGGCTTCGTCCTCGCCGCCGCCGGGACGGCAGCCTGCCAGGGCCAGCAAGCTGGGCAGGAAGGCCTGGCGCAGGGGGCCGTGTTCGATGCGGTATTTGCGCCAGGCCTGGTAGAACAGGGCGATGGCGCGGCTGGAAAACAGGTCGAGAAAGGCGCGCGGAGCGTGGTCGCGCTCGTCGTGCTGGTGGGCCGCGATGCGCTCCGAGTAGTGGCTGGGCAAGACGCCGTTGCTGCCCAAGAGGCCCATGAACGTGGGCGTGAGGTGCAGCTGCCGCAGCTGGCCGGACTGCAGTGCCTGCAGCAGGGCAGCGGCGTTGTCCTGCGCCGCCAGCGTCTCGATCTGGCTGGCAGGGAAGCGCAGCGAGATGCTGTTGTCGAAGCGCACGATGTTCGCCAGCGCCGCGTCTTCATCGAAGCCGTGTTCTCCCAGCCACGCCAGCAGCAGGTGCAGGGCCTGGAAGCACTCGAAGCGCTGCGGCGCGGCGAGCAGCTGGCCGATTATGCTGACGTCGTTTCGGCGAAGCAGGCTGGGCATCGTATGAGTTCCTTGCCGCTGCGCGCAGAGAGCAGCGTCAGTTGGCTAAAGCAGTTGAGCTGGCTGTTCATGGCGAAATAGCGCTGCAGCACCTGCGCGAAGATGTACACGCTGCTGCCGACAAAGGCGTGCTCGTCGATGCCCAGGCGGATGGCGATGCCGGGCATCAGGGAGGGAAACGGGACGGTTGGCATCCAGTCGCGCGTGCTGCCGTGTTCGAGCGTGACGATGCCCTGGATCAGGACTTGCGTGGCGGGCGAGCGGGGCAGGTCGTACAGGCTGAGCATTTTCTGGAATTCAGCCAGTCCCGCCTGCGTCAGGCTGGAGTAATTGAGCGACAGGTGCGAGATCAATTGCCACTGTGCGTCATTCTCCGTACTGAAACGCATGCTGGCCGAGGGCTTGCGCAGGAAGCGCACGGGGACGCCGTCCGGCACCTCCTCGGCCAGCAAGTCGCCGCCGGGCAAGCCGTAGTGCAGGTGAGCGGGCAAGTCGCGGTTGCTGCACAGCAGCCGCGTCGAGACCGTGGCGCAGGCCGCGCTGCCCGGCGAAAACTGCGGGTCGATCAGGCTCAGGCGCATTTCATGGCCGGGGCTGACGGCGGCCACGGCTTCGTCGCGGCGCGCCAGCCAGTATAGGCCATGTTCCTGGTCCTGCCCGGCCTGAGAACCCTGCAGCGAGGCATACAGCGGCAGAAACGTGCTCAGGCGTTCCCCGGCCGCATCCTTGCGCGCGAGGGTGACGGCATCGATGCTGTGGATGTCGTAGGCGAATGCATGCGTGGCGTCGGCCACCAGCGCATGGTCGGGCTGCGTATGCGCGAGGCGGATCGGCACGCCGGACTTGGCGAACAGGTTGACGACGGGCGTGCAGCCCAGCAGCAGATTGTCGCGGCTGACGCCGGACAATAGCCGTGCTTCGTGGCTGTCGCTGCGCACGCCCTTGAGCGGCAGGTGCAGGATGAACCGGCGGCACTGTTTCGGCAGCAGGGCGGCCAGCAGGGACCAGGCGATATCGACGAAATGAAATTTTTCCGGAAAGGCGAAATACTCGGTCAGCAGGCGCAGGGCCGGATGCGAGCGGGCGCAAAACGGGATCAGCGCGTCGTCTTGCGCGTAGCCGGCCGGGGCCAGCGGCATGCCGTCGACGGCATGCCACGGGCCGCCTTCCTCCAGCGCCACGTACGCGCCCGCGCCGCGCAGGAACAGGGCGTCGAGCAGGGCCGCGCGCACGGACGGTTCCCCATCGGCAAACACGCGCAGATTGGCAAGCCCCGCCTGGTCCAGATGGTAAAGGTCGCTGCTGCTGCTGAACTCGATGCTGAGCAGGGCGCTGGCGCCTTGCGGCAGGCGCAGGCCGGGCGGCGCGTCCAGGAGGGGCGAGAAATGCAGGCGAGAAATGGCCAGCGGCGCCAGGGTCACGTCATACGCGCTGGTGAACTTGCAGGCCACGCCCCGCACCGGCTGCGAGCGCAGCACGGTGCCGCGCGCAACGTGCGTCAGCTGGCCGCCCGGCGCTTCTTCCTGGGCCATGCGGACGATGGAGCACGAGGGAAACGGCCGCAGGTAGTGCGGGTACAAGGTTTCCAGTAGGGAATTGGTGAACTGCGGATAGGCGTCGTCGAGGCGCTTGGCGACCCTGGCCGTGAGCAGGGCGACGGACTGGATCAGGCGTTCGACGTGCGGGTCTTCGCACGTCTCGCCGGCGATCAGCAGGCGCCCGGCCGCTTTCGGATAGCGGCTGGAAAACGCGCGCGTGTACTGGCGGAACAGGCCCAGCTCACGTTCGTAATACGGCAGCAGTTGTTCCACGGTCGCGCTCTTCGCCAGCTGGAAAGCTTCATGCTGGCATCAGGCGCGATCGTGGGTGTTGATACGTGACAATGATTCTTAGAAATGGTACTCCGCGCGTATCATCGGCGTCTTCGCCGTTTGCCCCACATTGCCCGTGGTGGCGGCCGAATTGCCGAACTTGTTCTTCCAGTACTGGTACTCGATGCCTACGCGGAAGGTATTCTTGGCGCTGCCCAGAGCCGCGCCCACGTCGTACATCACCTGCATGTCGATATTCGTTTCCGCGGCCGTGTCGCGCCCCACTTCATCCTTGCCTTTTGAATCGATGAGGTTGAAAAAGCCTTCGAACGAGAACAGCGGCGACAAGGGGATGGCCCAGGCGCCCGTCAGCATGGCGTGCGTTTTATACGTGTAGCGTCCCGTCACTTGCGAGATGGGCGGGAAGGCGCCGCTGGGGGCGTTGCTTTCGCGCAGCAACAGCAGGCTGGTGTTGAAGAAGCCGGGCACGTCCCACATCAGGGTGGGGCCGGCCACCAGCATGCGCTTGCGCGAGTTGTAGCCGACGTCATTTTTCGTGTTGACGTCGAAGCCGAGGGTGACGCCGACGCCGCGCACGGGGCCGAACTTGATGTCGCTGCCGCGCACCTTGCCGATGTCGATGGTGTTGCGGTATACCAGGTAGGCCTCTTGCGCGCCGGACGTCTTGCCGAGCGCGCCGGGGTCCTTGCTGTCCGAGATCAAAAAGTCCAGGTTGACGAAGTTGCTGCCGTATTTGTAGCCGCTGGCGTGCGTGATGGCAAAGATGTTTTTCTTGATGTCGTCCGGGTTGAACGGCTCGCGGTAATCATTGCCGGCGCGCCAGCTCAGCGCGGTATCGCTCCATTCGGCAGCCTGGGCGGTCGCACCCACGCCAAGGGTGGTAGTGAGGCAGAGCAACAGACACGGTATGGTTTTTGGCACTTTCGGCTCCTGATGGCGGTGTTGGAAAACGGGAACGGGGGATGGCAGGGCGCAGGGGGGCGCCCACTAGCGCGCAGGTAGCGCCGCAATGCGGCACTGCGCGCCGTTCAATCCATGATGCGAGCATCGCCGCGTCGGGCGATATGTCTTGTCTGCATACTTACTATCAGTTCTTGCATATAATCATCGCACCTTCTCGCCCTTGCGGGGCAAGGCGGCCGCTGTAAAGCTGATAATTTTTTTCAAAATTGTAGACAGGTGTTGTTTTTTTGTGGAAATAGAAATGCGCGCCGCCACGCCATCCCCCAAGCGCCGCGGATGCCGATACGATAGAGACAACAGCTTGATTTTTATACCGGCGACCATGCCGGCGACCCCCGCAGCGAGGCACGAAAAAAACAATGACGGCACGCCTGGAATTACACGACATCAGCAAGCGCTATCCGTCCGTGGTGGCTAATGACGGCATCGATCTCACCGTCGCGCCGGGGCAGATCCACGCCGTGCTCGGCGAAAACGGCGCCGGCAAGTCGACCTTAATGAAAATCATCTACGGCGCCGTGCAGCCCGACGGCGGGCGCATCGTGTGGAATGGCCGCGAGGTCGACATCGCCAACCCGTCGGCCGCGCGCGCGCTCGGCATCGCCATGGTGTTCCAGCACTTTTCCCTGTTCGACACGCTCACCGTGACGGAAAACATCGCCCTCGGTTTGCCCGCCGGCACCAACATGGCGGAGCTGGCCCAGCGCATCGAAGCGACGGCGCGCCAGTACGGCCTGGACCTGGAGCCGCAGCGCCACGTCCACACGCTGTCCGTCGGCGAATGCCAGCGCGTGGAAATCGTGCGCGCCCTGCTGGCCAAGCCGCAACTGCTGATCCTCGATGAACCGACCTCCGTGCTGACGCCGGGCGCCGTGGAAAAGCTGTTCGCTACCCTGCGCCAGCTGGCGGCCGAAGGCTGCAGCATCCTGTACATCAGCCACAAGCTCGACGAAATCCGCGCCCTGTGCCATACGTGCACGGTGGTGCGCGCCGGCAAGAATGCGGGCGTGTGCGACCCGTCGCAAGAGTCGGCAGCCAGCCTGTCGCGCATGATGATAGGCGCCGAGCCGCCCGCCGTCACGCGCGTGGCGCGCACGCCCGGCGCGGCCATGTTGAGCGTGCGCAATCTGCATTTGCCGAAGAGCCATCCGTTCGCCACGCAATTGATCGATATCCATTTCGACGTGCGGGCCGGCGAGATCGTCGGCATCGCCGGCGTGTCCGGCAATGGCCAGCAGGAGTTGCTGGCGGCCCTGTCGGGCGAGGACTTGCGCGCGGCCGCCGCCAGCATCGTGCTCAACGGCACGCCTGCCGGGCGCTTGCCGCCGGGCCGCCGCCGCGCCCTCGGTTTCGGCTTCGTGCCGGAGGAGCGGCTGGGACGCGGTGCCGTGCCCGACATGGCGCTGGCCGACAACGTGTTGTTGAGCTTGCAGACCCCGGCCACCATCCGCCACGGCTTCCTGCGCCGTGGCGCGATCGCGCAGCGGGCCGCCGCCATCATCGCCCGCTTCCAGGTGAAGGCGGGCGGGCCGCAGGCGCTGGCGCGCAGCCTGTCTGGAGGTAATTTGCAGAAATACATAGTCGGACGCGAAGTCATGCGCGAACCCACGGTGCTGGTGGTGGCGCAGCCGACCTGGGGCGTGGACGTGGGCGCGGCCGCGCAAATCCGCGCCGAGTTGCTGGCCCTGCGCGACGCGGGCTGTGCCTTGCTCATCGTGTCGGAAGAACTCGATGAATTGTTCGAGATCAGCGACCGCCTGCTGGTGATGGCAAAAGGAAAAATTTCGCCGTCCCTGGACGTGGCCGAGGCCAGCGTGGATCTCGTGGGGCAATGGATGAGCGGGCTGTGGCCGCGGGAGGCTGTCCATGGCTAAGTTCGCCTTGCGCCTGGAAGCCCGTCCGACGCCGTCGCGGCTGATGTCGTGGCTGTCGCCCGTGCTGGCCGTGCTGCTGACCGTGCTGTGCGGCGCGCTGCTGTTTGTTGCGCTGGGACACGATCCCTTGGCCGGCCTGGCCGTGTTTTTCGTCGAACCCTTGCGCGACGCGCACGGCTGGTCCGAGCTGGGCATCAAGGTGGCGCCCCTGCTCTTGATCGCCGTCGGCCTGGCCATCTGCTTTCGCGCCAACATCTACAACATCGGCGCGGAAGGGCAGCTGACCCTGGGCGCCATCTGCGGCGGCGCGGCGGCCCTGTACCTCGACGACGGAATCGGCGGCGCGGCCGTCATCGGCATTTCCCTGCTGGCCGGCATGGCGGGCGGCATGGCGTGGGCGGGGCTGGTGGCCTGGCTGCGCGACCGCTACAACGCCAGCGAAATCCTCGTCTCGCTGATGCTGGTCTACATCGCCCAGTTGCTGCTCAGCTATCTCGTGTATGGCGTGCTGCGCGACCCGGAAGGCTACAATTTTCCACAATCGAAACTGCTGTCCGACGGCTTGCTGCTGCCGATGCTCGTCAGCGATACGCGCTTGCACGTGGGTATCGTGTTTGCCCTGCTGGCCTCGCTGGGCGGCTGGCTGTATCTGTCGCGCAGCATAGCCGGCTTCCGCCTGCGCGTGGGCGGCATGGCGCCCGCCGCCGCCCGTTACGCGGGCTTTTCCTCGCGCAAGACCCTATGGTCGTCGATGCTGATCTGCGGCGCCCTGTCCGGCCTGGCGGGCGTGTGCGAAGTGCTGGGGCCGATGGGACAGCTGACACCCACGGTCTCGCCCGGCTACGGCTTTGCCGCCATCATCGTCGCCTTCGTGGGACGGCTGCATCCCGTGGGCGTGATTTTTTCCAGCTTCGTCATGGCCCTGTTCTATATCGGCGGCGAACTGGCGCAATCGCGCCTGGGTCTGCCCAGCGCCATCACGGGCGTGTTCCAGGGCATCCTGCTGTTTGCCTTGCTCGCTTGCGACGTGTTGATCCAATACAAACTGCGCTGGAGGAAACATGGATAACCTGGCCCTGACGATCGCGCCCTTGATCGCCGCCAGCATCAACGCGGGCACGCCGCTGATGCTGGCCGCCCTCGGTTTATTGGTGAATGAAAAAGCGGGCGTGGTGAACCTGGGCGCGGAGGGCATGATGCTGGTCTCGGCCATCACGGGCTTTGCCGTGGCCGTCAACACGGGCAGCCCCACGCTGGGTTTTCTGGCGGGGGCGGGGGCCAGCATGGCGCTGTCGGGCTTCTTTGCCTGGCTGACCGTGTGGCTGGGCACGAACCAGTACGCGACGGGCCTGGCTTTATCTCTGTTCGGCGCGGGCGCGTCCACGTATATCGGCCTGAAGTACGTGGGCAACAGCCTGCACAACGGCCGCTTCGGCATCCCTTTACTGGAAGACATTCCCGTGCTGGGGCCGGCCCTGTTCCGCCAGCATCCGATGGTGTATCTGGCGCTCTTGCTGTGCCTGGCCATCGCCTGGTTCTTGTACCGCACGCGGGCGGGACTCGTGCTGCGCGCCGTGGGCGAGTCGCCAGCGTCCGCGCATGCGCTCGGCTATCCCGTGCGCCGCATCCGCCTGGCGGCCGTGCTGTTCGGCGGCGCCTGCTGCGGCCTGGCCGGCGCCTTTTTGTCGCTCGTCTATACGCCGCTGTGGGTCGAGGGCATGGTGGCGGGACGCGGATGGATCGCCCTGGCGCTGACCACGTTTGCCACCTGGCGCCCGGCGCGCGTGGTGGGCGGCGCCTACCTGTTCGGCGGCATCACGATTCTGACCTTCCACGCGCAGGCGCTGGGCGTGCCCATCGCCTCGCAGCTGCTGTCGATGCTGCCCTACGTGGCGGCCATCGTCGTGCTGGTGCTGATCTCCAGCAATGCCAGTTACATCAAGCTGAACATGCCCGCTTCATTGGGGAAAAATTTCACTCCCGGAAATTAATCACTCACACAAGGAAAACCATGTCCAAGAAACTATTGTGCGCCGCCGTCTGCAGTGTTGTTTTGATGCCCGTCATGGCTGCCGCACCGGCCACCGTTCCGCTGAACGTCGGCTTCGTGTACATCAGCCCCATCGGCGACGCTGGCTGGACCACCCAGCACGACCTGGCCCGCAAGGAAATGGAAAAGGCGCTGGGCAACAAGATCAGCACCCGGTTCGTGGAAAACGTGCCGGAGAGCGCCGATGCCGAGCGCGTGATCCGCGACCTGGCGCAGACGGGCAGCAAGCTGGTCATCACGACCTCGTTCGGCTACATGAATCCCACCTTGAAAGTGGCGAAACAATTTCCTAATGTGAAGTTCATCCATTTGACGGGCTACAAGACGGCGCCCAACGTGGCCAACACGAATGCGCGTTTCTACGAAGGCCGCTACCTGGCCGGCGTGCTGGCAGGCAAGATGAGCAAGACCCACGTGGCCGGCTACGTGGCGGCGTTTCCCATCCCGGAAGTGTTGCAGGGAGTTAACGCTTTCACGCGCGGCATGCGCAGCGTCGACCCCAAGGCGGAAGTGAAAGTGGTGTGGGTCAATAGCTGGTTCGATCCGGGCAAGGAACGCGACGCGGCCATCACCCTGATCGGCCAGGGCGCCGACGTGGTCACCCACCACACGGACTCGACGGCCGTGGTGCAGGCAGCGGAAGAGAAGGGCAAGTATGCGATCGCCTACCACTCGGACATGAAAAAGTACGGACCGAAGGCGCAGCTGGCCGCCGTCACCCACCATTGGGGCGAGTACTACACGAAGCAGGCACAGGCCGTGCTGGACGGCACGTGGAAGTCCAGCAGCACCTGGGGCGGCATCAAGGATGGCATGGTCAAGCTGGAAGGCATCAATGCGGCCGTGCCGGCGGACGTGAAACAGTTCGTATTGGCGCGTGAGAAAGACTTGGTTGCAGGAAAACTCAATCCTTTCAGCGCGCCCATCAAGGATAACGACGGCAAGGTGCGGCTGGACAAGGGTGTGCTGGACGATGCGGCGCTGACGAAGATGGATTATTTTGTCGAAGGCGTGGCGGGTAAAGTTTCCGGAAAGTAATAGGGTTGCGTATAAACTTGCTGTAATATTGCCGGAAACGGGAGCCGGGCCGGGAGCGCATTCCCGGCCCATCCACACAGCAAGGCCAGCATTGGCGCGTAACGGAGACAGCATCATGGATAGACTGGAAGTATTCAAGATTATCGCGCTGCAAGCGAGCAAGGGCGAGCTGACCTTCCCCGCCAACGTCAAGGCCACCTTGAAGTTGCAGGAAGCGCTCGATGACCCCGAATGCCATATCGAGGCGGCCGCCCGCATGGTCATGGCCGAGCCCCTGCTGTCGGCGCGGGTCGTGGCCTTGGCCAATTCGGCCGCCTACAACCGTTCCGGCAATGAAATCGCCAATGTGCGCGCAGCCGTCTCGCGCCTGGGCTTTGCCACCTTGAAATCGATGGTGGCGTCCGTCATCGTGCGCCAGCTGGGCAGCCAGATCACGGACCCGCAATTGCGCGCCAAGGCGGCCAGGCTGTGGGAACACACGGCCCACGTGGCCGCGCTGAGCCAGGTCATCGCCAGAAAAGTCACGCGCGTGGACGTGGAAACGGCCATGTTCGCCGCCATCGTGCATGAAGTGGGCGGCTTTTATCTGCTGTCGCGCGCCGAGGAATATCCGGGCTTGCTCGACGACAACACCGAAGACTGGATCGAATACGGCGAAAAACTGATCGGCCGCGGCGTGTTGCGCCAGCTGCAAGTGCCCGACATGGTCTTGCAGGCCGTGGAAGGCATGTGGCACGGCGGCAGCCCGTTCCCGCCCCGCACCCTGGGCGCGACCCTGGTGCTGGCCAATGATCTGTCGCCCGTCGGCTCGCCCCTGCACCCGCCGGAAAGCGCCGCGCGGCGCCTGGCTGCGGCGAAGATCGATTTTGGGATTGGCGGCAGCACCCTGCACACTATCCTCGAGGAATCGGCCGAAGAGATCGAATCCTTGGCGGCCGCCCTGCTGGTGTAATTTACCCCTCGATGACATCCCCGCCCTTGCCGCGGGGATTTTTTTCGTCCGCATTTTGCTGAGTCTTCGCCATGGCATACAATCGCCGGCTCGGCCATCCGCCGGACTGAATGTCTCCTCTTACCCAAAGGATTTTATGCAGAAGCTGTTTTTTTCCCTGGCCGTCACGGCACTCGCTTCCGGCCTGGCGCTGGCCTTTCCCGCTTATGCTGCGCATGACTTGCCCGTGGTGCAGGAAGCGCCGCTGCGCGCCCACCTGGCCTTCCTGTCCAACGATTTATTGGAAGGCCGCGGCACGGGCCAGCGCGGCGCCGACCTGACGGTGGCTTACCTGGAAACCCAGGCGCAGATGGCCGGATTGCAACCCGTGCGCGGCAACAGCTACCGCCAGAGCGTGCAGATCGCCGGCGTGAAATCCTTGCCACAAGACAGCAGCCTGCAGGCGGTGGCTGGCGGCAAGCCCGTGCCGCTGGCCTTCGGCCCCGACTGGGTGTGGGCCACGGGCGATTCCGTTGCCGCCCACGCGTTCGATGCGCCGCTGGTGTTCGTCGGCTACGGCATCACGGCGCCGGAAGAGGGCTGGAACGATTTCAAGGGCGCCGATGTCAAAAACAAGATCGTCGTCATGATGGTCAACGACCCGCAGCCGACCGCGCTCGATCCGAACCGCTTCGGCGGCAAGGCGCTCACCTATTACGGCCGCTGGACGTATAAATTCGAGGAAGCCAAACGCCAGGGCGCGGCCGGTGTGTTGCTGATCCACACGAAACCATCGGCCTCGTATGACTGGAGCGTCGTGCAGAACAGCTGGAGCGGCAGCGAACGTTTTCAACTGGCAGACCGCACGGCCGGCACGCCCCTGCAGGGCTGGATCGCGGAAGACGCGGCGCGCCGCCTGTTTGCGGCCGGCGGACAGGACCTGGACGCCTTGCGCGCCAAGGCGGAAAGCAAGGATTTCCAGGCCGTCGCCTTGAACGCCAAGCTGTCGGGCGAGATGAAGTCCATCGTGCGCAAGGTGGAGCAGTTCAATATCGCCGGCATGGTGCCGGGTACCGACCCGACATTGAAAGATGAAGCCGTCATCTACAGCGGCCACTGGGACCACCTGGGCAAGCAGGGTAATTCGGGCGATACCATCTACAACGGCGCCGTCGACAATGCCTCGGGCACGGCCGGCCTGCTGGCCATGGCGCAGGAAGCCGTGAAAAAGCCGGCGAAGCGCACGCAGATCTTCCTGTGGGTGGCGGCCGAAGAGCAGGGGCTATTGGGCAGCGCCGCCTACGCGGCGGACCCGCTGTGGCCGCTGGACAAGACGGCCGCCGCCCTGAACCTCGACAGCCTCAATTTCGTGGGCGCCACGCATGACATCGGCGCGCAGGGCAGCGAGCGCACGGAGCTGGGCGCCATGGCGGCGGCGACGGCCAAAGCCATGGGCATGCATATCGCGCCAGCCCGCCCCGACTTGGCCGGCGGCTATTTCCGCAGCGACCATTTCAGTTTTGCCAAGGCGGGCGTGCCCGCGTTTTCCATCAATGGCGGACGCGACTACATCAAGGACGTGGCCGCGTCGAAAGCCAAGGCGGCCGCCTACGGTCCCCGCTACCATCAGGTGAGCGACGAGTACGACGCCAGCTGGGATTTGTCCGGCATGACGCAGCAGGCGCAGTTCACCCTGAACCTGGGGCAAGCGGTGGCCAACGCGGCGAAAATGCCGGCCTGGAAGGCGGGCGATGCATTCGGCAAGGCGCGCGGGCAGGCGAAGTAAGGACGTAAAAAACCGCTCTGTCGAGCGGTTTTTTTTGCGCTGGTCAGGTTGAGCTTGCCCGTTCCAGCCGGCGCTGCGCGTGGCGGTACTTGCTCCACACCAGCAGCATCAGCAGCGGCATGGCGCCGCCGACCATGCACAGGGCGGGCCAGCCGCCGGCGGCAAAGCTGGCGCTGGCCAGGGCCGAGCCGGCCGACGCGCCGATGAAGCCGCCCGCGATGAAGACAGTGGTGACCCGCGCCCGCGCATGCGGCGCCAGTTTATAGATGATGGACTGGTGCGTCACTTGCAAGCCCATCACGCCCATGTCCAGCAGGACGATGCCGATCAACAGCAGCACCAGCGAATGGGCGCCGAAGCCGATCAGGGCCCAGCCCGCGATCGAGGCGACGGCCAGCAGCCACGTGGCCTGGCGCGCGTAGCCTCGGTCGGCCATGCGGCCCGCCGTGTTGGCGGCAAAGGCGCCGGTGGCGCCGGCCAGGCCGAACAGGCCGATCTGCATTTCCGAATAGTGATAGGGCGCGCCGCTGAGCAAGAAGGTCAGGCCCGTCCAGAACACGCTGAAAGTGCCCAGGCCCAGGCCCGAGAACAGGGCGCGCTGGCGCAGCAGCGGTTCCTGGCGGATGATGTCGGCCAGCGAGGCCATCAGCTTGCCGTACTGCAGCTTGCCACGCGGCGTCTCGTTGGGCAGGATGCGGCGCAGCATGACGAGCAGGGCGGCCACGACGATGGCGGCCAGCACGTAGACGGTGCGCCAGCCGCCGCTGATCTGCGACACCGTGCCGGACACGGTACGCGCCAGCAAGATGCCCAATAATAAACCCGTCATGACGGTGCCTACCATGCGGCCCCGGCTGTGGTCGGGCGCATACGAAGCCACCATGGCCGTGACGACCATCAATGCGCTGGCCGTGATCCCCATCAATACGCTGGCGATGGCAAAGACGATAATATTCTGACTGGTAGCGGCCAGCAGCAGGGCGCCGATCTTGGCGATCAGCATCCACGTCAGCAACTGGCGGCGGTTCAGCACATCGCTGAGGGGCACCAGGAAGACGATGCCCAGCACGTAGCCGATCTGCGTGGCCGTGACCAGGTAGCCCGCCTGCGGCACGCTGACGCCAAACGAGGCGGCCAGCATGGACGTGAGCGGCTGCACGTAGTACAGGCTGGCGACGAGTACGCCGGCGGACAGGGCGAACAACAGGATGCGGGTGGAACTGAGCAGGGTGCCGGCGTCGACGGAAGATGGTGCGGATTTCATGCGGTACAGCTTTCTTGGAATAATGCTTTTGGATGAGCATGATAGCGGGGCTGCGCATTTCTTGCCGGGCAGGGCCGATTTTGCGGCGGGAAGGCGGGCAAAACAGCAGGCAAAACAGCAGGCAAAAAAATCCCGGCGATCGTTGCCGACGGCCGGGAAAAGGGTATTTGGGGAAATACCGGGAGAGACAGTGAAGTTACTGCGCGCGCGCCAGCTCCGCATGCACCTGCGCCGTGATTTCATACGAACGCAGGCGGTGCTGGTGTTCGAAGATTTGCGAGGTGATCATCAGTTCGTCGGCGCCCGTTTCGGCGATGAAGGCGGCCATTTTCGCCTTGACCGTGTCCGGCGCGCCGATGGCCGTGCACGACAGGACGGAGTCGAGCATGGCGCGTTCCTGCGGGCCCAGCTGCTCCAGGTAGGCGGGCACGGGCGGCTGCAGACGCGACGGGCGGCCCGTGCGCAGGTTGACGAAGGCCTGCTGCATCGACGTGGCGCGCAGGTGCGCCTCGGCATCCGTATCGGCGGCGAACACGTTAAAGCCCAGCATCACGTAGGGTTGCGCCAATTGCTTCGACGGCTTGAAGTGCTCGCGGTAATACGCCACGGCCTGCAGCATCATTTGCGGCGCGAAGTGCGAGGCGAACGCATACGGCAAGCCCAGGTGGGCGGCCAGCTGGGCGCCGAACAGGCTGGACCCGAGTATCCACACGGGCACTTTCGCGCCCTTGCCGGGCACGGCCAGCACGCGCTGGCGCGGCTCGTCGGACATGTAGTCGATCAATTCCAGCACGTCCTGCGGAAACTGCTCCGCGTCGGACTGCAGGTCGCGGCGCAGGGCGCGCGCCGTCGTCTGGTCGGAGCCGGGCGCGCGGCCCAGGCCCAGGTCGATGCGGCCCGGGTGCAGCGCTTCCAGTGTGCCGAACTGTTCCGCGATGACGAGCGGCGAGTGGTTCGGCAGCATCACGCCGCCCGCGCCCACGCGGATGGTGTTCGTGCCGGCCGCCACATGGGCGATGACGACGGCCGTGGCGGCGCTGGCGATGCCGGGCATGCCGTGGTGTTCGGCCAGCCAGTAGCGGTTGTAGCCCCAGCGTTCGCCGTGCTGCGCCAGGTCCAGCGTGTTCTTGAACGACTGGCTGGCGTTGCTGCCTTCGGCGATGGGCGCGAGGTCAAGTATGGAAAATGGAATCATGGTAGCGATATCGGGACGTGGTGGAAAATCACAATGGACGATTTGTCTATCCCCTGACGCTGGCAGGGTCACCCATGACGGCGTGGCGGGGAAGACAGGCTGGGCACATGATAATGCGAATCGGGAATTTGCGTACTGATCGGTAAAAAACTCGTGTTGATTGGAAATCGGTGCGGGCGATGCTAGAGTGGACCTCCCTACTTTATGCGCCCGGCCATGTTCAAGAAACCCCTGCTGTTGTCCCTGCTTGGCCTGCTGCTGCAGCCCTCCGTTCACGCCGCGCCCGTCAGCCCGCAGGCGCAGGAGACGGCCCGCTACGCGCTGGCCACCTATCCCGAAGCGCTGATCGCCAGCCTGGCGAAAATGGTCAGTTTCAACACGGTGGCCGACCCGGCCGTGCCGTATGCCGAGAATCCCCAGCACACGGGTTTTAAACGCTACCTGGCGGCCGAGGCGCAGCGCCTCGGTTTCGACTTCCATGATCACGGCCACGTGCTGATCGTCGGCATGGGCAGGGGCAGCGAGCGGGTGGGCGTGATCACGCACGGCGACGTGCAGCCCGTCAATCCCGCCAAGTGGGCCCGCTCGCCGTTCGAGCTGGACCGCACCAGCGAACCTGGCAAACTGCTGGGACGGGGCACGGAAGACGACAAGGGCCCCATCGCCACGGCCCTGTACGCGATGAAAGCCATCCAGGACAAGCAAGTGCCGTTGAGCAAGCGCATCGAGCTGTACGTGTACATGGCCGAGGAATCGGACTGGGAACCGCTGAAACAGTTTCTCAAGACCCATACGCCGCCGCAAGTGAACATCACCATCGATGCGGAATACCCGGTGGTGACGGCCGAGAAGGGCTATGGCTCCATCAAGCTGACCTTGCCGCCGCGCACGGCCATGCCGGCCGACGGCGGCCCCGTGCTGAAGAGCCTGACGGGCGGCTTTTTCGGCAGCCAGATCCCGGAGGACGCACAAGCCGTCATCGAACGCGCGCCGGCCGCGCTGGAAGCGGCCATCCGCGTCCGCGCGCTGCAGCAGAAGGGCATGCGCTACAGCTACGCGCGCGCCGGCGAGACCTTGACGGTGACGGCGCTGGGCGTGTCGGCCCACTCGTCGAAGCCGGAAGACGGCGTCAACGCCATCAGCATGCTGGCCGACGCCCTGGCCGTGCAGCCGTGGCGGGGCACGCAGGCGGCCGACATGCTGTCGTTCCTGAATGAACTGGTGGGTACCGGCATTTACGGCGAGCGCTTCGGCCAGATCGCCTACCGCGACAGCTTCATGGGGCCGATGACGGTGGCGCCGACCGTGCTCAGGCAGCAAGGCGGAGAACTGGAACTCAATATCAACCTGCGCCGTCCGCAAGGCAAGACGGCGGCCGTGCTGCAGCAGCAGGTGACGGCCGCCTTCGACGGCTGGAAGGCGCGGCGCCAGGTGCCGGCCGCCCTGCAGGTGCAGATCGGCGAGCCATGGCTGCAGACGGACGCGCCGCAGATTCCCACTTTATTGTCCGTCTTCGCGCACTACACGGGCATGGCGCATCCGCAACCGGTCGCCATCGGCGGCGGCACCAATTCGCGCCTGTTCCCGAACGCCGTCAGCTTCGGCCCGGCCATGCCGCACACGGTCTACACGGGGCATTCGGAACACGAGTTCATCACGGAAAAGCAACTGCTGCTGAACTTGCAGATGTACACGGCCGTGCTGATCGAACTGGCGAAATAGCCGCTTGAAAAAATAAAGGGAAGTCATAGACTGCAAGCCTGGGACAAGTCCGGGTGCGGAACTTTTTGTTTGCGCGCGGGTCATACGTTTCCATGTGGGAAGGGAGCAGCTATGCATAGTCGACAGGACGCCCGGCTGGCGCCAGGCAGGGCAGGCGGGGCGGCGTCACGCCAGGTCCCGGGCAAGGAGCGGCCATGAACTGGCCGCTGGAACTGGAAGTGGCGCACAAGCTGGCGCAGATGCGCGGCTGGCTGGAAGACCAGCGTGCCGGCGCCGTGCGCCTGCGCGGCGTGGACTGGTTTGCCTGGGCCACGGCGGGGGCGTCGAACAGCCATTGCCAGACGGCCGAGTGCGGCTGTGCGGAAGTGCTGGTCACGCGCGACGCGGCCTATATCCTGACGGACGAGGCCGAAGCCATGCGCATGCGCGAGGAAGAGGTGCGCGGGCCATGGACGTGGCAAGTGTCGCCCTGGATGCAGCCGCAGCTGTATGAATTGCGCGAGCATTTCGTGCAGCATGTGGCCGGCGGCGCGCCCATCCTGTCTGACCGGCCGGGCTTGCATGAGCGCAGCCTGCCCATCGCCCTGCGCGAAGAGCGGCTGGTGCTGCTGGAGTCGGAACAGCTGCGTTACCGGCAGGTGGGCCAACTGGCCGCCAGCGCGGCTGCGGACGCCTTGCGCCAGGCCCGTCCTGACTGGAGCGAGCAGGAACTGGCCGCCGCCTGCGTGCGCGCGCTGTGGCTGCGGGGCTTGCAAGCCGTGCACGTGCTGGTCAGCGGAGTCGAACGCCAGCAGCGGTATCGCCGCGCACCGCCAGCCCATGTGCTGCTCGGTGCGCAAGCCGTGCTGGCCCTGTGCGCGCGGCGCTTCGGCCTGTGCGCCAGCCTCAGCCGTCAGCGGCGCTTCGGTCCGGCGCAGCATCGCGCCGATGTCGCGGCCGTGGTCATGGACGATGCCGATGCCGCCATGCTGGCGCTGGAAGCGGTCGCCCTCGACGCGTGCGAGACGGGCCATGCGCTGAGCATGGTGTACCACGCGCTTGACAGCGCCTACGCATATGCGGGCCAGCCCGACACGGTGCGCACCAGCCGCCAGGGCGGCATCCATGGCTACCTGGCGCCCGAAGTGGCGGCCGGCGCGCACACGGAAATCATCCTCAAGCGCGGCATGGCGCTGGCCTTCCACCCCAGCTTGCCCGGCAGCACCGTGGAAGACACCTTCCTGCTCGACGGCGGCCAGTTGCACAACCTGACCCACGACCCTGCCTGGCCTTCGGCCGTGGTGCAGGGGCGCAGCCGGCCGCTGACCCTGGCACTGGCCTAGCTCCGCCTGGTGCGGGAGCGGCCTGGGCAGCCTGCCGCCTGGCTGGCATCCCAGGCGGCGCCGGGTGGGCGCCGCATGCGGCAGCCCGTAGCAGCGGCGGACGTCGGCCCATCGGCCCGTATCTCGTATCAGTAGCGCTGCATCACGCCTTTCTGCACGCTGACCCGGTCGCCGATCTGGAAGGCGGGCTGGGTGTTTTGCATGAAGGTGCGCGTCGTGCCGTCGTCCAGGCGCAAGGTAACGCGGTAGAGCATATTGCCCGTCGCGCCAGAGGTGCTGCCGGCGGTGCCCGACGTGCCCGCCTGCATGTCGGCACTGCCTTGCTCCATGCTGCGCGGCACGGTTTCTATCGATTGCACCGTGGCCGAGCTGATGTTCATGGTGGATTGCCCCATGTCGTTGTTCATGCCGCTAGTGCCATGGCTCATGGTGTTGCCGGTATCGGTGGCGGTGCTGGCCGTGCTGCTGGCCGGCGTGCTGCCTTGCGGCGTCGTGCCGGCCGGCGCGGCATAGGTTTCGCCGCTATTGCTGCGGGCCAGGCTGGCATTGTCCGAGGAATGGCAGGCCGCCAGCAAGGCGCATGTCATGCCGGTCAGCAGCAGGGTTGTTTTCGATCTCATCTTGGTCTCCTCATGGTCGCACACTCAGGATCGGCACCCGCGGTGAGGCGGATAGCAGCGATTGCTGCATGTAAGAGCATGGCGGGGCGGGGATGTTCGGCGGCCATCATTGCTGATTGAGCTAGATCAAGCGGCTAGTTGTCGCGCTTGGTATAAGAGATGTTGGCAATCAACATTTCGCGCGCTCGCGCGTTTCCTCACTGTTCAATCGGGAGAAAAAATGTCATCTGGCCCTACCGTAAAACTGATCGACGAGTTGGTGCTGGCCATCGCCGGCACTGCGCATGATGCCCGTGCGCGCCATGTGCTGGCGCAAGCCTTGCATGGCCTGGTGCGGCTGGCGCGCTCGGAACAGTTGCTGGACATGCAGCGCGACGCGGCACGCGCGCTGGGCGCCGGCAGCCGGCGTGAAATGCGCGCCCTGATGCGGCGCGTGGGCACGCGCGGTACGCGCGGCCAGGGGCAGCTGCCGCTGGAATTGCAGGACAGCGAAGCGGACCGCGCCTGACGGGCCGTGCGCCCGTTCAGGCTTCGGGCAGCGGCGCAGCCTTGCCGAGGGCGGCGGCGACCATCTTCGGCCACAGGAAACACAGGGGCAGGCAGACCGCTACGGCCGCCGTGACATCGACCACCCAGTCGCTGACGGCGCCGCGGCGGTAGGGCAGGAAACTCTGGATGAACTCGTCCAGCGCCCCCATGGCGGCCACCATCAGCACGGCCAGCACGGCGCGGCGCGCCATGCCGCCGCGCGTGCCGCTGAACAGGATCAGGGCCAGCACGCCATAGCCGAGCGAATGCAGCACGCCGCCTGACGCGTACTGGCCGACATCGGCGCGCACGCCAGGTATGTCGCCGATCAATATCACCAGCGCGTACAGCAGCAACGCGATGCGGTAGCGCAGGCGTTCATGACGATCGGCAAAACAGAGTTCCAGAAATGGTGCGGGCATGATGTATCGGGAAAGGCGGAAAGGGCAACAATAACATTCCACGTGGCTAACGGCCATGCTTTTACGCAAGGCAGAATACGGCGGGCAAAAAAAGGCCCGCGGGGGCGCGGGCCAAAAACCCAAATGAAAAGGGTCAAGAGTTGAGAAGTGCTCGGTACTTACCATGTCGCCCGCCTTGCCGGCGCGCGCCACGGTCATGAAAGGGGAGTGGTGTGCCATTGCGGCACACCTGTCTGTAGTCAGGCATATCGGTTGCCTGTACAGCAGATGAAGCAAGTATAGGGGCCGAAAATGACGGGGCTATGACACGCCGCAACATTTTTGAGGAAACCCGCATATTGATGGAAAAAATCGGGCCGCATGGCAAGAATGACCATGTTTCAGTGGCGACAGCAAAAAAAAAGCCCGCTGGTGAAAGCGGGCTTAAAACTATTTTCTTGGAGGAGAATAGTGGAGACAGGTGCATTATGCTGCGTCGCACGATATGTGTCTAATGGTATTTTCAGATATCCATTATTGATTTTTGATATAACTTGAATTCCCCCGGCTAATCCTGCACGGCCACCGTGTAGTTGAGCGCCATGCGCCCGCCATCGACATAGATGGTCTGGCCCGTCATGTAGCTGGCGTCGTCGCTGGCCAGGAAGGCGGCGATGCCGGCTACTTCTTCCGGCTCGCCGCAGCGGCCCAGCGGCGTGCGCGACAAAATCGTGTGGCGCGCCTGCGGGCTCGACAGTACCGCCTGCCTGGCCAGTTCCGTCAGGATGGTGCCCGGGCCGATGCCGTTCACGCGCACGCCGTGCGAGGCCAGGTTCAGGGCCATGACCTTGGTCAGCTGGTTGATGGCGCCTTTCGACACCACGTACGGCACCTGGTTCGGAATGGCCAGCTCCGCATTCACGCTGGACATATTGATGATGCAGCCGCTGTTGCGCTTGACCATCTCGCGCGCCACGGCCTGGCCGCACAGGAACATCGATTTCAGGTTGATGCGCATGACCCGGTCGAAATCGTCTTCGCAGACGTCGAGGAAATCGGCCGCATGCGTGACGCCCGCATTGTTGACGAGGATATCGATGTGGCCGAACCGGGCCAGGGTTTCCTTCAGCATGGCGTCCACGTCCGCCTTCTGGCTGACGTCGGCGCAAAAGAAGTGCGCCTGCGGGCCGAGGGCGGCGGCCGCCTGCGCGCCTTCTTCCTTGATGTCGACCAGCATCACCTGTGCGCCCTCGGCGATCAGGCGGCTGGCGCAGGCCAGGCCGATGCCTTGCGTGGCGCCCGTGACGATGGCGGTTTTATTGACCAGTTTCATGTGTTCTCCTCGGCGGGGTGGGGGCGCCGCCATGCTGCGGAGCCATGGCGGATTTTAATCCCTGTCCGGGATTCAGAGGAGGATGGGTTCGTTCGGCAACTGGTTGCCGCGCGTGCCATCGGCAGGGAAGTGGCTTTGCAGCAAGGTGTTCAGCTGCTGCAACGCTTCCAGGGTGCTGTCGTGGTAATTGCCATCCTTGAACCCTTTGGTCATGGTGCGGCATACGGCTTGCCATTGCTCCGGCGTCACGCGCCGGCCCACGTTGCGGTCGGCCACGATGTCGACCTGGTGTTCGGCCAGGTTGATATAGATCAGTATGCCGACGTTGTCTTCCGTATCCCACACGCCATACCGGGCGAACAGTTCGCGCGCCCGTTCGCGGTTGCTCACGCCGTGGTAAGCCATGCCCGGCGTCAGCGCCGCTTCGACGATCAGGCGCACTTCCGCCTGGTGCATCGCTTCGCCGTCGGCAATCGCCGTCTCGATGGCTTTCAGGGTGCGTTCCGGAAACGCATGGCGCGCCGTCGCCGGCGTGCCGCGCAAATGTTTTATGGCGCGTCCGCAGCGCTGTCCGAATGTCAGTTGTTTCGTCATTACCAATCTCCCGAGGCGCCGCCGCCGTCAAAACCGCCGCCGCCGCCACCGAAGCCGCCACCGCCGCCTCCGCCGCCGAAGCCGCCACCGCCACCGCCACCGCCACCGCCGAAGCCGCCACCGCCGCCCCGGTTGTTCAGCGCCTGGTTCAGGATGCTGCCCAGCACCACGCCCGTGGCGCCGCTGGACCAGTTGCTGCCGCGCTGCAGCCGGTTCGGCCCGCCGCGCGAGCGGAACAGGGTCAGCACGACGAGAAAGCCGAAGAACAGCAGCGGCAGCCAGAATGTCAGGCCGCCCGCGTCCACCGTGGCCGGCGCCTGTTTCTGCGCCGGGGCGGGGAACTGTTCCTCGTTGAGCAGGGTGGCAATGGCGCCCACGCCGGCCACCAGGCCGCCGTAATAGTCGTTCTGCTTGAAGTGGGGGGCGATGACGTCCTGCAGGATGCGTTTCGATTGCGCATCCGTCAGCACGCCCTGCACGCCGCGGCCCGCCTCGATGCGCAGGCGGCGCAAGGACGAGGGATTGTCCTTCGCCACCATCAGCAGCACGCCGTCATCGACGCCCTTGCGGCCCAGCTTCCACGCATCCGTCACGCGGATGCTGTACTGCTCGATGGCTTCCGGCTCCGTAGTCTTGACCAGCAGCACGGCGATCTGGCTGCCCGTCCTCGCTTCGTAGTCGGCCAGCACGCCTTCCAGCGCCGCTTTCTGCCTGGCGTCGAGCATGCCGGCGTTGTCCGTCACGCGTGCGGCCAGCGGCGGCACGGGCTGCAAGCCCTGCGCGCCGGCCGGCGCCATCGTCCACAGCAGCAGCGCCGTCGCCAGCGCCGCCAGATAAGACCAGGCTTTCATCTTATTTGCCGAAGTTGACGGTCGGCGCGGTCGAGATGGACTTTTCATTTTCCACCGTGAACGATGGCTTGACCTTGTAGCCGAAGACCATGGCCGTCAGGTTGTTCGGGAAGCTGCGCGCATGCACGTTGTAATCCTGCACGGCGGCGATGTAGCGCTGGCGCGCCACGGTGATGCGGTTTTCCGTGCCTTCCAGCTGCGACTGCAGGTCGCGGAAGCTGGTATCGGCCTTCAGGTCCGGGTATTTCTCGGACACCACCATCAGGCGCGACAGGGCCGACGACAGCTGCCCTTGCACCTGCTGGAATTTCTCGAAGGCGGCCGGGTCGTTCAGCACTTCCGGCGTGATCTGGAAGCTGGTGGCGGCGGCGCGCGCCTTGGTCACCGCTTCCAGCGTTTCGCGCTCGTGCGTGGCATAGCCCTTGACGGTATTGACCAGGTTGGGGATCAGGTCGGCGCGGCGCTGGTACTGGTTGACCACTTCGCCCCAGGCCGCCTTGGTGGCTTCGTCCTTGCTCTGGAAGTCGTTGTAGCCGCAGCCCGTCAGGATGCCGGCCAGGACGGTAACGCTCAGCGCCAGGCGCAGCCATTTGGTGAATTGTTTGGTGATTTGCATGATGGGTTCCGTGCAGAGTAAAGGAGGTGGGGCAAATATACCTGAAACGGCCCGCCATGTCGGTTTAATAAGCGCCGGCCGCCGCCACCGGCTGACTTGACAGGTCCGCGCCGCGTTACAATACGGGGTTTGCAACTGAATATAGAGGGTGTGCCGTGAATTTCATCAATAAATTATCCGCCGCGTGGACGGCCAATAATTCCCTGCTGTGCGTGGGCCTGGACCCCGACCTGGCGAAACTGCCGGCCGAACTGCGCGACTTGCCCGATGGAATCACCACCTTTTGCACGCGCATCATCGACGCCACGGCCGACCTGGCCTGCGCCTTCAAGCCGCAGATCGCGTATTTCGCCGCGCTGGGCGCGGAACGGCAGCTGGAAGACATCTGCCGCTACGTGCGCGAAAACTACCCGCACATCCCCCTGATCCTCGACGCGAAGCGGGGCGATATCGGCGCCACGGCCACGCAATACGCGCGCGAGGCGTTCGAGCGCTACGGCGCCGACGCCGTCACGGTGAACCCCTACATGGGCGAGGATTCGCTCGACCCCTACCTGGCGTGGACGGACCGCGGCGTGATCATCCTGTGCCGCACCTCGAACCCGGGCGGCTCGGACCTGCAATTTCTCGACACGGACGGCGTGCCCCTGTACCAGCGCGTGGCGCGCCTGGTGGCCGAGAAATGGAACAAGAACGGCCAGTGCGCGCTCGTCGTCGGCGCCACTTTCCCTGAAGAACTGGCGCAAGTGCGCGCCATCGTGGGCGACATGCCGCTGCTGGTGCCCGGCATCGGTGCCCAGGGCGGAGATATTGCCGCCACCGTCGGCGCTGGCCAGACGGCGAACGGCACGGGCATGATGATCAGCTCCTCGCGCGCCATCATCTACGCCACGCCGCAGGACGGCGAAGACTGGGCCGACGCGGCCCGCCGCGTGGCCATTGACACGCGCGATGCGATTAATCAACATCGCGCTGTTTAAGTCTCATCCATGCAAAATGCCGGGCTAGCCCGGCATTTTGCATTTAGTCGCGCTGCGGGGCGACGATTTCCGCATAGTCGTACAGCTCTCCCAGAATTTCCTCTCCCCGCTCATCGACCGATTCCGACAGCACGTCGATTTCCGTAAACAGCATTTCGATGGTGCGGGCGCCGCCGTCGCCGTCGAATAATCGGGCGGCGCGGTGCTGTTCCCAGCGCAGGCTTTCCGCCTCGCTCAGGGTTTGCGGGAAATTGCGGGCGCGGTAGCGGAACAGCAATTCCTGCAGGCGCTCGTCGGCGAACGAGGGGCGGGCCGTGGCCAGCCTGGCCGGCGTGTCGCGGCGCAGCGATTCGAGCAGGCGGCGGTCGTCGTTGCTGACGAAACCATTGTACAAATCCTCATCCACGTCCAGGGCCGCATTGGCGCCCGGACGCTGGAAGACTGCGGCCCAGATGGCGTCCATGTTCGGCGCCGCGGCCGCCAGGTGCGCGTTGGCGCGCGCCGCCTCCACATCGATGCCCCATTGCGCGGCCATGGCCGGCGACAGGGTCTTTAAATTGCCGACCAGCATGGGCGACTTGTTCAAATGCACGCTTTTCACGGGCAGGCGCGTCATGCCTTCCGGCATGGCGTCATTGCGCGTGAACAAACGCGTGCGGATGGTGTCGGCGTCCAGCGTGAACAGTTCACGCGGGTCGTAGGCGCAATCCCAGACGAGGATTTCGTTTTTATTGCCCGGGTGCGTGGCCAGCGGCCAGACGACGCCCAGGCAGCCCCGTTCGGCCGGGAACATGCCCGACACGTGCAAGAAGGGCTGGCGCTCGCCGGCGGCCAGGTGCATGCCCATTTCGCTGGCGACCCGGTCCTTCTTGTGCAGGGCCAGGCAGAATTCGAACAGTTTCGGCTGCTTTTCGCGGATCAGGCGGGCCAGGGCGATGGTGGCGCGCACGTCGGACAAGGCATCATGCGCCGCTTCGTGGACGAGGCCATTGGCCTTGCTCAAGTGTTCCAGTTTGAAACTGGTCTGGCCGTCGTCGCGCTTGGGCCAATGTATGCCTTCCGGGCGCAGCGCGTGCGTCATGCGCACCACGTCGAGGAGGTCCCAGCGGCCGCAATGGTTTTTCCATTCGCGCGCATACGGATCGATCAGGTTGCGCCAGAACAGGAAACGCGTGACTTCATCGTCGAAACGGATGGTGTTGTAGCCCACGCCGATGGTGCCCGGCTCCGAAAAGGCCGCTTCGATGGTGGCGGCGAACTGGTGCTCGGGCACGCCCAGCTGCAGACACTGCTGCGGCGTGATGCCCGTGATCAGGCACGATTGCGGGTCGGGCAGGAAATCATTGGCAGGCTGACAATACAACATGATCGGTTCGCCGATCTCGTTGAGTTCGGCATCCGTGCGGATGGCGGCGAACTGGGCCGGGCGGTCGCGGCGCGGCTGGGCGCCAAAGGTTTCGTAGTCGTGCCAAAGAAAGGTCTGGTTAGTCATTGATGGTCGTTGCTTAATTGTTTATCCGGGCCGCTAAAAACAAGCCGCCGCTTCAGTTTTCTGAAAACCTGCCGATACTACACGAGAGGATGGTCATCATCGCGTTTCCCGCATGGTGGCATATATTGCCCGTTCAAGGAGACCTATCGTGTCAATTCCCATCGCCGCCAGCGGCAATTCCACCCCTTCCGTGACTTCCGTCAGTGCCGGCGTTGCCGGCAAGGACGATAAAGTCCAGCAAAAAGACGGCGTCAACGCTGAAATGAGCGTGAATGACCGCAGCAAGCTGCAATTGAACGCTTCCATCATGCAGGCGTCGCTGAATGTGTCCATCGGTTCGGAAAACGAGCCGCTGGCGCTGCTGTACAAGACGGCCATCACCAACATCAATGAAGCGCTGAAGGGCCAGTACGGCGAGGACGCCATCCAGAACGCGGCCTCGCAGGACAACAGCGCCGAAGCGACGGCGAGCCGCATCGTCTCGCTGTCGACGGGATTCTTTGACGCCTACAAGAAGCAGAATCCCGGCATGGACGACGATACGGCGCTGACCAAGTTCATGGACACCATCAGCGGCGGCATGGAAAAAGGCTTCAAGGAAGCGCGCGACATCCTGGGCGGCTTGAAAGTGCTGAACGGCGATATCGCCGGCAATATCGACAAGACGTATGCGCTGGTGCAGAAGGGTTATGCGGATTTCGTTGCCGCGCACAGCAGCAAGAAGGATGACGCCGCCAAGCCGGATGGCGCCAAGCCGGCCGACAGCAAGGCTGCCTGACCATCATTATTTGAAGCGCCGGAGCGCCTGAGAATCTCAGGTGCTTACGCGGTTGCGCCCGCCGGCCTTGGCCCGGTACAGCGCCGCATCGGCCGTGGCGATCAGCGCCTCGTCGTCCTGCGCCGCCGCCAGGCTGGCCACGCCGAAGGAACCCGTGATGTGCGGCAGCGGGCTGCGCATGTCGTTGAAGATGACGGCTTGCTGCATGCGCGCGCACAGGCGCTCGGCCACGCGCAGGGCCACGTTTTCATTGGTGTCTGGCAAGATTACCATCAATTCCTCGCCGCCGTAACGCACGGCAAAATCCGTGGGACGCAGGGCCGCGCCCAGCACTTGCGCCGCGATGCGCAGGGCCTGGTCGCCCGCCTGGTGGCCGTGCGTATCGTTGAAGCGCTTGAAGTGGTCGAGGTCGATCATCACCAGCGACAGCGGCGCGCTGCTGCCGTGGGCCGTGACGATCATATTCGGCAGCAAGTCGGTCAGCCAGGCGCGGTTGTACAGGCCCGTCAGGCTGTCGACCATCGACAGCTGGCGGTAGAATTCGCCCAGTTTCTGCCGGCGGCGCAGCAGGGCGTTGGCGGCGCGTATGCGGAACGACAACAAGCGCAGCAGGTTGCGCGCCAGGCCGTTCGACTGCTCGATCAATTCCCAGACGGTGGCCGCGTCGATCACCAGCAGATCTGTTTCTTCCAGGGCGGAAATGGCGGCCAGATTGCTCGCTTCATCGAGCACCGACTGTTCGCCCACGCTTTCGCCGGGCAAGACCTTGCTGACGGTGCCGTCGTCCATGCCGGTATGGGTGTCGGCGGCCACGGCCAGCGAGCCGCGCAGGACGATGTACAGCCTGGCGCCGTGCGTGTCGCTGATGGCCTCGCCCGCTTCCAGGCGCATGACGGGACAGGGCGCCAGGATGGCGGCCGTCTGGCCGTCCGCCCCATCGCGAAATAGCTGTAAATCGCCGATGTTGCAGCCTGAAGCACCGAAGTTGCCGATCTGTTCCACAATCACACTTTCAAAAAGCCGGCGCGCGCGAGCAGAGGGCCGGTATCTTCATGATAGCTTAAAGCAGCCTTGGCCGTAACGGCAAAGGCTTGCTTGATGTCACTTACTGTGGGAAATACGACAATTATTTCATTGTCGCCTCAATGCGCAGGAACACTTGCTGTTCTGCCATGGATGTTGTCGCGCAGGGAAGGTGAATATCCTGGCCCGGATGTGCAAAGGCAGCCTTGAACGGCTGCCTCAGTCTCTGGAAATCTTGCGGGGTGGGAATTACTCGGCGGTTTCTTCCGCTTCGGCCGTATCGATCACGGCATTCTTGCCGGTGGCATGGCGCTTGCTGTCTTGCAGGCGGCCCAGGGCGCTATCGATGGCGCGTTTCAGTTTGTCGGTGGCGCCGGCAACGGATTGATGCACGGTGGCGTTCTGTTCGGTCACGGCAATCGGTTGATAGCCAGCAACGCGTGCTTCCATGACGCAGCGGATATCGTCGGCGCCGCCTTTCGGGCCGTTCGTATCGCTGATGTGGACTTCGATGCGGGTCAGGTTGTCGCGGAAGCGGCTCAGTGCGGCTTCCAGTACGGATTGCACATGTTCGTTCAGTCCAGCGGTGTTGGCGATGGTGCTGTCGGTATGAATATTGATTTGCATATGCTTACTCCTGTCAATTCAAAAAAAACCCATCTCAGGCGTGCTGCGGCCTGGTTGCTGCCTCATGCACATGACCTCTGTGCATGGAACTTATCTTACTCCTGTTTCCAGTATTTCAAGAGGGGGCGCACGATTAAGATGAGCTTAACCCTACACGCAGGTCAAGTTTCCACTAAGAAATTATTTGCCGTCGGCCCGCCTGTCAGCCATTGATCAGGCCGGCGGCGATATTGATCGACAGGCCCAGCACGACCAGGTTGAAGAAAAAGCTCAGCACGGATTGTCCCAGCACGATTTGCCGCATCGGCCGCGTCTGCACGGACACGTCCGACGTCTGCACGGCCACGGCGATGGTGAACGAGAAATACAGGAAATCCCAGTAATCGGGGTTTTGCTCGTCGTCGGGAAACTTCAGCGGGCGCTGGCCGGCGCCGGCCTGGTAATACAGGTGGGCATAGTGAAAGCAGAACAGGGTGCCGACGAGGAACCAGGAGCCGACCAGGGTGAGGATCGTCAAGCCGTAATGCAGCGCGCGCTCGTCCGGCGCCATGTCCTTCATGGCCGACAGTTGCGAGACGATGGCCACCAGGCTCATCACCGACGCCACGGACAGGGCCGACAGCACCGTGGCGGCCCGTTCATCCTGGCGCGCCGCCATCAGCCTGACCCGGTGGTGGTTGGCGCGCATCATCATCCAGGCCATGGTGGCCAGGTAAAACCAGACGGCGACGTTCCACGCCGTCAGCAAGCGCGTCATCTGTTGCCAGGACGAGGGCAGCAGCAGGCCGGCCGCCACGCCGATGGCCGTGGCCAGGCTCAGGTGGGGGCGGCTGCGGATGAAGCTGTGAAACGGAAGCGTGATTTTCATGGTGCGGCTTGGTCAGTGGCAATAGCGCATCTTAGTCCTTATGGGCCAGCCGCGGTGGCCGTCCGGGAGGCCGCTTCCTTCTCGTGATGGGGAAAGCGGTCCATGCGCGACAGCACGGGGAACAGCACGGCCCAGATGCCCGTCACGGCCAGGGTGGCGGCGCCGCCGAAGAGCACGGCGCGCACGAGGCCGAACCAGCCGGCCGTCAAGCCCGATTCGAACTCGCCCAGCTCGTTCGAGGCGCCGATGAAGACGGCATTGACGGCGCTGACCCGGCCGCGAATCTCGTCCGGTGTCTCGAACTGCACCAGCAGGTGGCGGATGTAGACGCTGACCATGTCGCCGGCGCCCATCAGGAACAGGGCCGCCAGCGCCAGCGCGAAATGGCTGGTGCTGCCCAGCACCAGGGTGCCCAGGCCGAAGACGGCCACGCCGCCGAACATCCAGGCGCCGACCCGGCGCGTGATGGGGAAGAAGGCCAGCGCGATCGAACACAGGGCCGCGCCGGCGCCCGGCGCCGTGCGCAGCAGGCCCAGGCCGCCGGGGCCGATATGCAGCACGTCGTGCGCCAGCGCCGGCAGCAGGGCCGTGGCGCCGCCGAACAGCACGGCAAACAGGTCGAGCGAAATGGCGCCCAGCACGATGGGTTTGGACCAGACGAAGCGCAAGCCTTCGAGCAGGGCATGCCAGCTGACGGGTTCGCGTTTCACCACTTGCGGCGCGGGCGTGGTGGCGCGCATCAGCAGCACGGACAGCACCAGCAGCGCCGACGAGATCAGATACACCGCCTTGGGGCCGAAGTAATACAGCAGGCCGCCCAGGGTAGGTCCCAGGATGATGGCCACATGCGAGCTTGACGAGCTGAGCGCGAGGGCGCGGCTGAAGTGCTGCGTGGGCACCATGTTGACCAGCACGGCTTGCGTGGCCGGCATCATGAAGGCGCGCGCGCTGCCGAACAGCACCAGCACGGCAAACACGGGCCAGACGATGGAAAGATTACTTAATGTAAATGCCAGCAAGGCCAGCGCGCAGGCCAGCTGCGCCGTCAGGCACCAGGCGATGATGTTGCGGCGGTTGTAGCGGTCGGCCACATGGCCGGCGGGCAGGATCAGCACGAGGAAGGGGGCGAACTGGGCCAGGCCGATCAGGCCCAGGTCGAACAGGCTGCCCGTGATCTGGTACACCTGCCAGCCGATGGCCACGCTTTGCATCTGCACGGCCACGGTGCCCAGCACGCGGGCGGACAGGTAACAGGCGAAGTTGCGGTGACGGAGAATGCTGAAGCCGTTGCCGGCGGAGGCGAGAGACATGACATTTCCAGGGGACAGCGGGGTGGCAGGGAGGCGAACGCAGCGGATGCCGCGCCAGCAGCGCCCCGCTGTCTGGAAGGAGATGCTTACCTGGCCAGGTCGGCTTCGGTGGTGAAGGCGTCGGCGTAGAACTCGTCTTCCGGCAAGCCGCATTGCTGCACGAAGTCGTGCCTGGCCGAATCGACCATCACGGGCGCGCCGCAGGCATACACCTGGTGGCCGGACAGGTCGGGCAGGTCGGCCATGACGGCCTGGTGCACGAAGCCCGTGCGGCCGCTCCACGCGTCTTGCGGCAGGGCGTCCGAGACGACGGGCACATAGGTGAACTGGGGCAAGTCGGCGGCCCACTGGCGGCACAGGGCATCCATGTACAGGTCGTGCGGGCGGCGGCCGCCCCAGTACAGGGTGATCGGGCGCGCCGACTGTTCGGCTATCATGTGCTCGACGATGGCCTTGAGCGGGGCAAAGCCCGTGCCCGAGGCCAGCAGCACGATGGGTTTGTCGCTGTCCTCGCGCAGGAAGAAGGTGCCCATCGGGCCTTCGAAGCGCAGGATGTCGCGCTCCTTCAGCGTGCCAAATATCTGGTCGGTGAACAGGCCGCCCGGGATGTGGCGGATGTGCAGCGTCACGGGGCCGCCATCGGCGGGCGCGCTGGCCATGCTGTAGCTGCGGCGTTTGTTGTCGCGCAGCATGAATTCGATATACTGTCCGGCGCGGTAGTTCAGGCGCTCGCTGGCGGGCAGCTGCAGGGTCAGCACGACGACATCGGGGGCGACTTTTTCGATCGTGGTCACGCGCGACGGCATTTTCTTGATCGGGTAGTCGCTGCTGCCGGCCACTTCGCGCGCCTCGATGACGAGGTCGCCGCTTGCTGTGGCGCAGCAGAACAGGGAAAAGCCCGCCGCTTCCTCTTCCGGCGTCAGCGCGCGCTGCTGGTGCGCCTTGTGCTGGACGGTGCCGGAAACAACCTTGCCCTTGCAGGAGCCGCAGGCGCCATTTTTGCAGCCATAGGGCAAGCCCACGCCGGCGCGGATCGCCGCAGCCAGCACGGTTTCGTCCGCTTCGCAGCTGAATTGGTGGCCGCTGGGCTGAACAGTAACTTGAAAAGTCATACAATCCTTGAGATGAAAAATATGTTAATGCAATCTTTGCGCAAGCCGGTGGGCCTGCCGCGCCTGCTGATCCTCGGCTGCGGCGATGTCGGCATGCGGCTGCTGCCCCTGCTGCGCGCGCGTTTTCGCGTTTTTGCCGTCACCAGCCAGCCCGCCCGCTGCGCGCAACTGCGCGCGGCCGGCGCCGTGCCCATCGTGGCCAACCTCGACGACCGCGCCAGCCTGCGGCGGCTGGCCGGACTGGCGCCGTACGTGGTGCACCTGGCGCCGCCCCAGTCGTCTGGCTTGCTGGACCGGCGCACGCGCAATCTGGCCGCCATTTTACCCGAGCACGCGCGCCTGGTGTATGTGAGCACCAGCGGCGTGTATGGCGATTGCGGCGGCGCCACGGTGGCGGAAACGCGGCCCGTGGCGCCGGCCAATGCGCGGGCGAAGCGGCGCGTGGATGCCGAACAGGTCTTGCGGGGCTGGAATGCGCGCCGCCAGGGACGCCTGGCCATCCTGCGCGTGCCCGGCATTTATGCGGACGACAGGCTGCCGCTGAAGCGCTTGCGCGAGGGCACGCCGGCGCTGGCGGCCAGCGACGATGTGTACACCAATCACATCCATGCGGACGACCTGGCGCGCATCATCGAGCGGGCCCTGTGGCGGACCCGGCCGGGCCGCGTGTACCACGCCAGCGACGACAGCGAACTGAAAATGGCCGAGTATTTCGATGCCGTGGCCGACACCTTCAAGCTGCCCAGGCCGCCACGCCTGCCGCGCGCGCAGCTGCAGACGGTGGTCACGCCGATGCTGCTGTCGTTCATGTCCGAGTCGCGCCGCATGGACAATGCGCGCATCCGGCGCGAGCTGGGCGTGCGCCTGCGCTACCCGCGCGTGGCCGATGCCTTGCAGGCGATGGCAGCCGGCGGGGCCGGCATCGGGTAAAATGGCCGGTTATCTCCGCACTTTTCAGGGGCCGGCGCGCCGCGCGCCGTTCCTGCCGCACGCCATTCATTTAAGGAAGCCAGCATGACCACCCTCACTTACGAAGAATACCTGGACGAGGTCACCACCGTCCTGACGGAATTGTATGACCTCGACGACGACGCCGCCATCAAGCTGGTCGTGGCGGCGCAGGACGCCGAGTTCTTCGTGCCGCACGACGCGCACGAAGCCATGCGCACGGCGGAGAACGCCAAGAAAGACGCGGTGACCCTGTTCGAGCGCAAGCAGAACCGCCAGCAGACGCAGGAAAAGCAGCAGCAGCGCGTGCGCCAGCAAAAGAAATAATGAAATAAGCTGAAGATGCTGCGCCGCCCCGTCTGGACGCCGCGGGCGGGCCTGGGCGCAAGCCGTTGCCATTGATATAGCGCAAACGCGCCATGGCGGGCTGGCGATATGGTGAGCAATGTCGTCACGCATGTCGCCGATTTATGGCGGGCTGGGCAGTAGTGGAGTTCGCGCGACGATGTGTCCCGTCCGCAGGAGCGTGCTATGCATGTCATGAGCCATCCCAGCAAGGAGCAGGTGCGCGCCTACATGCGGCGCCGCGAACATGCGCTGCAGCCGCCGCCGCCGCCCCACGAAATCCGCCGCCAGCTGGCCTGGTGCCGCGTCAGGGCCGGCGTGGACGCCGGCATGCATGCCACAGCGGCCGGCCTGGCCGCGCAAGGCTGGCACTTGTCAGCCGATATGGCCCGCCTGGGCACCTTGATGACCATTGCCTGGCTCATGCATAGCGGCGTTTCTCATTGTAATAATTGATGACTTGCAGCAAATTTTTTCATTTTGGGTTATCCTCTAGCACATTCCAAGTGCGTCAAATCTCTTCAATTATCACAATTTTGCTTCAAGTTACGCAAAAATCAACAATAGCGTGTATTATATTGTTTGCGGCATTAAAACCGCATAAGTGATGGCGCTTTTTAGTGTGTTTACCCTGAATTATTGCAGAAGAGACATTCGGTTTCTTTTGGCACTAATACAACAAGTACGGATTTTCGACCATGTCTCTCAAACAAATTACCTCTTTGCCTACCTACAACCCGAATCGCGTCCTCGATGCGATCATCGACAAGCTGCAGCTGAAAAACGATGCAGCCCTGTCGCGCGCACTGGAAGTGGCGCCGCCTGTCATCAGCAAGATTCGTCACAACACCTTGCCGATCGGCGCCACGATCCTTATCCGCATGCATGAAATCAGCGATTTCAGCATTCGTGAACTGCGCGAGTTGATGGCTGCCTAAGAGCGCCCGACAGACGGCAAACTGAGAGGTGCCGTCTGCGCAAGTCAGGCTTGCCGCGTGCGGCAGCCAAATCTGTCTTTCTTGTTTTCTATTGCGCGTCCGGACTCAGCGCCGGGCGATCGGTATAGAAACGTCCCATTTCCAGCCCGGTCGTGGACGACTCGACGAGCGCTGCGGCCAATGTGCCGGGGGCGCTGGAAAACGCGGTCTGCGCAGCACCGGTGGCGCGGCCCGAATACGCCGTCGCTTGCACCGCCGCACTGGAAAACGCAGCCTGTACCGCCCGTCCCGAATACGCCGTCTGCTGCACGGCCCGGCCTGAATACGCGGTCGCCTGCACCGCAGCGCTGGAAAACGCCGTTTTGACGGCCCTGCCCGAATATGCCGCCTGTACGGCGCGTCCCGAATACGCCGTTTCTGCGCGGATATAATCCTCGCCGAATGTCTGCTCGTACAATTGTTTCATGCGCTCGCCCACGCGGTGGTGCGCCGCTTCGTCGTCTTCGCCGCGCAGGCCGATGTAGGGGAAGTGGTGGAGGAAGTAGCCGAACACCTGTTCGCAATCGGCCGCATATTTCAGGGTGTCGAGGATATGGTAGTGCCAGAAGGTGTCGACATCCATCAGCGGCGCCGTTTCTTCCTGCGGAAACTGCTTCATGAGGATGAGGAAGCGCCGGTACTCGAACTCCACCGCATTCGCCTTTTCCAGGCTCCATCCTTCACCTGATTCCCGGTGCATCAGCTTGACCTTGATCGCGTCCAAATTCAAATCCGCTATAGCCTTGAAACTGTCGTTCGTATCCATGAGTATCCTTGTATGTAAAGAGCAGAGTGGGGAAAAACGGCGGGAAAGAGGAAGATGCTGGCTGGTGGCGTGGACTCCTGGCAGGTGGATGGGCGCCTGGGCAGCGAGCGGCAGGCAGTAAGAGTTGTTCTACATCAATATTGCACTTAATCACAAAATACGCAAGCCCAGTCCGCTTCCGGGCCGGAGGCCCCGCTCAGGTGCTGGCCTCGTCCTGGTAGGGAAAGCGGGTGGCGTCGGCGCCCAGCGGCACGCTGACGTGCACGCTCATGCCGGCGCCGGGGCTGCTGACGATGTAGAAAGTGCCACCCAGCAATTTGATGCGCTCCTCGATGCCGACCAGGCCGAACGAGCCCAGCTTGTTGCGCCCGTCGAAGGCCGCGCCCACGCCGTTGTCGCTCACGCTCATCGAGACGGTGTCGCTGCATTTTTCCAGCTGCACCTGGACGCGGCTGGCATTGGCATGCTGGGAAATATTGCTCAGTGATTCCTGCAGGATGCGGAACAGGGCCGTCGCGCACTGGTCGCTCAGGCAGATATCGTCGTGACTTTCGCTGACCTCGCAGGCGATGCCCGTGCGCTGGCGGAACTGCGCCACCTGCCATTCGACGGCCGCATTCACGCCCAGGTCGAGCACGGTGGGGCGCAAGTCGTTGATGATCTGGCGCACGCTCTTGATGGTGGCGTCGATCTGCTCCAGGGTGGAGCGGGCGCGGGCGTTCAGGCGCGGGTGGCGGCGCTGCGTGCGCGAGGCCAGCATGTCGGCGTCGATGCGCAGCACCAGCAGGTTTTGCCCCAGGTCGTCGTGGATTTCGCGGGCGATGCGCTTGCGCTCCTCTTCCTTGATCTGGTCGGCGTGGGCCGCCAGGCGGCGCAGTTTCTGGTGCGACAGCTGCAGGCGGATCTGGCTGGCCCGCAATTCCTCCGTCATGCCGTTCGCCATCTGGATGGCGCGCCGGCGCGACGACGCCAGCGTGTGGAACAGGATGTACAGCAGCATGGAGCTGGCGAAGCCCGCCAGCAGGGCCAGCCATGGTAAAAAGGCATCGAAGCGGCTATACAGGTCGCTCTTGCGCACGCTGAACAGCGCTTGCCATACGCGGCCATTGTATTCAATCAACATTGTGCTGCTCAGGTACTTGCCCGAGTTGCCCGGCTGCCACCACGGCGCGTGCAGGCCCGCCGCCGTGCTGTCGAAGATGGGGCGCATGTCATGCGGCAGGTCCAGCGCTTGCGTGACTTGCGGGCCGATGTCGAACAGGGTCAGGCGGACATTGCGTACCGGCATGTCGGCCAGCGCGCTGCGCACCATCGTCACCAGGTCGTAACCGATGCCGACGGAGCCGATGTGGGCCGCGCGCCGCTGCGCCACGGTGTCGGTCGGCATGCCGAGCCGGTAGACGGGCATGCGCATGGCCATGCCCGTCAGCTGGGGCCGGCCATCCATGGGCACGGGCAAGCCGGAATTGCTGATGCGCCCGGAATCGCGCGACAGCGCCAGCGCCTCGGCGATCAGGGGCCGCGCGGCGATGTCGTGGCCATACCGGTCCGCGGCGCTGGCGATGGGCTCGATGTACACCAGCACGGAGTAGTGCTCGCGGGGCGGCGAGGGGTGGATGGCAAAGGCGGGATAGCCGTCGCGCCCGGGCGGATAGTCGCGCCGCATGGCCGCTTCGAAGGCGGGGCGCTGGGCTTCATCCAGTTCCTGGCTGTAATTGAGATTCATCACGCCCGGATAGTTTTGCTGCAAGCCCATGTTCGCCACGTAGCGGTGGAATTGCTCGCGGCTCACATGTTCGTTGGCGCGGAACAGGCTGGCCGCGCCGCGCAGCAAATTGGCGTAGGACTTCACGCGCGATTCGATGTTTTGCCGGGTATTGCGCGCCAGATTGTTGAACATATCGCTGGCATCGCTTTCGATCGACAGCGAGGCGGCCATGTAGAACAGCAAGCCGACCATCAGGGAGAGCGCGAAGCCGAGCAGCCACAGCGGCTTTTTTTCCAGCGATAACTGTTGTTCACCAGCAGTAGAGGACATCGCCATCCGTATCAGGAAGAGGAATCGGGTGCCGCCTCGGTGGCGGTGGCTAGGCTGCGTTGTACAAGCACTATCGATATTGTAAATTGCTCAATAGCTGCCTAATATACAAAATTTTCGTGAATATAGTCAACAGGCAATATTTCTTTGAAGATGTCTGTTGCTGTGACGAAAAAAAACCGCCGCAGCGGTTTTTTTGTGAGCCACATGACGGCTTATTTTGCCGGCTGCCAGCTGTCTTTCAGCGTGACGATGCGGTTGAACACGGGTTTGCCCGGCTGGCTGTCGACCCGGTCGGCCGCGAAATAGCCGTGGCGCTCGAACTGGAAGCGCTGTTCCGGCAGGGCCAGCTCCGCGCCCGGTTCCAGCCACGCCTGCACCACTTCCTTGGCCAGCGGATTCAGGGCCAGCTTGAAGTCCTTGCCGCCCGCGTCCGGCTGCGGGTCCGTAAACAGGCGGTCGTACAGGCGTACTTCGGCGGCAATCGCCGTCGGCGCGCTGATCCAGTGCATATTGCCCTTGACCTTGTAGTTGGCGCTGCCTTCCGTGCCCGACTTGCTGTCCGGGAAGTACGTGCAATGCACGGCGCTCACTTTGCCGTCCGCATCCCTGTCAAAGCCCGTGCACTCGATCACGTAGCCGTAGCGCAGGCGCACGCGGCTGCCCGGCTTGTCGTCGATCGGCGGATACAAACGGAAATAGCCCTTATTCGGCACTTCCATGAAGTCGTCTTCCTCGATCCACAGCTCGCGCGAGATGGGGAAGGTGCGCAAGCCCCGTTCCGGGAAATGCGGATGCACGGGCGCCGTGCACTCGACGCTCTCGTTTTCGGGGAAATTGTCGATAATCAACTTCAACGGACGCAGCACGGCCACCGTGCGCGGCGCCTTCGGGTCCAGGTCTTCGCGCAAACAGCCTTCGAGCACGCTGTAGTCGATCCAGCCGTCCGATTTCGTCACGCCCGTGCGTTCGCACATCAATTGAATCGCTTCCGGCGTGTAGCCACGGCGGCGCATGCCCACCAGGGTCGGCATGCGCGGGTCGTCCCAGCCGTCGACGATCTGTTCTTCCACCAGCTGGCGCAGCTTGCGCTTGCTGGTGACGATGTAGGTCAGGTTCAGGCGCGAGAATTCGAACTGGTGCGGCACGGGCTGCTGGAAAAAGCCGCCGGCGGCCAGGGTTTCCAGCAGCCAGTCGTAGAACGGGCGGTGGTCCTGGAATTCCAGCGTGCAGATCGAATGCGTGATGTTTTCCAGCGCGTCCGAGATCGGGTGCGTGTAGTCGTACATCGGATAGATGCACCAGGCGTCGCCCGTGCGGTGGTGGTGCGCGTGGCGGATGCGGTAGATGGCCGGGTCGCGCAAGTTCATGTTCGGCGAACTCATGGCATCTTCGCTGATCTTCGCGCGCAGGATGTGTTCGCCATCCTTGAACTGGCCCGCCTTCATGGCGCGGAACAGGGCCAGCGATTCGTCGCGCGGACGGTCGCGGAACGGCGAATTCTTGCCGGCCTGGCCGAAATTGCCCCGGTTGGCGGCCATGTCTTCGGCGCTCTGGCTGTCCACGTAGGCAAAGCCGGCCGTGATCAGGTATTCGGCCATCGCGTACAGCTGGTCGAAATAGTCGCTCGCGTAGTGCAGGTGGCTCTGGCCATCGGCATGCTGCGGTTCCCAGTCAAAGCCCAGCCATTTCACGCTGTCCATGATGGTATCGACGTATTCCTGCTCTTCCTTGGCCGGGTTGGTGTCGTCGAAGCGCAGGTTGCACTGGCCGGCGTAGTCGCGCGCCAGGCCGAAGTTGACGCAGATCGACTTGGCGTGGCCCACGTGCAGGTAGCCGTTCGGCTCCGGCGGGAAACGCGTGATCACCTGGGGCATGCCGGGACGCACGTGGGTGCCGGCAGCCAGGTCGGCTTCGATGATGTTACGCAAGAAATTGGGCGCCAGCGCTGGCGCGGCGGTATTCGGTTTATCGTTGCTCATTGATCAATGCGGAAGAGTGACAGTAAAAAGCATTTTACCGTACCGCAAGCGCTTTATAAGCACGTATTTGCCCCCATATCCCAGCATGCAAGCGACGCCGGCGCCGTTCTATAGGATAATTCGCCTTTAATTAGCAAACAAAACGTGACCCCGGAGCCATTTATGGAAAATTTGTATAACGTCCTCGGTGTCGCGCCCAATGCCAGCGACGATGAAATCAAGAAGGTTTACCGTTCGCTGGCCATGCGCTTCCACCCCGACCGCAACCAGGCCCCCGGCGCCGAGGCGCGCTTCAAGAGCGTGACCAAGGCGTATGAAATCCTGGCCGACCCGGCTAAGCGCGCCGAATACGACCAGAGCGTGAACCACCGCATCATCATCGATCCGGAAGCGGAAGCCTATGCCCTGTGGTGCGGCGTGTTCCGCCTTCACGGCACGGTACTGCCGGCCGACTAAGCACGCTGATGGCTGTTCGGTACAGCCCGGATGATTTAAAAAACAACAAACAATGGTGCTTTTGCTTTTAAGTAAAAGTACCGCGCATCACATTGGAAAGCACAGCATGAGAAGAGTACACCCTGAATTCGCGTACCAGTCGCGCGAGCTGGAAGGCCAGATCGACGGCATCCTCGGCGACCCGCCGAACCGCAAGAACTACAAAAGCATGGTCGACGCGCTGGTGAGCGAGTACGCCAGCGGCGGCGGCATCGAAGACGTGAACATGCTGGCCTTCGCGCTGGTCGACCACATCACTTTCAGCGACCCGAAGGGTTTGCTGGCCGAAAGCGAAGACTACGAGTTCGGCGACCCGTCCCGCGTGTTTTCCATGGCGACGTGCGCCGCGCCGGAAGCGGCGAAGATGTACGCCGCCATCGAAGAGAGCTTCCCCGACCTGGCGCGCCAGGCCATCATCACGGCCTTCCTGCACAAGAATCCGCGCCTGTGGGACGACGACGACCAGTCGCTCGACCAGCTGGCCGCCAATGACGACGGCGACGACGAGCACGACGAAGACGAAGCCACCGACGATTTCGCCCAGATGTTTGACCAGGATGGAGACGACCATGGCCGATAACAAGGATGAACAAAAAAGCAACCTGCCCGCGCTGACGAAGCAGGTCACGGAACTGGTGCTGTCCGGTTCGCTGGGCCATGCCGAGCAGGCGTTTGCCGACGCGGCCGACCAGTACGGCGATCTTGCCGTAGTGGAAGTACTGAGCGCCATCCCGCCGCAGGTGACGGCCCTGCACCTGGCCGGCTTCGACGGCGGCAAGATGTCGCTGGCCACCCTGCTGGTGCCGCCGAAGGCGTGGGCCGACAGCCTGGCCTTCATCGCCGCCACCTGGAGCGACGACCAGATCGAGGATGATCCGGAACGCATCGCCGAAGCGCTGTTCGCGCACATCCACGGCGTGGTGTTTTCCACCGACGACGCCGAGCGCCGCCGCGAGCTGCTGCTCGAAGCGTCCGCCACCGACTGGGGCGCCACGGCGTTCGCCATCCTGTTCTCGATGGCGCCGAAGGAAATCCTCGAAGTGGCGGGCGAGATCGTCATCAAGGGACCGTACGTGACGGGCGTGACCTCGTCCGACAACGACGTCGTGCCGCTGGCCATCGAGCTGGCGCAAGCCAATGAAGACGGCTGGGACCGCTCGCTGTTCGAGCTGTTCCCCGACTTCCGCCACAGCGCCGACCTGGCCGACGCCGAATACTCGGACGATCCAGACGAAGAGCCGACCATGTTGCAGCGCAGTACCAAGGAATTGCTGTACCGCCTGCGCAAGCAAGTGCCGAGCACGCGCAGCGCGCCGCGTTCCAGCACGCGCCGCAGCCTGGGCACGGGCATTTTCTCGTGATGAAAGCAGGGATCGACTAATGCTGCCAGCAATTGTTGTAGAGAATCTTCCGCGCCTCGTGCGCGCCATCAAGCTGTTGCCGGGCGACCCGCGCGAGGACGCGGCGCTGAACCTGGCCGACGAATTGACGGGCATCACGGCCATGGTGGCCGAGAAGTTCACGAATGAACGCACGGCCGACGGCATCCAGAAAGCGCTGTACCTGACGGTGGGCGGCGTGTCCTTGGGCCTGGAACAGGCCGTCACGCATGAAGGCGACCAGGCCGCGCTCGATTTCCTCGTCGAGCACGGCGCCGAGCACGCGTTCCAGGTGGGTTTCCGCCTGATCAAGGAATTGTCGCAGCTGCCCGAGGACGCCCTCGTGGGCGAATACGACCAGGACCCCGTGTATTTGCAGCGCCGCTTGCGCGAACTGTTCATCGATATTTGCCAGGCCGACCCGAACCAGAACTGGGCCGGCTACGAAAAGTATGCGCTGCAATTGCAACAGCGCAAGGAAGTGCAAGCCGTCGTGCGCCTGGCCGGCTGGCTGCGCCGCCACCACGATAACGGCCCCGTCAGCGACAGCGACCTGAATGCCGAGGGCGTCATCGCCCTGGCCATCATCTTCGCCATCGAGGGGGGAGGGCGCATCGTCGCGCGCACGGGGCAGAAGGAGTTTGAACGCTTCGTGCGTTCCGTGCGCAAGAACAAGCCCGACTTCGAGGAAGGCTGGGCCGCCCTGGTGGCCAAGGTGCCCGTGCAGCATCATCCGGTGCTGCTCGACCGCATCGATGCCTACCGCCGCAGCTGCACCGTCGTGCATAAAATCCTCACGCGGGCCAGCATGAAGAGCCTGTTCGAGGACCTGGAGAATTACGCCGGTTCCGAGCTGGACGCCGACTACTCGTAAGGCAGCGTACGTAGGCTGGCGCCTGCCGGCCTACGCTCCCCCTTCCATGGCCGCTTCTTCGGCCAGTTTCACGAACGCCGCCACCAGCGGCGACGTCTCTTCTTCCCGTTGTGCAAGTAACAAGCTGGTCGTTGCCTGCGGATCGGCAATGGGGCGGTAGCACACGCCATCCATGCGGATGCGGTCGAACGAGGCGGGCAGCACGGAAATGCCGCAGCCGGCCGCCACCAGGCCGATGATGGTCGACGCCTCGCCCGCTTCCTGCGTGACCTGGGGCACGAAGCCGGCCGCCTTGCACAGGCGGAAGATCTGCGGATAAATCCCCGTGCCCGCATCTTTCGGGTACATGACAAAGCCTTCGCCCGCCATGTCGGCGATGGCGATTTCCTGCTTGGCCGCCAGCGCGTGGGCGACGGGCAGCACGAGGAACAGCGGGTCCTGGCGCAATTGCGTCAGGCGGATGTCGTCCGGATACGTCGTTTCCGGCGGGCGCACGAAACCCAGGTCCATCGTCCTGCCCGAGATCGCTTCCAGCTGATGCAGGGTCGCCATCTCGTGCAGGGTCAAGGTGACGTGGGGAAACTGCTGGCGGTAGCGGTTGATGACGGTGGCGAAGTAGGGCGTAAACGGCGTGGAAAAGGTAAAGCCGATGCGCAATTCGCCCGCTTCGCCCCGCTGGGCCCGGCGCGCCGTCACTGCCGCCTGTTCCGACAGGGCCAGGATGCGCCGCGCATCGTCGAGAAACAGGCGGCCTGCCTGCGTCAGCCGCACGGAGCGCTTGTTGCGTTCGAACAACTGCGCACCGAGTTCCCCTTCCAGCGCCTGGATCTGCTGGCTCAGGGGCGGCTGGCCGATGTGCAGGCGCTCGGCCGCGCGCGTGAAGTGCAGCTCTTCGGCAACGGCGACAAAGTAGCGCAGGTGGCGCAGTTCCATATAAGTAATATTTTAAAAGTATGAGTTGGGCCTTGAATATATATTGGACGATATGAGTTGGCAATCCTAAGATGAAGACTCGCTTCCTTTCCGAAACACGGCCATGTCTGATTCATCGCTCGCTTTTGCCCCCGCCGCCCCTTCCGCCATCCCGGTTTCCGCTCCCGCTGCCCGCACGGCCATCGCCAAGGGTTCCATCGAATTCAAGCGCAGCAACCGCGCCCTGTTCTTCGGCGGCTTTTCCACCTTCAGCTTGCTGTACTGCATACAACCGCTGTTCCCGCTGCTGTCGCAGCAGTTTCATCTGACGCCGGCGCAAAGCAGCTGGTCGCTGTCCGTCTCCAGCGGCTTGCTGGCCATCTCGCTGGTGCTGCTCAGTGCCGTGTCGGACCGGGTGGGACGCAAGCCGCTGATGGTGGCGTCGATGTTTTCCGCCGCGATATTGACGATCTTGTCCGCCTTCGCCCAGGATTATGCGCAGCTGCTGGCCATCCGCGCGGCGCTGGGCATCGCTCTCGGTGGCATGCCGGCCGTGGCCATGGCTTACCTGGGCGAGGAAATCGAGGGGCCGTCGCTGGGGCTGTCGATGGGCTTGTATATTGCCGGCAGCGCGTTCGGCGGCATGTCGGGACGCTTGATCGCCTCCATGCTCAGCGATTTTCTGTCGTGGCGCTGGGCCCTGGGCGTGCTGGGCGTGGCCGGCGTGCTGGCGGCGGCGGAATTCTGGCGCAGCCTGCCCGCGTCGAAGAACTTCGTGCCCAGTACCAAGGGTTGGAACGCCTTGCCGCACGCGATAAAACAGCATTTTTCCGACCGGGGCCTGCCGTGGCTGTTCTGCCTGGCGTTTCTGCTGATGGGCTGTTTCGTCAGCCTGTATAACTACATCGGCTACCGTTTGCTGGCCGCGCCGTTCAGCTTGCGCCAGAGTACGGTCGGCTTGCTGGCCTTTCTGTATCTGATCGGCATCTTCAGCTCCGTGTGGGCGGGCCGCCTGGTGGACCGGCTGGGACGGCGGGGCGTGCTGTGGATCATGCTGGCGGTAATGCTCAGTGGCATTGTATTGACCCTGTTCGACTCGCTGCCGCTGATCGTCGCCGGCATGGCGCTGGCCACCTTCGGCTTCTTTGCCTCGCATTCGATCGCCAGCAGCTGGGTCAGCCGCCGCGCCCGCGCGCCGCAGGCGCTGGCCTCGGCCTTCTATCTGCTGTTCTATTACCTCGGTTCCAGCCTGATCGGCTCGGCCTCGGGCATGATGTGGGGCTTCGACGGCTGGACGGGCGTCATCATCATGCTGGGCCTGTGCCTGGGCGGCGGCGTGCTGATCGCCTTGCGCCTGCGCCACCTGCAGCCGCTGGGGGCGCGCGAAGTGGTGGCTTGAGCCCGGTTATTTGGGGCACATGCCTATCATCGTTTCGCCCTGCTTGCCGGCGCGCGTGGTCACGCACAAGGTGCCCAGCGCGCTGGTGATTTTATACGTGCGGCTGCCCCTGGCCTCATTCGCGCCCACTTCCTCGATTTTCGATGCCTCGTACCATTTCGGCGGCACGGCCGCGTAGGCTTCGGCAAAGCCTTGCTGCATGCGCTTGAAGGCCGTGTCGTCGGGTTTTTGTTCTCCCCGCTGCGGGAATTCCTTGCGTAAATCCTTGTCGATCTTGCCCACGTCGCGTTTGGCTTGCGCCAGGATATCGGCCGCGCTCGGCGGCGTGACGAGCGTGATCGCTTCCGGCGTTGCCGGTGCCGGCGCCGGCTCGACGGCAGGTGGGGGCAAGGGACGGCTGGCGGGTGCCAGGATGGGCAAACCCGGCAGGCGTGCGGCGGCTGGTTTGGCGCTGGGCAAGGCTACGGGCCTGGGCGGCGCAGGAGCCGTGTAGCGCAGCCAGGCGATGGCCGGGCCCTGCGGCAGGTGCTCGTCCGCGACAGGGCGGGGCCGCGACTGCAGCACGACATGGGCCAGCCCCGCGTGCAGCAGGACGATCAGCAGCAGGCCGGGAGCGCGGCGGGGCAGGGTGGGCAGCGAAGTCATGGCGGACGTGGTGGTTCAGGTACGCCAATGTATCTGAGACATTTGATAATTATCTAAAATGTCACAAGCGCTTACAAAAAAAGTGCCACATGGAAATTTCGACGCCATGGCCGCCGGCGGGGAACCCTGGGCCGGCCTGGCGATCCAACTCCACTCACCATGGGAGGACACATCATGATGCAGGCAAAGGAAGTGGCACGGCGCTTTGGCGCCATCGAACACGCGATCGGCCAGGCGGCCCGGCTGTGCGGCAAGCAGCAGGGCATGCCGATGGACTTGAAGGATTGCATCAACCAGCTGGACCAGCAAAAGAGCGCCGTGCGGCAAGCCATCGACACGCAGGATGATGTGCGCATCCGGCAAGCCGTCGACCAGATGGAATCGCTGGGCGACCGCGCCAAGCGGGCGTGCGGCACGGCGTCCAGCCTGACGCCGGAAATGAAGAGTGCCGTGCAGAAAGTCCACGATGAACTGTCGGACCTGAAGCATCAGCTCCATTAGAACCTGGCTCTTGCGCGCCTTACATCTGCCGGAACAGATGGGCATATAAGGGACTGACGCGCAGCTGCGCCGGATGCTGGCGCAGGGTCAGCGACAGCTTGCCCGCCTCGTCGCGCACGGCCGTGGCGATGGCGCTGGCGTTGACGATGGTGCCCCGGTGGATTTGCCAGAATTGTTGCGGGTCCAGCTGGGGCAGCAGCTCCTTCAGGCTCGTGCGTATCAGCGCTTCGCTGTCCTGGCATACGACGTTGATGTATTTGTCCAGCGCCTCGAAGTACACGACGTCGGCCAGGGCGATCATGCGCACGCTGTTGCCGACGGCTGCCCGTATCATCTGCAGGCGCGGCGCGGGCGGCAGCATGGCTTGCAGCTGGCTCAGCAGGCGGGCCATGTTGTCGTCGCTGGCGGACGCGGTGACGGCTGCCGTCACGGGCGCCGCCGTGGCCGCCGCAGCGTTGCCGCTGCCGCTGACGCGCAGGCGCTGCCGCAAGCGTTCCACCGTCTTGCCCAGGCGCGCATCGTTGACGGGTTTTAAGACGTAATCGGCGGCCGCGTGCTCGAAGGCGGCCAGCGCGTATTCGTCGTAGGCGGTGACAAACACGATGCAGGGGAAGGGCGTGCCGTCCGGCCACTGCTCGGCCAGTTCCTCGGCCGCTTCCAGGCCTGTCTTGCCAGGCATCTTGATGTCAAGAAACAGAATGTCGGGCAGCAGTGCCAGGCCCTGGTGCACGGCGTCCACGCCGTTGGGGCAGGTGGCGACGATGTCGAGTTCCGGCCACAGCCGCTGCAAGGCGTGCGCGAGGGCGGCGGCGAGTATGGGTTCGTCTTCGGCGATCAGGGCGCGCGGGGTGGGGCTGGTCATGGCGTGGGGCTCGCGGTGGTGGAGTGAATCGGTAATTGAAGGCGGGCGACGACGCCTGCCGGCGTGTTGGCGGCCAGCACCAGGCTGGCGGCATTGCCGTGCATGGCGTGCAGGCGTTCGCGGATGTTCGCCACGCCCAGCTGCGTGCCCTTGCTCTGGCCCGGATGGCCGAGGCCCAGTCCATCGTCGGCAACCGTCAGGATCAGCATGCCGCCGTCCGTGGACGCCTGCACGTGGACGTGGCCGCCTTCGATCTTCGGTTCCAGGCCGTGCTGGATGGCGTTTTCCACCAGCGGCTGCAGCAGCATGGGTGGCACCTTGATATCGCGCAAGGCCTCGGGCAAGTCCAGCGCGTAGCCCAGGCGCGCGCCCATGCGTATCGACATCAGGCCCAGATAGGCTTGCATCAGGGAAAACTCCTGCTCCAGGGTAGTGGATTCCGCCCGCGAGGAAGAGAGGGTGGCGCGCAGGTACTGGATCAATTGATCGAGCAGCTGCTGGGCGCGCTGCGGATCAAGGCTGATCAGGCCCTGCAGGTTGGCCAGGGTGTTGAACAGCATGTGCGGTTCGATCTGCGCCTGCAGCAATTGCAGCTGCGCCTGCATGGCCTGGCGCGCCACGGATTCGGCGCGGGCCTTTTCCTGGGCCGCCGTCATTTGCAGGCGGGCAATCTTTTCGCGGCTGGAGAAAAACAGCACGGCGCCGCCCGTGGCCAGCAGGGTGAAGACGAGCGTGCCCATCATTTGCGTAGGCAGCATGTTCTCGATGCCGCCCACGTCCACGCCCGTCAGCCAGCTGAACAGGGCCAGGCCCAGCATTTGCGCCGCTGGCACGGAAATCAGGATGATGAGCATGAAAGGCAGGAATCTCGGGCGCTGGTCTGCGCCCCACAGGGTCAGGCGCAGGCCGTCGATCAGCAGGAAGGCGATCGTGCCGATGCACATCGAGGCGACGAGGTTTTGTCCGAAATGGCTGCCCGGATTGAGGATGAAGGTAATGACCAGCGCACAGATCACGTTCAGCACCAGCGCATAACGCACATCGTGCAGCATGCGGTAGTAGGGCGAGCGGCGCTTGGCAGCTGGCGCGTCGGCGGAGGGGGCGTCGGGTTTCATATAGTTGTCTACTGGTAACGATTGGGCATTGTGTGCCAGCGCGGGCCAGGGCGCAACAGGACTGCGATGAAACGGCGCTGGCAAGCCGCCATTCGCCGCGGCGCGTCGCCAAACGGGGCCGCTTTACTTTTCAGGATGGGCACGGGATAGTATGGCAAGACAGTCTTGCATCCATATAGTTGCTATAAAGGAATATCATGTGGCCTTACCCACGCACCCTGGCGCACCGCGGCGGCGGCACCCTGGCGCCTGAAAACACCCTGGCCGCCCTGCGCTGCGGCCTCGCCTACGGCTACCGCGCCGTGGAATTCGACGTCATGCTGGCGTCCGACGGCGTGCCCGTCGTCGTGCACGACCCCGAACTGGGCCGCACGGTGGCCGGCAGCGGCCAGGTCAGCGACTATACGGCTGCGCAGCTGGGGGCCATGGAGGCGGGCGCCTGGTTCGGCCCGCAATTCGCGGGCGAGGGCGTACCCACGTTCGAGGCCGTGGTGGACTATTGCAAGGCGCAGCGCATCTGGATGAATATCGAGATCAAGCCGGCGCCGGGCTTCGACGTAGCCACGGGCGAGGCGGTGGCGCGCGCTACGCGCGATTATTTCGCAAAAGAAATTGCTGCTGGAGAATTATTGCCCTTGCTCTCGTCGTTCAGCATCGCCGCGCTGGAAGCGGCGCGCCAGGCGGCGCCGGAACTGGCGCGCGGCTGGCTGGTCGAACAGATACCGGACGACTGGGCGAACACGGCGAAACAGCTGGAGGTGGTGGCGCTCCATTGCGACCACCAGCAGTTGACGCGCGCGCTGGCGCTGGAAGTCAAGAAAGCGGGATTGGGACTGTTTTGCTACACCGTCAACACGCCCGAACGGGCCAGCGAGCTGCTGGCCTGGGGCGTGGACGGTTTCTGCACGGACCGGATCGACCTGATCAAGCCGTCCTGAGGATTAAAACGTAACGCGCATTCCCACAGTCAAGTTGCGCCCCATCAAAGGCGCCGCATTCTTGATGAACGAGGTGTGGCTGTACGCCAGTTCATTCGTCAGGTTGTTCGCCTTGATGTAGAACTGGGCCGGCGTCGTGCCGATGCGCGTGTCGTAGTTGGCGGACAGGTTGAGCATGTTGTAGCCCGGGGTCGCCGTCTCAAACGCGGCCACCTTGTCTTGCTTGCCCACGCGGTAGAACTCGGCCACGCCGCTCCACGCCTGCCAGTTGGCGTCGACCTTCACGCCGAAGCGCTGGGCCGGGATGCGCGGCAGGTTGTTATTGTTAGCTGCGCCACCGTCGGCCAGCTTGGCCCGCACGTAGTCGCCGAACACGCTGGCGCCGAACATGGGGTTCAATTGCTGGCGGATCTGTCCTTCCACGCCAGTAAACGTGGCGTCGCGCTGGGCATACTGGATCAGCTGGAAGCCTTCGTGGCTGTCCAGGGTGGAGCCGAAGATGTAGTTGTCGACCTTGTTGCGGTAGGCGCTGGCCGAGAAGGTCGTGGCGCCCGCATATTTGCGCAAGGTCAAGTCGATATTGTTCGACGTTTCCTTGCCCAGGTTTTGATTGCCCAGTTCATATGTGGCCGTGGCCATGTGCACGCCGTGCGCATACAGTTCCTCGGCGCTGGGCAGGCGGTGCGTGCGGGAGATGGTCGAACCGAGCGAATATTGCGGTGCGAACTTCCACACGGCGCCCAAGGAAATCGAGGTGCCTTTGGCGCTGCGGTCTTGCAGGGTGGCGCTGTCCACCGCGATGTCTTGCCACTCGTGGCGCAAGCCCGCCTCAAAGCGCCATTGGTCCAGCTTGTATTCTTCCACCAGGAAAGCCGCGTGTTTTTTGGTCACCGTCGGCGCCACGTAGGCTTCCTCGCCCAGGGCGGAGAAATCGCGCTTCGATGTTTGCAGGCCGACCACGCCGCGCCAGCCGAAGACGGGATGGTGTTCCATTTCCAGGCGCGCATCGTGACCCTTGTTCTTGAACGTGGTGGCGATTTCCGTGCCTTCGATTTCATCGTGCTTGTAATCGGTGAACGAAGCGCGCAGGCGCAGCCTGGCGAAACCGGGCACGGGGTCGCGCAATTCGCCGCGCACGTCCCAGCGCTCGCTCTTCAGCTTCACGTAGGGCACGCTGCCATGCTCGTGGTCATGCTCGTCTTCGTCGCCATGGTCGTGGCCGTCGTGGCCGCCGCAATGCAGGTGCGTGCCGTGCGGGTGGCAGCTTTCGAATTCGTGGTTGTGGCCAGGCAAGCCGTATTCCGCGTGCTGGCTGGTGAAGGCCAGGCCCAGGAAGCCGCGCTGACCCACCCACGACACGCCCACGCTGCCCGTGTCCGTCTTGTTGTAGCTGCCGGCTACTTTGGAGCCGCCTTCCCAGCCGCTGCCGACCTTGTATTCCTTCGCATCGCGCTTGACGCCTTCCGCGTGGAAAGCGATGTTGCCGGAGCCGCCGGTCACTTCAAAAGCGCCCGCCTTTTCGCGCGCGTTTGAGTTGGCGCGTACTTCCGCGCTGCCTTCGAAGCCCTTGGCCGGCACGCGCGTGGGGATTTTCTTGTCGATCACGTTGACGACGCCGCCGACGGCGCCGCCGCCGTAGGCCAGCGCGGACGGGCCGCGCAGCACTTCAATCTGTTCCGACAGCATCGGTTCGGCCGCCACGGCATGGTCGGGGCTGATGGTCGAGGCATCCTGCACTTCGGCGCCATCGGACAGGATTTTGACGCGCGGGCCATCCATGCCGCGGATGATGGGACGGCTGGCGCCGGCACCGAAATGGCTGGACGTGATACCGGGCTGGCCGGCCAGGGTTTCGCCCAGGGTCACTGACCTTGCCAGCACCAGTGCCTCGCCTTCCAGTACGGTGACGGGCGTGCTCATGTCGTCGCTGCCCAGGGCCAGGGCGCTGGCCGAAACGGTGACGGCGGGCAAGGTGGCTGCCTGTTGCGCCAGGGCGCTGGCGGGCGCGGCAAAGGCCAGCATGATGGCCAGCGCGAGGGGAGTGGGTTGGTGAGGACGGACGGACATGGGCAAGAATTCCTTATTCGCTATCGGTGGTGGCGGGTTGGGGCAGGCCATTGCCGTATGGGTTGGCTGCCAGAAGATGATAATGATAACCCATTATCATTACTGTGTGACAGTTTTTCCGGGCGGTAGATGCAGGCGGATGGTGTATTCTGTCGGCTATGGAACGCACAACACGTCAAAAAACCGCCATTCAAGCCGCCATCGAGTCGGCCCAGCGCCCCCTGTCGGCGCAGGAAATCCTCGAACAGGCCAGCTTGCAGGTGACGCAGCTGGGCATCGCCACCGTTTACCGCAACTTGAAGTCCCTGGTGCTGGAAGAAAAAGTGCACGTGGTGACCTTGCCGGGCGAAAACCCGCGCTATGAGTCGAACACGGCCGCCAATCATCACCACCACCATTTCCAGTGCACCACGTGCCAGCGCGTGTTCGACGTGCATGACTGCCCGGGCGACTTGAAGCGCATGGCGCCGCAAGGCTTTGTCGTCGAGCGCCACGAGCTGACCCTGTACGGCCGCTGCGCCGACTGCAATGCGACCGCTGGCGCCACGGCGCCCGCGGCCGTAGCCACACCGCAGGCCTGCGCCAGCCACTACGACCCGGCCTGAACGGGCAGGCTGTCGATGTTGGCACGGGCGCAACAATGCCCTGGCTACCCGTCATTGCCGCACCCCATATCACGTATAATCTTCCCTTTAAAGCTGCCGCCACTTTTTGCCAAAAAAACATGAAATCATCTGAAATCCGCGACAAGTTCCTCAAATTTTTCGAGTCCAAGGGCCATTCCATCGTCCGTTCCAGCTCCCTGGTGCCAGGCAACGATCCGACCTTGCTGTTGACGAACAGCGGCATGGTGCAATTCAAGGATGTGTTTACGGGCATGGACAGCCGTCCGTACACGCGCGCCACTTCCGTGCAGCGCTGCGTGCGCGCCGGCGGCAAGCACAACGACCTGGAAAACGTCGGCTACACGGCGCGCCACCATACTTTCTTTGAAATGCTGGGCAACTTCAGCTTCGGCGACTATTTCAAGCGCGACGCGATCCACTTCGCCTGGGAACTGCTGACCAAGGTGTACGGCTTGCCGGCCGACAAGCTGACGGTCACCGTCTACATCGAAGATGACGAAGCGTACGACATCTGGGCGAAAGAAATCGGCGTGCCCGTCGAGCGCATCATCCGCATCGGCGACAACAAGGGCTCGCGCTACGCGTCCGACAATTTCTGGCAGATGGCGGACACGGGCCCATGCGGTCCCTGCACGGAAATCTTCTACGACCACGGCGCCGACATTCCTGGCGGCCCGCCGGGCTCGCCGGACGAAGACGGCGACCGCTTCATTGAAATCTGGAACCTCGTGTTCATGCAGTTCAACCGCGACGAAGCGGGCGTCATGCACAAGCTGCCCAAGCCGTGCGTCGACACGGGCATGGGCATGGAGCGCCTGGCCGCCGTGCTGCAGCACGTGCATTCGAACTATGAAATCGACCTGTTCCAGCACCTGATCAACGCTGCCGCGCGCGAAACGGGCGCCACGGACCTGGAAAACAAGTCGCTGCGCGTGATCGCCGACCACATCCGCTCCGCCGCCTTCATGATCGTCGACGGCATCATTCCGGGCAGCGAAGGCCGCGCGTATGTCTTGCGCCGCATCATCCGCCGCGCCTTGCGCCATGGCCACAAGCTGGGCCAGACGAAACCGTTCTTCTACAAGCTGGTGGCCGATCTCGCCATCGAGATGGGCGGCGCCTATCCCGAGCTGGAAGAGGCGAAAGACAACGTCGCCAACATGCTGAAAGCCGAGGAAGAGCGTTTCGGCGAGACCCTGGAAACAGGCATGAAAGTGCTGGAAGCGCAGCTGGCCAAGGATGCCACGGGCATCGACGGCGCCACCGCTTTTACCTTGTACGAAACCTATGGCTTCCCGCCGGACCTGACGGCCGACATCTGCCGCGAACGCGACATCACGTTCGACCAGGTGGGCTACGACGCGGCCCTGAAGGAAAGCCAGGAACTGTCGCGCAAGGGCGGCAAGACGCACAAGGACAGCAAGGTCGAGTACACGGGCGAGAAAAACAAATTCGTCGGCTACGACCAATTGACGTTCAGCAGCAAGGTCGTCGCGCTGTACGCGGCCGGCACGCCTGTCACTGAACTGAAAGCCGGTGACACGGGCATCGTCGTGCTCGATACGACGCCGTTCTACGCGGAATCGGGCGGCCAGGTGGGCGACCAGGGCGTGATCGCCACGGGCGCGGGCAGCTTTGCCGTCAGCGACACCCTGAAAATCCAGGCCGACGTCTTCGGCCACCACGGCGTGCTCGAATCGGGCGTATTGAAAGTGGGCGACGCCGTCTCGGCCGAAGTGGACACGGCCAAGCGCGCGCGCACCATCCGCAACCACTCGGCCACGCACCTGATGCACAAGGCCTTGCGCGAAGTGCTGGGCAGCCACGTGGCGCAAAAGGGCTCGCTGGTCGACCCGGACAAGACCCGTTTCGACTTCAGCCACCATGCGCCGATGACGGCCGAGCAGATCGCCGCCGTGGAAACGATCGTCAACAAGGAGATCCTGGAAAACCGCGCCACGCAAGCCCATTTGATGTCGTTTGACGACGCCGTCAAGCATGGCGCGATGGCCCTGTTCGGCGAGAAATACGGCGACGAAGTGCGCGTGCTCGACATCGGCAGCTCGAAAGAGCTGTGCGGCGGCGTCCACGTGCAGCGCACGGGCGACATCGGCCTGTTCAAGATCATCGCCGAAAGCGGCGTGGCCGCCGGCATCCGCCGCGTGGAAGCGGTGACGGGCGAGGGCGCGCTGGCGCTGGTGCAGGCCATCAACCGCCGCCTCGTCGAAGCGGCCAACGCCCTGAAGGCGCAGCCGGAAGAACTGACGGCCCGCATCGGCCAGGTGCAGGACCACGTGAAGGCGCTGGAGAAGGAGCTGGCCGCGCTGAAATCGAAACTGGCCTCGGGCCAGGGCGATGAGCTGGTCACGCAGGCCGTCGATGTCAACGGCGTCAAGGTGCTGGCCGCCGTGCTCGACGGCGCCGACGTGGCCCGCCTGCGCGAAACCATGGACAAGCTGAAGGACAAGCTGAAGACGGCCGCCATCGTGCTGGCCAGCGTGGCCGACGGCAAGGTCAGCCTGATCGCCGGCGTGACGGCGGACGCGACTTCCAAGGTCAAAGCGGGCGAGCTGGTGAACTTCGTTGCACAGCAAGTGGGCGGAAAAGGCGGCGGACGCCCCGATATGGCGCAAGCCGGCGGCACCGATCCGAGCGGCCTGGCGAACGCCCTGGCCGGCGTGCCGGCCTGGGTCGGCGAACGCGTGAAATAAGGCGTAAGCTTGCAGGCATGCGGGTTCTTCACCCCACTGCCTCGTGAAAACGGCCCGCAGACGGTGTTTGCGGGCCGTTATTTCTTTTGGAATCCCGTTGTGACCCCACAACAGCCGATGAACTATTTTGGTGCAGCGCGTCAATGCCCCTGATTTAGAGTAGTATGTCGAAAATCAGTACAACAAAAATGGTGGGATATTGATGATGAGCGACACACTACTTGATACCGAGATTATGGAATTTCACAAAGAACTCGACGCGCGCGGCTTGAATTGCCCCTTGCCGATTCTGAAGGCGAAAAAGGCTTTGTCAGAGCTGCAGAGTGGGGAAGTGCTGCGCATCATGGCAACCGATCCCGGTTCCGTGCGCGACTTCCAGGCTTTCGCCAAGCAAACGGGCAATGCCCTGCTGTCGCATGTGCAGACGGGCACCGAATTCGTCTTCCTGATGCAACGCAAATAATTGTGCCGGCCGGGGCCGCCGCGGCGCGGCCTGGCTTTCTCCTCGCAGGGCCATTTCTGCCCCCTTTTGCTGCCCTGCAGCGTAGCGGGCGACTCCCCGGAATCCTCAAAGCTGGACAGTTTAGATGGATTGCTCTAACAAAAAATCGCACGATCGTGCTTAAATTCGGTTCAGGATTCAAATTTCTCTTATAATCGAACGCACAATCAGCACTTGATCCGTCATTTTTATAATTTCCCAAAGGCATAGCTATGAAAGTCTTGGTACCCGTCAAACGCGTGGTCGACTATAACGTCAAAGTCCGCGTCAAGAGTGACGGCACTGGCGTCGATACCGCCAACGTCAAAATGTCGATGAACCCTTTCGATGAAATCGCGCTGGAAGAGGCGATGCGCCTGAAGGAAGCCGGCAAGGTCACCGAAGTGGTCGCCATCTCCTGCGGCGTGACGCAGTGCCAGGAAACCCTGCGCACGGCCATGGCCATCGGCGCCGACCGCGGCATCCTGGTGGAAACGACGACTGAACTGGAACCGCTGGCCGTGGCCAAGCTGGTCAAATCCCTGGCCGAGAAAGAACAGCCGCAACTGATCATCCTGGGCAAGCAGGCGATCGACGACGACAGCAACCAGACCGGCCAGATGCTCGCTGCCCTGCTGGGTTGGCCGCAAGCCACGTTCGCTTCGAAAGTCGTGCTGGAAGACGGCAAAGTCACCGTCACGCGCGAAGTCGATGGCGGCCTGGAAACCCTGGCATTGACCTTGCCAGCGATCATCACCACCGACCTGCGTTTGAACGAGCCACGCTATGTGACCCTGCCGAACATCATGAAGGCAAAGAAAAAGCCGCTCGAGACCGTCAAGCCGGAAGACCTGGGCGTCGACGTCGCGCCACGCCTGAAGACCCTGAAAGTCGTCGAGCCAGCCAAGCGCTCGGCCGGCATCAAGGTGCCGGACGTCGCCACCCTGGTCGCCAAGCTGCGTACCGAAGCCAAAGTCATCTAAGCGGCTTTGCCGTCACTCCAGAACAATTACAGGACATATCATGGTCGCATTAGTTATTGCTGAACACGACAACGCTACCTTAAAGGGCAGCACCCACCACACCGTGACCGCGGCTGCCCAGTGCGGCGGCGACGTGCACGTACTGGTCGCAGGTTCGAACGCCTCGGCTGCCGCCGCTGCCGCCGCGCAAATCGCCGGCGTGACGAAAGTCATCGTGGCCGACGCGCCATACTTTGCCGACGGCCTGGCCGAAAACGTGGCCGAGCAAGTGCTGGCCATCGCCGGCAACTACAGCCACATCCTGGCACCAGCCACCGCCTACGGCAAGAACATCCTGCCGCGCGTGGCCGCCAAGCTGGACGTAGCGCAAATCTCGGAAATCACCAAGGTCGATTCGCCCGACACCTTCGAGCGCCCGATCTACGCCGGCAACGCCATTGCCACCGTGCAATCTGGCGACAAGGTCAAGGTCATCACCGTGCGCACCACCGGCTTCGACGCCGCTGCCGCCACCGGCGGTTCGGCTGCCACCGAAACCGTCGCCGCTGTCGCCGACAATGGCAAGTCCGCCTTCGTGGGCCGCGAACTGGCCAAGTCGGACCGTCCTGAACTGACCGCCGCGAAAATCATCGTGTCGGGCGGCCGTGGCATGGGTTCGGCCGAGAACTTCCACATCCTGGAGCCGCTGGCCGACAAGCTGGGCGCCGCCATGGGCGCCTCGCGCGCCGCCGTCGACGCCGGCTTCGTGCCGAACGACTGGCAAGTGGGCCAGACGGGCAAGATCGTCGCGCCTTCGCTGTACATCGCCGTCGGCATCTCGGGCGCGATCCAGCATCTGGCCGGCATGAAAGACTCGAAGACCATCGTCGCCATCAACAAGGATCCGGAAGCGCCGATCTTTGCCGTGGCCGACTACGGCATCGTGGGCGATCTGTTCGAGATCGTGCCGCAACTGGTCAAAGAACTGGGCTAAGTCTTACCCATTCAGGTTTTGTATATCACGAAGCCACGCCGGCCCGCCCCACACGGCGAGCCGCGCGTGGCTTTTTTCTTGGAGAAATAGATGAGCTATCAAGCCCCGCTGAAAGACATGTTGTTCGTGATGAACGAACTGGCCGGCCTGGCCGAAATCCATACTTTGCCTGGCTGCGAAGACGCCACGCCCGACACGGCCGAAGCCGTGCTGGAAGAGAACGCCAAGTTCTGCGGCGGCGTGGTGGCCCCCCTGAACGGCCCCAGCGACAAGGAACCGAGCTTCTGGCACGACGGCCAGGTCACGACGTCAAAGGGCTTCAAGGAAGCGTTCAAGGCCTACGGCGAAGCGGGCTGGCAGGGCGTGCAGCATCCGACGGAATTTGGCGGCCAGGGCTTGCCCAAGCTCTTGGCCACGCCCTGCATCGAAATGCTCAATTCGGCCAGCATCTCGTTCGCCCTGGTCGCCCTGCTGTCGGACGGCGCCATCGAAGCGCTGCTGACGGCCGGCAGCGACGAACAGAAGGCCACCTACCTGGAAAACCTGGTATCGGGCAAGTGGACGGGCACCATGAACCTGACGGAGCCGCAGGCCGGCTCCGACCTGGCCGCCGTGCGCACGCGCGCCGTGCCGCAGGACGATGGCACCTATAAAGTCTTTGGCACGAAGATTTTCATCACGTATGGCGAGCACGACATGGCGGAAAACATCGTCCACCTGGTGCTGGCCCGCACGCCGGACGCACCGGCCGGCGTGAAAGGCATTTCGCTGTTCATCGTGCCGAAGTTCCTCGTCAACGCGGACGGCAGCCTCGGCGCGCGCAACGACGCCCATTGCGTTTCCATCGAACATAAACTGGGCATCAAGGCCAGCCCCACGGCCGTGCTGCAGTTCGGCGACCACGGCGGCGCCATCGGCACCCTGGTGGGCGAGGAAAACCGCGGCCTCGAATACATGTTCATCATGATGAACGCGGCCCGCTTCGGCGTGGGCCTGCAGGGCATCGGCCTGGCCGAGCGCGCCTACCAGCAGGCCGTGGCGTTCGCCAAGGACCGCGTGCAGTCGCGCGACCTGGCCGGTTCCGCCGGTCCGGTCTCCATCATCCACCACCCGGACGTGCGTCGCATGCTCATGTCGATGCGCTCGCAGACCGAGGCGGCGCGCGCGCTGGCCTACGTGGGCGCGGCCATCAGCGACGTGGCGCACCACCATCAGGACGCGGACGTGCGCGCGGAAAGCCTGGCCACCTATGAATACCTGGTGCCCGTGATCAAGGGTTGGGCCACGGAAATGTCGCAGGACGTCACGCGTGACGGCGTGCAGGTGCATGGCGGCATGGGTTTCATTGAGGAAACAGGCGCAGCCCAGCATTACCGCGACGCCAAGATTCTGACCATCTACGAAGGCACGACGGCCATCCAGGCGAACGACCTCGTGGGGCGCAAGACGGTGCGCGACGGCGGCGCCGTGGCGAAAGCCATCATCGCCCAGGTGCGCGCCACGGAAGCCCAGCTGGGCGAGCTGACCGGCGCCGACTTCCAGGCCATGCAACGCCACCTGGCCGAAGGCAGCGCCGCGCTGGAAGCCGTGGTCGAGTATGTGGTGGCGAACATGAAGTCGGACATCAAGGCCGTCTTCGCGGGCAGCGTGCCCTATTTGAAACTGGCCGGCATCGTGCTGGGCGGCTGGCAGATGGCCCGCGCGGCCGTGGCGGCGCAGCAAAAGCTGGGCGAGGGCAGCGGCGACGCGGCGTTCTACAAGGCGAAGATCGCCACGGCGCGCTTCTTTGCCGACCACATCCTGTCGCAGGCACCGGGCTTGCGCGCCACCATCATCGACGGCAGCGCCGGCGTGATGGCGCTGTCGGAAGAGCAGTTTTAAGTTGAAACTTGGCCGGCGCTCGCCGGCTGAATGCAAAAAAAAGCGCTGGAGATCACTCTCCAGCGCTTTTTCTATATTAAGAACGCCTGAGAAAGCGCTCAGGGCAAGGCGCCTTGTCGCCGTCCGCCGTTAGTACGGCAATGTCGGCCAGACTCGGGCAACGCCGCCATGGACGCTTTCCCTGCGTTCTTAGCGGCGGGCGATGCCGTTGCCGGAATTGCGCACCAAGTCGCCAGCAGCCAGCCCTGGGTCCTGGTCAAACGCGAAGTCGGCCTTGGCGCCCGTTTCGTACTGCACGGTGACGGTCCAGGTCTTGGCGTTCTTCATGTGGCCTTCGACTTGCTTGCCGGCATACGCGCCGCCGGCGGCGCCGGCCAGGGTGGCCAGGTCCTTGCCGCGTCCGCCGCCGACCTGGCGGCCCAGCAGGGCGCCGGCCACGCCGCCGCCTATCATGCCCAGGGCGCCGCCTTCACCGGCTTTTTCAGCGACGTTGACTGCCAGCACCTTGCCGCACTCGGCGCAGATCTGGTGCTGCGGCTGTTTGGAAGGCTGGCCGGCGTAGGAATTGCCCGCTTTTTGCGCGGCCTTGGCATTGATGATGGCCTGGTCGTATTCGCCCTTGGCGTCGCGCAGGCATTGCATGCGGGCTTTCGAGCTGCTTTCTTCTGCGCACAATTTCTTGTCGTCCGCATAGCGCGTGTTCGCTTGTTTCGTGTCGTAGGCATATTGCGCCTTCGGCGACAGGTTCTGTGCGAAGGCGGAGGTGCTGAACAGGGCCGTGACGGCCATTGCGAGGATGAGTGGGCGACGAATCATGATCTTCTCCTGGGGTGTGTTGAATGTGCCGGTAATGTCGGCATTGTGAATGCAGTATAGAGGAAAATCATGATTGCTTACCAACACTTACATGTGCGTGTGCCGCGCGCCATGTGATGTCATTTCTGCGTGGAAATTAACCGTAGGCGCCGCCCGTGTACAGCAAGTCGAACAGGCGCGCCATGGTGGCGATCAGCACGCCCGCGCCTAGCATCAAGGTAGCGACCAGCACCACGGCCAGGGGCCAGCCCGTGTCCGACAGGCGCCCGGAGGCGGCGTTGTAGCGGGCATCCCACTTGTCGTCCGGCATCAGGCCCAGCACCAGGGCTTCGAGGAAGCCGGCCAGCGCGGACAGGATCAGCGGCAGGATCTGGTAAAACCAGTCGGCGTCGGGAAAGGCCTGGCGCAGGGCCAGGCTGGCGGGCAGGGCGGCCACGTGCAGCCAGCCCCAGCGGTCGCTGGCGCCGTGCAGGTAGAAGCGGTGCGCGCCCAGGGCGCCCAGCAGGAAGGCCAGCAGGGAAGTGCATGCCTTGTTCTTGTGCGAGTGTTGCAAAACAGTCGTGGTGTTCATGGGACTCCAGAGTTGCTCATCGGTAAAGATAGTCAGTATTGCTCATTGTCGCCCGCAGCGATAGCATTTTCATCGGGCATTGTGCGATGATGTCGCGTGATCCGGTGGCAAAGCCGCCGCATTGCCGGCACGATAGGCGCACGCGCCTATTGCGTCTTCGGCGATGTCTGGTCATAATGTTCGATTAGCCCAAATTACACGCCCGTCATCATAACGCTTGCTGCCTGGCGGTAAAGCGCGCTATAATTTGCGGCTTTTTCCGCCTCAGCACACTTTTTGGAAATATTATGGTCGTTATTCGTTTAGCTCGTGGAGGCGCCAAGAAGCGCCCGTTCTTCAACATCGTCGCTACTGATTCGCGCAATCGCCGCGATGGTCGCTTCATTGAGCGTATCGGTTTTTACAACCCGATGGCGCAAGGTGGCGAAGTTCCACTGCGTATCACCGCAGACCGTCTGGCCTACTGGCAAGGCGTTGGCGCACAATTGTCGCCAACCGTTGCTCGTCTGGTTGCCAGCAACGGCAAAGCAGCAGCTTAATTAGATCACTGGTTTGACGGTCAAGACTGCATCCGGGGTGAAAGTCCCCGATGACCTGGTACAGGTAGGCTATGTCTCCGGTGCCTATGGCATTGCTGGCGGGGTCAGGATCACTCCTTTCTCCGACGACGCGGATGCATTATTAAGCGTCAAGACCTGGTGGTTTGATAAACCGACCTTGCATGATGTTCAAGTCAGGCAAGCGAAGTTACACGGCGGCGACGTCGTGGCCCAGCTGGTGGGTGTGGTCGGGCGGGATGCCGCGGAAGCGCTGAAAGGCGTGTCTGTGCAAATTCCGCGTAGCCATTTCCCGACGCTGTCGGCCGATGAATTTTATTGGTCCGATCTGATCGGACTGACAGTTGAGAATTTGCAAGGCGAGTGCCTCGGCGAAGTGACTGACATGATGAGCAATGGTCCGCAGTCGATCTTGCGCATCAGGCCCGTCGCCCATCCCGATGACGCCGTCGACAAGGCGCCTGAGCGCCTGATCCCGTTTGTCGGCCAGTTTGTCATTAATGTTGACAAGGCTGCCAACAAGATCACGGTCGACTGGGGCCTCGATTATTAAACCGCCTGCGCATAACTTTGCGCCGGGCAATATTTTCAGGATGGCGAGCGATGCAATTTGATGTCGTGACCCTGTTCCCGGAAATGTTTGCCGCGCTGACGCAGTCGGGTGTGACCCGGCGTGCCTTCGAGCAGGGCAAATGTGGCTTGTCCTTGTGGAATCCCCGCGATTTCACGAGCGACAATCACCGCACCGTGGATGACCGCCCGTATGGCGGCGGCCCCGGCATGGTGATGATGGCCCGTCCGCTCGAAGCGACAATTAATGCCGCCAAGCAACGCCAGACGGAACTGGGACTGGCCGCGCCGCGCGTGGTGTTCATGTCGCCGCAAGGCCGTCCGCTCACGCATGAGCGCGTCACGCAGCTGAAAGCCGAGCCTGGCCTCGTCATCCTGTGCGGCCGCTATGAAGCCGTGGACCAGCGTTTGCTGGAGCGCTGCGTCGACGAAGAGATCAGCATGGGCGACTTCGTCCTGTCGGGCGGCGAGTTGCCCGCCATGGCGCTGATGGATGCGGTGATCCGCTTGCTGCCCGGTGTCCTGAACACGGAAGCATCGGCCATCGAGGACAGCTTCGTCAATGGCTTGCTCGATGCGCCGCACTATACGCGGCCGGAAACGTATGAAGGCATGGCCGTGCCGCCCGTCTTGATGGGTGGCAATCATGCCGAGATCGTCAAGTGGCGCCGCCAGCGCATGCTGGAAGCGACCGCGAGCAAGCGGCCTGACCTGCTGGTCAGTGCGCGCGCCGCCGGCTTGCTCAGCAAGACCGACGAAAAATTCCTGGCCAGCCTGTAAGCCGTTTTCGGACGGCCGGCAGGGTGGCTTTGCAGTGCCGGGCATGTTGCCCAAATTGGTAATACCCATCCTCTACCGGGCGGATACTCGCTATCCACAGTGCGCCGGCATGATGGTTTTCGGAGTGTTAAAAATGGACTTGATTCAACAATTAGAGCAAGAAGAGATCGCCCGTCTGGGTAAATCGATTCCTGACTTCGCACCAGGCGATACCGTTATCGTCAGCGTCAACGTAGTCGAAGGCACGCGCAAGCGCGCCCAGGCTTACGAAGGCGTCGTTATCTCCCGTCGTAACCGTGGCCTGAACTCGAACTTCATCGTTCGCAAGATCTCGTCCGGCGAAGGCGTCGAGCGTACGTTCCAGCTGTACTCGCCGCTGATCGCTTCGATCGAAGTGAAACGCCGTGGTGATGTTCGCCGCGCCAAGCTGTACTATCTGCGTGAGCGTTCGGGTAAATCGGCGCGTATCAAAGAAAAATTGCCAAATCGCCGCGTTGTGGCGAAAGCAAGCGCGTAATATCAGCGCCTGCGTTGGAAAAAAAGGGCGCCTCAGGGTGCCCTTTTTTTTATGGTGACACCTGGCCCAAGCTGCTGCGCGTCGGCATAGGTAGCCTGCGATGCTCGCCGTACTAGCGTACGGTTGCGCGTCTCGGCCGCCTCTTCCTTCCCCTCGCGCCGCTTTTGCCAGGTGATGTTAATCATGAGGGAGGGGCAATGGCCACCATCGCATTTGATCCCAAGCAACTCGCCATCGATTCGATCGCCGGCGAGGCGGCGCTGGACGCCGCGCGCATGACGCCGGACTGGCTGCGCCAGCGCCTGGCCGAACCGCCGGACTGGCAGCCCGAGATTACCCAGGATTTCCTCTCCGCCCGCGCCGTGCCCGTGCGCGCCGCCGTGCTCATTCCCCTCGTGCGGCGGCCGGACGGCCTGACCATCCTGTTGACCATGCGCACGGACCACCTGAGCAGCCATGCGGGCCAGGTCAGCTTTCCCGGCGGGCGCAGCGAACCGTTCGACGGCTCGCCCGTGGCCACGGCCCTGCGCGAGACGGAGGAAGAGGTGGGTCTGGCGCGCCGGCACGTCGAAGTGCTCGGCTGCCTGCCCGACTACCTGACGGGCACCGGCTACCAGGTCACGCCCGTGGTGGGCCTGGTGACGCCGCCGTTCGAACTGCGCGCCGATCCGTCCGAAGTGGCGGAAATCTTCGAAGTGCCGCTGGCCTTCCTGATGGATGGCCTCAACCATCAGCGCCTGTCGGTGGAATTGCCGGGCGGACGGCGCTCGTTCTACGCCATGCCGTACGAGCGCTTCTATATCTGGGGCGCCACGGCCGGCATGCTGCGCAATCTGTTTCACCTCTTGCGCGCGTAAAATGGCGCCGCGCACGTAATAAGTTTGATTCCAGCACGGCACTGCGCTATCGTAGCGGGCATTGCGGTATTGCTGAAAAAGACAAAAAGGACGTTTGATGACATTTCTCTCCATACTTTGCGCATTGCTGATCGAGCAGCTCAAACCTTTGCGCGCGGATAATCCCATCTACGCCGAAATCAAGAGCCTGGCAATGCGCATGGAGACCTGGTTCAATGCCGGCCACGCCAACCATGGCCGCATGGGCTGGTTCCTCATGATCGGCGCGCTGATGGTGCCGACGGCGGGCGTGTACTGGCTCTTGCAGCATTATCAGCTGTCCCTGCTGGCCTTTGCCTGGAACGTCCTCATCGTCTACCTGACCCTGGGCTTTCGCCATTACAGCCATTATTTCACGTCGATCCAGCTGGCCCTGAGCGCCGGCGACGAAGCGACCGCGCGCACCTTGCTGGCCGACTGGACCAAGCTCGACACGGTGGGCATGGAAGCGGGCGAAATCGCCCGCATCGCCGTGGAAAAAGCCCTCGTCACCACGCACCGCAATGTCTTTGGCGTATTTTTCTGGTTTTTGATGCCGCTGGGCCCTGCCTGCGCCGTCATGTACCGCGTGGCCGAATACCTGGCGCGCGCCTGGAACGAGCCCGAGCACATGCGCAATGAAGCGTTCGGCCAGTTTGCCGCGCGCGCCTTTTACTGGATCGACTGGATCCCCGTGCGCCTGACGGCCGTGGCCTTTGCCGTGGTCGGCAATTTCGAGGATGCCATCTATGCCTGGCGCAATTTCGCCCAGCGCTGGCAGGACGAGGCCATCGGCATCATCCTGACGGCCGGCGGCGGCGCCATGGGCGTGCGCCTGGGCACGCCGGCGGAGACGGCGGCCCGCGTGGTCGTCACGCCGGACATGGCCGTCGATGACAGCGACAGCGAAAGCGATATCCTGCCCGGCGAAGAGCCTGGCGCGCGCGCCTTGCAGAGCACGGTGGGCCTCGTGTGGCGCGCCTTGCTGCTGTGGATGCTGCTGCTGCTGTTGATGTCGGGCGCCGTCTGGCTGGGCTGACGCCTGCCGCCTGTCCCCGCGCCCTGCGCGTGGAACAAGGTTAAAATAGGGGCTGGTGTGCGATGCGCGCCAGCCCCTGTTTGCATGGCGGGGCAGATCGAGGTAGAACCCAAGTCTTCTATAAGATATAATACTGGCTTACCGCAGTACACGCAGTTACGCAGTTGAACTACCAGCCCGGCTACCCGCCGGGGCCATTCACGCAATCCAGTCCCGACAAGCCACATGGCCGAGTTATCTCAAAACGAACTCTCAGACGAGTTCTTCATCCTGGGTCTCACCAGCAATGGCAAGCAATTTCGACCCAGCGATTGGGCCGAGCGCCTTTGCGGTGTGATGTCCTGTTTCAATCCCGAAGGCGGCGGGCGCAATGCGCACCTCCAGTATTCGCCCTACGTGCGCCCGACCGTCGTCAATGGCGTCAAATCCGTGGTCGTCAACACCAAGCTGCGCGAGATCGAGCCGATGGCGTTTCACTTCGTGCGCGAGTTCGCCAAGGATAACGACTTGCAGATCGTCGAAGCCTGCTTCCTGCCACCGCCGGAAGAAAAGTAAAGCCTGCTTCAATTGATCTGGCGCAAAGCCCGTGCCGGCGGGCAGGCGTAGCGTTGACACTTCTGCACGTGAGGGAGTGGCGACATGCGTATCGGCGATATCTGCACCCAGCAAACCATCCATTGCCAGCGTGACACCAGCGTGGAGCAGGCGGCGCTGATGATGCGCCAGCACCACGTGGGCGACCTGGTCGTGGCCGAGCAGCCCAATGGCGAGCGCGTTCCCGTCGGCATCCTCACCGACCGCGACATCGTCGTCTCCGTCATCGCCCTGGGCCTCGATCCCGCCAGCCTGCTGGTGGGCGACATCATGAGCGCGCAGCTGCTCACGGCCAGCGAAGACGAGGACGTCTACGACATCATCGAACGCATGCGCGTCAACGGCATTCGCCGCTTGCCCGTCGTCAACAGCCTTGGCGGCCTCTTCGGCATTGTCAGCATCGACGACCTGCTGGCCTTCATGGCGGCGGAAATGGCGGAGCTGGCGCGCATCAGCGGCGGCCAGCTGGCGCACGAAAAGCGCGCGCGCAAATAGGGATACCCGTGCCGCCCGCCCGGTATTGCGCAATTCCAGTCAAATCCTCCGCACCCGGAAATGCTACAGTCGCTGCTCGTTCCACGGGAAGCGCATATGCACTATCTGGCCAAGGCACTCTGGTATATCGAATCGCACTATGCGGACAATATTTCGCTCGATGACATCGCCCGCGTGGGCGGCGCCTCGCGCTGCCACCTGACGCGCGCTTTCGGCCTGGCGACGGGCCACTCCGTGATGCGCTATGTGCGGGCGCGCCGGCTCAGCGTCGCGGCGTGCGCGCTGGCGCAGGGCGCGCAGGACATCCTTGCCGTCGCGCTCGCGGCGGGCTACGGCTCCCACGAAGCGTTTACGCGCGCCTTCCGCGAGCAGTTCAAGGTCACGCCGGAAATGGTGCGGGCGCAGCGCCATGTCGCCAACCTGGCCCTGGTGGAAGCCATCAAACTGGATGTGGCGCCTGGCGTGGCCCTGGAAGCTCCCCGTTTCGAGCAGGGCCCCGCCTTGCTGCTGGCGGGCCTCGTCGAACGTTATCGCGCAGAAACGGCTGCCGGCATTCCCGCCCTGTGGCAGCGCTTCCTGCCCCATGCTGCGCCCGGCCAGCTCGTGTATGGCGTGTGCTGCAACAATGACGATGCGGGCAATTTCGATTACCTGTGCGCCATGCCGGTGAACGACTTTTCCCAGGCCCCCGATGGCTGGACGCGGCTGCGCATCGCCCCGCGGCGCTATGCCGTGTTTCATCACCGCGGCCACATTTCCACCATCCGCGCCACCTGGCATACGGTGTGGAACGAGTGGCTGCCCCGCTCCGGCCTGGAAGCGGCCGACGCGCCTGATTTCGAACGCTACGACCAGCATTTCGACCCGGCCAGCGGCGTGGGCGGGGTGGAAATCTGGCTGCCCTTGAAAGGTTGAGCATGCTCAATATCCTGTCTGCGCCCCCCTTGTTTGCCGGCAGTGGCGCGCTGCGCGCGCGCCTGTCACAACTGGCCGCCGCGCTGGCGGCGGGCCTGCCCCTGTACTGGGTGCTGGGACCGCAGCCCGTCGGCTGGCTGGCCTGGCTGGCGCCGCTGCCCGTGCTGTGGCTGGCCTTGCGCTCGTCGCGCCGCGATGCGGCCTGGATGACCTTGCTGGCCGCCATGCTGGGCCTGTCCTCGAACGTCGCGTATTTCCGCCTGCTCATGCCCTTGCCGGCCGTGCTGGCCGTGCTCGCCGTCAAGGCATTGCTGTGGCTGCTGGTGGTGCTGGCCACGCGGCGCCTCGTGCTGCGCTACCGGGCAGCCTGGACGGTGCTGGCCTATCCCGTGCTGTGGGTGGCCATCGATACCGTGATGGCGGCCTTCTTGCTCGATGGTAACTGGGGCAGCCTTGCGTATTCCCAAGCCGACAATCTTGCCGTGCTGCAGGTGGCTGCGCTGGCCGGCGTGCCCGGCCTGCTGTTCCTGCTGTGCCTGGCGCCCTCCGCGCTGGCCCTGCTGCTGGCGGGCGGCCGCGCATACGCGCCGGCCGCCGCCGCGGCCGCGCTGCTGCTGGCGGCCGCGTTCGCGGGCGGCGCCTGGCG